>NBLY01000051.1 GCA_002084665.1 Desulfobacteraceae bacterium 4572_35.2 | reverse complement strand
AGTGATGTGCTGATGCCAGAAATTGATGGTTTCGCTCTGTGCGAAACGATAAAACACACCCCGCAAATTAGAAATGTTCCAGTTGTGTTATTAACACAGCTCTCTGAACCAGAAGATATCGTTCGTGGATTGGAGTGTGGTGCTGACCATTTTGTCACCAAGCCCTTTGATAACGCTTTGCTGTTGGCGCAGATTAGCAATATTCTCCTTAACCAACAATTGCGCTCACACCCTGTCGCTGTGGAGGATGTTGAGGTCTATTTTGGTGGTAATCGCCACATCATTAACTCTGAGCGTGCGCAAATTCTCGATTTGCTGTTGTCAACCTATGAAGGGGTCGTGCAGCAAAAGCGCGAACTTGAGCAGACAAACATTCAACTCAATGAAGCATTAGACATTATCAAAAAGGGTAACGCTTAAATTGCTGAGTTGGTGGTTCGAGATCTGTTATCGTCAATTGTTGTCGTTGCCACGTCGATGTTAGCGAATAGTAAAAAGCCCGCCAACAACGTTGTCGGGCTTTTTATTTTTGCGCAGCGCCAGTGATGCACTACTTTAGTTCAACTTCCCCATGATCTCTTCAAGGGGGTTGTTTTCACATTCTAGCTTTGGCGTCACATCTTCCACGCGGATATCAAAGATCAATTCTTGACCTGCGAGAGGGTGGTTGCCGTCAAAGGTGACTTCGTCAGTGGTCTCATTTGTCACCATGACATGAAACAATGAGTCATCCTGATTGGTGATCTCAATTTGTGAGCCCACTTTGTAATCGACATCGGCAGGTAGGTTGCCGCGTTTGATCACTTCAATTAATTCAGGTTTTGATTCACCGTAGGCTTGTGCTGCTTGAATGGTTACGGTCTTTTTTTCACCTGGGACCATTCCCATAACTGCCGCATCAAATCCTTCAATCACCTCTTTTTTACCGAGCATAAATAGCAGTGGTTCTTTGTCTTCCGAAGTGTCAAAAACTGTACCGTCTGCTAGTCGTCCTGTGTAGTGGACTTTGACGGTATCCCCTTTTTTTGCTTTAAACATAAAAATTCCTTTCGAGAAACAACGTTTTTCTGAGATTATGAGGAATTTATCGGCATGTCAATGCTACATTGAGGTGTTTAGGTTTTTTATTGTATCTATTGATTGGGGGATTGTGTGAATCAGACTGAATTACGCCAGCAAATTGAAAAAAAACGGACAGCCGGGTTGCCTTTTATTCAGTGGTGCTCTGAAGCGGGAGGAGAACCACAGATCGAACTTGTGGATTATTTTTTAAAACGGCTAATCACCACCATATCGGTTGATAGTTTTCACTTGTTAGATATGGAACAGATGTGGACGGAGCTGCTCAAATTGAACGAAAAGCGCCACTGTGGAACGTTTTCACGCCAATGGCGGAAAAAAGTTGAGTGAAGAGGTTGCCGCACAAGACGGATAAGTTGGTTGTGGTAATGGCGCAATTGTTAAGGTTGAGTCCATGGTTCTGCAGTGGTAGTGTTGCCACCTTATTATTGATATCTGTTATCGGAAAATCTTATTTTGGTGAAATGTGATGAGTTTTGATGTAGCTGCATGGCAACGGTTTGACCACCCGCAAGGTGGCATCTATCTACGCGGTGATCTGCCGAGCTGGTTTGTTCCCAACAGCGCAGGCGATCAGATTTTACAACAGCTGATGGCTGGTGAACAGATCATGGATGATCCGACTGTTCAGCGTTTTCTGCAGCGTTTACCGGCAGGCTCGCCATCGCCATATTTAGGTCGATATGCCAATCTCGAAACGGACCGGTTGAGTGAACTGTGGTTACATATTACCAATCGCTGCGATTTGAGTTGTCGTCACTGCTTGTTTACCTCTGGGCCGCAAGATGGCCATGAGTTGAGTTATGAAACAATTGTTCAGCGCGTCGATGAAGCGGTAGAACTTGGTTGTCGGGTGTTTGCCCTCACCGGTGGCGAACCTTTTGTTCATCCCCGTTTTGTCGATATTGTCCAACACATTCAATCCTATGCCGGGGCGCATGTTGCGGTGTTGACGAATGGGATGAGCTTACAGCCCGTTCTTCAATCTGTTGAGTGGGATTGGAGTCGTTTTCACCTTCAGCTGAGTGTCGATGGTCTGCCAGCGCGCCATGACCATATTCGTGGTGCTGGTAGTTTTGCTCAGCTGGAAAGTCAGATGAAGTGGTTGCGCGAACAGGCTCGCCCCTTTACGCTGTCAATGTGTGTGGAGCGGGATAATCTCAATGATATGGCCGCAGTGGTTGATGTTGCCGCAGACTGTGGCGCCAGTAATGTCCATTTTATGTGGTATTTTATTTGCGGTCGCGGTAAAGCCGATATGTATGTTGAACCCACACAGATTTTTGCGCCATTTGTCGAGGCGTGGCAACGCGGTGAGCAGCGCGGCATCAGTATTGATAATCTCGATGCCTTAAAAACACAGGTGTTTGCACCATCAGGAACTATTCATGATGGCAGCGGCTGCGGCTGGAACTCGGTGGCGATTGGTGCCGATGGGGCGCTGTATCCCTCTGCGGCACTGGTGGCTGTTGCCGAGCTGGCAACTCCTATTGAAAATAGTTTGGCTCATAGTTGGCGCAATAGTGATGTTTTAGAGCGGATTCGGCGCAGCAGCTGTGTCTCTCAGTCGTCGCCATGGCGCTTTATCTTAGGTGGCGGCGATAGCGATCATAGCTACCACTATGCGCACACCTTTGTCGGCGCTGATCCATATCTGCCCTTGTATCAACTGTTGGCGGTTGAATTGATCCAGTCAGTGGCCCATCGTTTTGACGAACAACAGCGGCCAAGTTTGCGTCTGAAAATGGGTGATTGTTTGGAGAGTTGTGGCGCGCACGGTAAGGTGGCGTTGTTGCATTCAAATTGTCTGCTGGCGTTAACCCAGGATGATAGTCGCAGCGTCGTAAAAAATTTCTACGCCGAAGCTGTTGGTGACACCAAGGAAGATATTCTTAATCCAGTCTGTTATGAAGCTGAGATTATCAGCCACATTCCAACCGAATTTCGCTTGCGTGGTTATGGTTGTGGTAGCCCCGTTCTCGATGCTGAGATTTGTCCCGGAGAAACGGTGTTAGATCTTGGTTGCGGCAGCGGCGTGGAGTGTTTTATTGCGTCTCGCTTAACTGGCAGCTGCGGCCAGGTGATTGGTGTCGATATGCTCGACCCAATGCTCGATTTGGCTCGGCGGGGTAGTAAAGGGGTAAGTGACAATCTTGGTTACGATAACCTTGATTTTCGTAAAGGGTTTCTTGAACAACTTCCTGTCGCCGACAACAGTGTTGATCTGATTTTATCCAATTGCGTGTTGAATTTGTCCAGTGATAAGCGCCTCTTGTTTGCTGAAATATTCCGTGTTCTCAAGCCCGGTGGGCGGTTAGTCGTCGCCGATGTGGTGTGTGAAATGGAACCCGATGCGGCGATTCGCAACGATGAAGTGTTGCGTGGTGAGTGTATTGCTGGGGCACTGAGTCAAAAAGATTTAAATGGCTTACTTGACGAGAGCGGCTTTCAGGCGTTCTTTTGTTTAAAGCGAGTACCGTATCGTTTAGTACAAGACCACCCTTTTTACTCATTAACATTTCGTGCTGCGAAGCCCGAGCCTGAAGCCTGCGTGCGGGTGATGTATCCAGGGCCATTTCCAACGCTGCAGTTGGCCAATGGTCAGGTTGTCGTTCCAGGCCAAGTGTTCAATATCTCTGCTGTTGAAGCTTCGGCTGCCGGCTCACAGTTGTATCATCTTGATAAGGTGGGGCATGTCACTAATGTTGAATTTAGCTCCAGTTGCAATTGCGCCTTGCCGCCGCAGCGGTTCGAAGAAGGCGATGGTGGCCATGCTGGTAAGATGGCTGCTAGCGAAAAAAAATCTCAGGGTTGCATGGTGTGTGGAGCGCCGCTGATTTATGAAACATCATTTAGCCGCCATGAATGTCATTACTGTGGTCGTTCCGTCGAGGCTAGCGAAAATTGTGAGCAGGGTCATTATGTGTGCGATCAGTGCCATAGTACCGATTCGGTGCGTGCCATTGAGAGTATCTGTTTTAGTTCGCCTGAAACAGATATGTTGCGTCTGTTTCATCAGGTGCGTCGCCATCCAGCTATTCCGTTACATGGGCCGCAATTTCACGCCCTTGTCCCAGCGGTGATATTAGCAACGTATCGTAATCGCGGCGGTAAGCTTGGTGACACGGTGCTCGCTACTGGCATTCGTCGTGGTTCACAGGTGATTGGCGGTAGTTGTGCTTATAATGGTATTTGCGGCGCTGCGGTTGGTGTTGGTATCGCTTTTAGTTTGATTCTTGAAGCGAACCCCGTCAAGGCTGATCAGCGGCAAACGGTACAGACTGTTGTCCAACGGGTACTTAAAGAGCTGGCGGATTTTAATGCAGCGCGTTGTTGTAACCGCGATTGTGTGGTGTCGTTACAGCAGGCGGCAAAGTTATCGCAACACTATCTTCCCCTACCTTTGGTGGCACAGGAATGGCTCCCGTGTGATCAACATCAACTGAACTCTGATTGTTTGGGTACGGATTGTCCACTGTTTTAGGTGGTGTTGTTACTTAAGTTAGGTTGTTAACTGTTTTGAGGAGGTTGTTATGGTTCGCTGGTTGGTTGTGTGGTGTGTACTTTTGACTTTTTTAGTAACTGGCTGTCAAGGTGATGAGACCACGACAGGTGGAGCTCAAGGGCAGGAAACTGTGACTCTGTCCTATGCTAATTTCCCCCCTGCAACAACATTTCCCTGCGTGCAGATGGAGCATTGGAAAGAACAGGTTGAGCAGGACAGCGGCGGAAGTTTGGCGATCAATACCTTTCCTGGTGGCACCCTTTTAGGTGCTAAAGATATGCTTGCTGGTGTCATTGCAGGACAAGCCGACATCGGTTGTCTGTGCATGTCATATCAGCCGGGGGCGTTCCCCATGACAACCGTAACTGAATTGCCGCTAGGTTTTAAATCGTCCACTGTGGCGAGTAGTGTATTGTGGGATCTGTACCAAAAATATCAGCCAAAAGAGTTTTCTCAAGTAAAAGTATTGGCCATGTTTACCAGCGCGCCTACGTGTATTATGAGTCAGGTTCCGGTGCGCAGTTTAACAGATTTGGCAGGACTAGAACTTCGCGCCTCGGGAATTGCATCACAGATATTGGATAAATTAGGAGCAACACCCGTTTCAATGCCGATGTCACAAACTCCTGAAGCCCTACAGAAAGGGTTGGTTAAGGGGCTGCTCTCCTCTATGGAGGTGCTTAAGGATCTCAATTTTGCTGAGTACTGTCGCTATGAAACGTTGACGAACTTTCAAGTGTACCCCTTTGCGGTGGTGATGAATCTTGAAAAGTGGAATAGTCTTTCAGCTCAGCAGCAAGCGGTGTTGACCGACCTCTCTGGTAAACAAGCGTTGTGGACAGGTCGCTACATGGATGCTCATGTTGCCGATTCACTCAAGTGGGCTAGCGAAACATATCAGATTGAGCAGATCAATTTATCGCAGCAAGATCAGCTTCTAGCCCAACAAAAAGTACAGCCATTGCTTGAAGCATGGAGCAAAGCAGCTGTGAATCGTGGCATCGAAGCGGATGCAGTTATGGCTGATCTATTAAAGTTAAAAAGTCAAGCGGAGCACGCGCTTGAAAAAGGGATGTAACGATTGAAGTTGCTACCGTATTTAGAAACAGTGAATAAAAAAATCAGTTTAGGTCTGTTGTGCCTCGCTGGATTTTTCATGGTGTTGATGGTGCTGCTGGCCTGCTCAAATATGGTGCTGCGCGCAGTATGGGTTCCAGTGAAGGGGACCTTTGAATTGATGGGCTTCTCAGGGGCGCTGGCTGCGGCCTTTGCCCTTGCGGCAACCCAGCGCGGCAAGGGCCATATTACTGTGACTCTATTAAAGGGCTATTTGCCCGAGTGGTTGGAAAAAACGTTAGTGTTGTTTTCGTTTGTCCTCAGTGGCAGTTTTTTTTGGTTGGTTAGTTGGCACTGTGGTCAAAGAGCATTGGGTATTTGGCGGCTCGGCGAACTTTCGGAAACATTGCAACTGGTCTATTACCCCGTCGTGTTTGCGGTAGCGTTAGGGTTTGTCGCCTTAGCATTAGCGCTGGTAACTGATTTTTTCATCGTCTTTTTTTCAGCTAACAAGCGGCGGCGCTCATGAGTTTATTCACCCTTGGGATTATCGGTATTATCGTTTTGTTGGTGGTGATTTTTGCCCTGCGTGTTCCTGTCGGCTTTGCCATGGCTATTGTCGGTTTTATTGGCTTTTGGAAAGTGGTCAATCTACCCGCTGCAATGGGGATGGTCGGTGCCGAATCGTGGAAAGTTTTTTCGTCCTATGGCTTAACTGTTATCCCGTTGTTTGTTTTAATGGGTCAGATCTGTTTTCACTCAGGTGTCAACGAACGACTTTACAAGGCGGCTCATGTTTGGATGGGTGGGGTGCGTGGTGGTTTAGCTGTTGCTACCATTCTTGCGTGTGCAGGGTTTGCCGCCATTTGTGGTTCCAATACCGCCACGGCGGCAACGATGAGCAGTGTCGCCTTACCGCAGATGAAGAAATATGGTTACAGCCCTCTCCTTAGCACGGGCTCTGTTGCCGTTGGCGCGACTCTCGGTGTGGTGATCCCGCCGTCGGTGGTGCTGATCTTAATTGGGTTACAAACTGGCCAGTCAATTGCCAGCCTTTTTTGGGCCGGGCTTGTTCCTGGGGCTTTGTTGACGGGCTTATTTTTGTTGACGGTATTGGTGAGCTGTTTGTTCAGGCCTGAACTTGGTCCAGCAGGTGGTAAAACGTCATGGCGCGAAAAAATGGCGGCATTACCCGGCGCTATCGAAATGCTGGTGTTGTTTGCCCTGGTGATGGTGGGGTTATTGCTCGGCTTCTTTACCCCCAGTGAAGCGGGTGCAGCGGGAAGTGCTTTGGCCCTGCTTATTAGTGTGGTGGGTGGTCATATGAGTTGGCGTAAGTTTGTTTGCGCTGTGGATGATAGCTTACGAATCTCCTGCATGATTATGATGATTATTTTTGGTGCCGTTGTTTTTGGTCGTTTTTTGACCATTACCCGCTTGCCATATCAGGTGGCAGAACAGGTGTCACAGGCTGATTTGTCACCGATCATCATCATCACTCTGATCTGTATTATTTATGCGATCGGCGGGGCAATTATGGATGCCCTGGCGCTGCTGATTATTACCATACCGATCTTTTTTCCTGTTGCCCAGCAGTTGGGCTATGATCCGTTATGGTTCGCGGTGTTGATTACTGTTGTCACCACCATGGGTGCAGTGACTCCGCCTGTTGGCGTTAATACCTTTATTGTCGCTTCCATGGCTAAAGATGTGCCTCTTGGTCAGGTGTTTCGCGGAGTGAGTCTTTTTTTACCCTCCTTTTTTCTGTGTCTGTTTGTTCTGATCGTCTGGCCTCAGTTGGTGTTGTGGTTGCCTAATTGGCTTAATTAGATTAGAAAGTGTTGTGAGTTTTAGATAGAGTTGGTAGACTCTGTCGGTCTTTTATATTCATTATTGAGGAGATTTATGCAATGCGTTTATTGACCCGTTCAGATTTTGATGGTATCGCGTGTGCCGCGTTATTGAAAGAGCTTGATGTGATCGATTCGATGGAATATGCCCATCCTAAAGATCTTCAGGATGGCAAGGTCGATGTGACTAAGGATGATGTGTTGGCTAATGTTTCTTGTGTGATCCACGTACAGGGCTGGGTTATCATAAAAGTTTCACCATCAGTAATTTACAACTGATGCGCGAGTTGATGGAAGCACTGCGGACGCAATCCATTGAAATGATTATGACAAATACGGATATTCAAGAAAGAGTTAAACTCTATTTTGCAAACGATGCCCAGTGTAAAAAGTTTTTGACCAAGCAGACCAAGGTCGATGGTCCTATTGCCATTACCGACGCGCGTGGTTTGACTGGGATGCCGCCGGGCAACCGTTTTTTAATCTATTCACTGTTTCCTGAGACCAATATCTCTATTCGGATGATCGACGGTCGAGGCAAAGAGTTTGTCGCTATCTCGGTTGGTTATAGCGTGTTAAATCGCTCGGCAAAAGTCGATGTCGGTTCGTTGATGCTCAAATACGGTGGCGGCGGCCATAAAGCTGTTGGTACCTGTCAGGTTCCCTATGCCGATGCTGATCGTGTTTTAGCTGAAATTGTTGAGGCGATTAAGGCAGAATCTTAATTTTTTTTTGCGTTGCGAGTCCGAACAAAAACAACCTTGGCCATGATGGTTTCATTGTTAGAGTTTGTTCTCAGCTCAACCTCGACGGATGCAAGGGTTTTTGTTCGGCCACAGTGCAAACAAGTGTATGAAATAGCAAAAAACAGCACCTATAACAGTGGTCAGGTAAGATCTGAAACTGGGAAATTGACCAATTGTAAAACTCAATCCAGACAAAGACAAGAAACAGGAAAAAGCTTGAAAATACTGTTTGAAAGTTGAAGTTAGCTGAAAAGTATGTTGACGTTTAGCGCTAAGGCTGAGATTCGTCAAACTTACGAAGAGTCTCTTCCGATGGCTTGTCCGTAATCAGGCTGACCAGAATAATGGTAATAAAGGCCAAGACAAATCCCGGTAGCAGTTCGTATAAATATTCGCCGGTGATTGTAACATAGTTTTTCACAATGAAAATCGTTGCAGCTCCGACAATCATACCAGCGAGTGCGCTGTGTCGGGTGGTGCCACGCCAAGTTAGAGATAAGATGATAATAGGGCCAAAAGCTGCACCAAAACCGCCCCAAGCATAGCCCACCATGGCCAAAATAGAACCGCTGCTGGTTGAGGTGATAATATAAGCCAATAGTGCAAAACCAATGATGCCAAAGCGGCTGATCCAAGCCTTTTGGCGTGGACTATATTTTCTAAACAGCGGCAGATCTTCAGTTAGGGTTGACGATAATACGAGTAGCTGCGAGTCTGCCGTCGACATGACAGAGGCTAATACCGCGGCCAAAATAATCCCCGAAAATACCGGATGAAACAAGGCACTGACCAAGGCGAGGAAGATCCGTTCCTTATTACCATCTGGGCCAGTTACACCAGACAGAGGCATCAGCTCGTTGTAGGCAATACCGCTCAAGCCGATAATTACTGAGAGAGTTAGGCATAAAACCATCCAGCTCATACCGATACGTCGAGCTTTAGCCACGCTAGAGACATGATCGATGCCGATGAAACGCGCCAGAATATGCGGCTGACCAAAATAACCTAAACCCCAAGCCAAAAGCGAAGCGCCGCTAAGCCAAGTTGTTTGGCAAGTAAAGGCTTTGGGGTTGACTGCGGTAATATTGATACCTGAACCAGATACGGCAAAGAATGCCAAAAGGGCGCAAAAAGTCAGAGCCGCCAGCATCAGCAGACCCTGAATCAGGTCGGTCCAGCACACAGCAAGGTAGCCACCAAGAAAGGTATAAGAAACCACCACTAAGGTAGTGATTGTCAATGCTGTTTGTTCCGTAGCACCAAAGCTGTGCGCAAACAGCAGGGTGCCACCTTTAAGTCCTGAGGCCACGTAGAGCGTGAAAAAGATTAGAATTAGCAGCGCTGAAATCGTTTTTAGAATGTGTGAAGAATCATCAAAGCGGTTAGACAGGTACGTAGGTATGGTGATGGCATTCAGCTTTTCTGTGTAGACACGTAGACGCGGAGCCACGATATACCAATTGACGTAAGCTCCCATAGTCAAACCGAGAGAGATCCACAGCCCTTCACCCAGTCCAGAGCTAAAAACAGCACCAGGTAGACCGAGGAGCAACCAGCTACTCATGTCCGAAGCTCCAGCACTAATCGCTGAAGTTGCTGGACCGAGAGTACGCCCGCCAATGATGAAGTCTTCGTTGTTTTTGGTCTTTTTCATAGAGATGTAACCGATAGTCAGCATAAGTATCAGATACAGACCAAATTCAATTGCGATAAGCATTATTTATTTCCTTTTGGTGGGAATCACTCCGGACGTATTGACGGGTAAAGTAACAGCGAGATCGTTTCATTGCTGGAGCCGATCAACGGAGGTAAAGATAGCAAGTTTCAAAGGAAGGCGCAATCTTGCAAAGAGATCAGGTAAGGACGGGTCTTGAATGTAAGATTTTTATTGATCGTGGCTAAACAGCAACACCGCTATTAAGCTGCAGCCAGTAAGGCTGATGAGCATAATAATCGGGTTGTCAGTTTATTTTTCAATCTGTTTTGTAACAGATGCTACCGAACGGTAACGTCTGTTGCTTCAAAAGTGACTGTTTGACCGCTGCGGATCTTACAGCGCTTACGTGTTTCAGTGTTACCATCGACCAACACTGCGCCATCGGCAATAACCATCTTTGCCATGCCACCGCTATGGCACAGACCGGTAATTTTAAGTAAATTATTTAATTCGATAAATTCGTGACCGTCTAGATCAAAATCCATAGTGTGGCTCTCTTTCAAGCGGAAGTTCTACTCGCTGTGGGTTACATTTGCTCGCCGAGCAAGATAGTAAATAGTGGTGCGATGGCTTGAATCGTATAGCGTTCATGCTTGAATTTATCCATACAGCTTTTTTGTAGGCGTAAAAATTCATTTTTGTCGTGCCGCTTGCCACTCGGGTCAGTCCAGCGTCCTCTAAAATAACGGACAATCTCTTTGTTGTTGATCAGGCAGCGGATAAATTGAATATCATTGTCTTCGGTTTCCCAAGTGATTTTGACCTGATATTCAGTGCCGAGCCAGTTAATCTTTTGTGTCATGTTTTCGCGAACCATAATGTGTTCCTTTGCTTGATACGGTAATTTATGCTAGCAGCCTGCTAGCGATGATTGATGAGGATGAGTCCCGCTGGTAACGATTCACCGAACTGAATTTCACGATCTTCGTTACTGATGGCAATAAAGTTCTCAACACTTTGGCTTCGCGCATTTTAGCACTAATTTTGCGTTGCGTCTCATCATCAATGTCAATATCTCGTTGCTCGGTACAGCGGGCAGCGAGAGCAAACAGCCCAGCGAGACCCTTCCACGGCTCACACCGCCAATCAAAATCGCACACCATAGAGCGGTGTACGACTGAGTAAGCGGCCGAGAGCCCAGATGTATGGCGCTTTGTGACGAATGCGATCTTTGAGTAGGTTTTGACTAAATAGCCGGATCAGTTCCACTTTTGTTTCAGTTGAGATCCGTTCAAGCGCTCCAGCAAGGTAGACCATTTCAGGTGCGGGGTCACCACTGGAACGTAACAGGGGGATAACTTTGGTTAAAATTTGTTGTTGGCGTGAACTGTTTAGTCCTCCCGCAATGCGGCGCCAGAGCAGATACCAATGGCTTTGGATCCGTTTCTCTTTTGGGAACGACATGCCAAGATTAAACAGTCGCCACAGCTCTTCAATGCGCGAGTCGTCAAGTTGCACACCATAGCCTGGCCGCAGGGTAAAACCGGCGAGGTATAACCAAGCGGCTTCGTGTTCAAGGCTGCGTGTTTTGCGGGTCATCCCTGCCGCCAGTTCTGGCCATAGTGAGCGCAGGGTTGTTGAGCTCCAACTGTCACGGGAACCGAGCTTTTTTTCGAGCTGCTTGATGAGCTGTTTTGGCTTCACTTCAGGAAGCTTAGGGTCTTTTTTCTTAGCAAATACCGCCTGAATAAATGGGCTGGCTAAACACGCTTTCTCATCTGCTTCGAAAGGGCTTTGATCGGTTGTCGGGCTGTTGTCGTCATCGACCCCTTTGCGTAGGTTGAAGTCAAGCCGCCAGCGACCATCGCCCTGTTTCTCAACGCAATATAGTTGCACTAAGCCCAGTTCGTTAAGGGTGGCTTCGAGAGTGACTCGTACACGGTTGTTGGCCACCGCTGGGCGGTCTGCTGCTAAGTGAATCGCAGTTTGTAGCGGTGGTAGTGGATGGAAATCATTTTTGTTCCACGGAATAATTGCCCCAGCAAGGTCTTGGTTGCGCCGGGCTGAATAGCAACATTGAAATTGTGCCGGTTGGTTAACGATCAGATCAAACTCAGCTTGATCGATATGGGTGGTGTTATCCGCTTCCATCCCTTTAGGTAGGATGCAGACCAGTGAGCGTTCTTTTTTCTTTTTACCACTCACCACCTCTAAATAGAGGGCGTGAGCATGGCCACCTGCAATGCGGTTTTCAGTTGTCTGTTGTTGCAGAATCCAACCGTAACGTGCCGCACCACGAGCAACGGCCATGGAGATCGCCTCGTTATGGAGGACCACCGGCGGTGCATCGACCTGCCAAGAGCAGATGAGCTGATGGAGTCGGTTGCGCAACAGTAGCGGCGTCACGCTGCCGCCATTAAAGAGGATGGCGTCGGTCTGTTGGTTGTCGAGAAACGCTGCCAGATGGCGAGAGATTGCAGAATCTGAGGCATATGGCAGCCCCCACTCTTTAAGGCCAGATGTTTTGTGTTGTGGTCGATCCTGAGCCTGGCAAAGGGGGAAAAAACCATCGAGAACACAATGTTGTACTTCGGTTGCACGAATGGTTGTTGACAGGGTACTGGCAAACATTCCCGCCCCGCTACCTGATAGGGTGATGGAAAATTCACTGTCGTGGTCGATAGCGCTCAAACTGTTCTCGCCACCAAGAATTCGTTCCTTGAGGTCACGAGCTTGTACTAGCAATTGATTCCATTGGCGACCCGTTAGCTTTTTTTTGCCGAGGGTCAACTTTTGCTCTAACAGGTAGGCGAGGGTGAGGTCAATATTGTCACCACCAAGGAGTAGATGGTCACTCACTGCCAGTCGTTTTAAGTTGAGGCCTGTTGTCGAACTTTTGTCGGCGCAGGCTTCGAATAGGCTGAGATCTGTGGTGCCGCCACCGATATCGCACACCAGAACTTTGACCGAAGTTCGCGCTGAGGCATCGAGAAGGTCGTGTAGTTGGCTCAGGTGTTGATCCTTGCCGAGCCAAAAGTAGAACGCTGCTTGTGGTTCCTCTATTAGGCGTAATTTATCGGGATAACCTGCTTTGCTGGCAGCGAGCAGGGTCAACTCTTGGGCCGCCTCATCGAAAGATGCTGGCACGGTGATGACGATGTGTTGATTCGCGAACAGGGCATCGGCATGGTTGGGAGCCATGGTGCGATCCCAAACCTGTTGGTCGCTGATCTCCTCTGATTGCCACGGCAGTAGAAGCCGGGGATCCAGTTGTTGATCGGTTCAGGAACGCAGCCATTGTCGGTAATAAAGCGCGGGAGCTCTGCTGTGGTTGGGCTGTAAGCAAAGGATGGCAACTCTTGGCACTCAATCAAGCTGCCAGCTTGATCCCATTGAGGTATCGCTAGGACTTGTGAGCCATTTTGAGTCTGTTTTAAATCTACATAAGAGAGCACTGAATTAGTGGTGCCGAGGTCAATACCGATGCAGTAGCGTGGTGACGGTGTCATGTTTAATGCCCCCTGACGTTAAATTCAATCTTCCAGCGCTGACCCGATTCATCATGTTGCATCCACAGCTCAAGAGTGCCAAGGTCGGTGATGTGGCTATGGAGGGTAACGGGAATCCGTTGCGACGGTTGACCAGCGATGGATGGTAAGGTGATTTCAAGTTGCGACGTTTCTTCGAGTTCGTCTGTCGTTTCGAGTTGATCGCCAACTACATCACCGGCGCGGACACTGGAGCTGAAAAAGCGGAAGTCGACAGGTTGCCCTGTCATCAGGCCAAATTGCTGCTTGGTTAGACTAAACTCTGCGCCCTCTTCCATCCCCTGTGGGACAACGCATAACGCTTTAAGAGCTGGGATGAGACCGGGGATGGCAGGCATGGAACTCTCGAGGCCGATGTAGTAGGAGCGGGCGGTTCCGGCTTTGATTCGTATGCCGTCACCTTTGGTAATTGAGGCGGTATAAAATGCGGCTCCCTTGGCAACGGCGAGATCGAAGTTTGCCCCGCCCAGCTCGCGCAGTGGCACATCGTCATTAAACTGTTGCAGTATGTCAACAACTCGCCGGCGAATCGGTTGTGATTTAAATACCCCACCGTTGAACAATACGGCACTCGGTCGAATATAGCGCAGTCCATTGTGTTGGCCTTGGGTTGAGTTGTTCAAGGGGGAGAGTGCGGCGTTGGTCTCGTAGTTGATTTGGCTGCGAACAAGGAATTGAGCGAGGTGTTTACTGAGTACGGGGTCTGTTGCGTAGTTGAGGCCTGACTCTTGTAGTCCCGACTGTGGGCGCTGTGTCGGTTGCTCGTCAATGGACAGCAGGGGTAGGAATCCTTCGAGGACAATCGCTGTCAGTTGCTCACGGCTCAATTGGCTGGTGATGGTTTTGGCAAACAGGCTCGATCCGCGGCTCGGAATAGAGATTGGATAACTCTGCAACTCATCATTGTCGAATAGCTGCTCTTTGCCGCGACGGCAGGAGAGGGTGAGGGATGAAAACTGTACCGAGTCTATTTTTGTGCCGCGACCTTCGAGTTCGGCCTTGAGGGTGTAGGCTAAGGCGAGGTCCATATTGTCGCCGCCGAGCAAGATATGATCGCCAACGCTGATCCGTTCAAGTTGTAGTTCGCCATCGTCATCCGATACGGCAATTAAGCTGAAATCGGCGGTGCCGCCACCAACATCGCAGACTAAAATAATCTCGCCTGCACTAATCTGTTGTCGCCACTGTTCACCGCTTTGATCAAGCCAGTGATAAAATGCCGCTTGTTGTTCTTCGAGTAACGCCACTTCGCCCCAGCCAGCCTCCGTGGCGGCTTCAGCCGTTAAGATTCGAGCGACCTCATCAAACGATGCTGGGACGGTAATTGTCACCTTGCAACGTGATAATGTGTCAGCGTTGAGCGAGTAATCGGGGTGATCGAGTAGCGCGCTACGCAGGTGGCGTAACAGCTGAACCTGAGCCTCAAATGGCGAGAGCATAATATTATCGAGCTGTGACTGCCACGGCAACAGCGGTTTTTGTGGGTCGTGGTGATGTTGACATAACCACGATTTAGCCGAGGTGACCAGTCGCTGCGGTGAGCGAAAACCATGATCGTTGGCAAACTGGCCAATTACATGAGCTGGAGTTTGCTCTTGCCACGCTAACGTTGCAAAGCTGCGCTGCTCCGGTTCGGTACACAGATAGAGTGCCGAAGGGAGGGTGGTGTTGCGCGCACTCGTCGTCGCCGATGTGAGTTGTTCAACTGTGACTATCTGTACTGGTGTTGATGGCGTTGAACCGTCAAGTGCGGCGAGAGCGAGAGCGGAATTTGATGTGCCAAGATCGATACCGATCGCATACAGCGTATCCATACATTTTTACCTTTTAGTTAATTTCAACATCCGCTGGTGCGATGATAGAGCGAGCCACTTCGATGTGCTTTGCGGTGTTAACCACTTGCGGCAGATTGACACGGGTTGTTTTCCAGCCGCGATGAAGAACTTGACCTACGAATGGTGCAGCTTCGGGGACTTTACCGATCAAGCGGTACGAATGGCTATCGTAGTTATCCGCCAGAGTAATGCTTTCCATCTCTTCACCTGGGAAAACGGTTTCGATAGTGAAACTGTCCTGCAGCACCTCACAGCACCCTTGGTGGACAATTCGTGCCGCAGCGCCAACCGATTCATTATCGTAGGCGGCAATATCGTCCATAATAAAATCGAGCAACCGCCCCTTCTCTTGTAGCCGAGCGACAAATTGAACCACTGCTGCATCACTTGAACCACTGCTGCATCACAGCTTTGTTCGGTGGTTATAGCCGTTGCTGCTGCAGGCTGCTCCATCTTCTCTGGCTCGGTTATTTTAGTTGTTGTTGCTGTTGATTGTTTGCTTTTGTCAAGAGTTAGCATTTGCAGGATAAGTAATAAGGTTGGTGTTGCATTGTTTGCTTTTGTCAAGAGTTAGCATTTGCAGGATAAGTAATAAGGTTGGTGTTGCAATCGCGGCAATTTGGATTGAGGCTAGAAACTGCTCAGGTATTGGGCTGTATAAAAGAGTGCTGATTAGGGCAATAGTCAGAAGGGTTAAAAATGTCATGGTTAAACTCCTCTAGGTCACGTGTAGACTTTTATGAGATCAAAAATTATAGCTGGTCTGAGTTCCGAACTGCGCAACATACCATTATAGAGAAGAGTTTTCGAATAGATAATTAAGGATTGGTAGTTTTCGCTGGTACTGATAGTGCGACTTTAATCTTTGAGGTGGGGCGAGGAGTTGAAAACATGACAGGTAAAATAAAAAAAATAGCTACCTTGAGGAAGGTAGCTGTCTGAATCGCAGTGAGTGCAAGGAGAGTGTTGTAGGAGGCACTCTACTGCTCAAAAGTCACTTCTAGGGCGCTCATTTTGTAGTTGTAGGATCGCTGGGTGTCGATACCCAACTCTTTAAGGAGTTTTGCCACAGTGTTTGGGTTTTTACCGATAATTTTTTTTAGTGGAATGGTGATTGACATAAGCTGTATCCTCCTGTAAAGCAACGTGTCTTTAAATATAACAAGAATAGTTATCCTCGTCAACATTAAATCTTGCTTAAGTTGTTTAGTAAGGGGTCTCGTTGTTTTGTGTAGTTATGACGTTATGCAATTAACGATCAGTCGTTTGATTAGGTAAGCATGATGCGTGCCATGTTTATTCTTTCTGTTGGTTTATCGTGCATGGTGCTGTATTTGCTGGTGTTTTTGTATGTATTATTCATTGTTGTTTTATTGTGCTAGGTTGTTTCGCTGTACCATGTTGGTACAGTGACCATGGTTGGTGTTGTGAAATAACGTTGAGGATGATTTTGCGCTCTCTTCTGTGTGCTAGGCAAGCGATTGCGCTCGACAAAGAGCTTTGTGCTGTATTATTATAGTCAATTGATATTTAGGTGTCGTTAGCAGGCCTGAGCTAGTTTTTTATTGGAAGTTGATATGAATTTAATTGCAACACTCGGAGCTGAAACTCTTCGTGTTCTTGAATTGTTGGGGCGCTTTGGGCTGTTTTTGTTGACCTGCCTGTATTGCGCTGTCACGCCGCCCTATAAAATAGCACCAATTGTGCGTCAAATCCGTTTTATTGGTGCGCACTCGCTGTTTGTTATCTCCTTTACTGGATTATTCACTGGGATGGTTCTTAGCCTTCAAGGTTATTACACCTTGGCGAAGTTCGGCTCGGTTGGATTTCTCGGTGCCGCGGTATCTTTAAGCTTAATTCGTGAACTTGGTCCTGTGATTGGGGCGCTGATGGTGATTGGTCGTGCCGGTTCAGCTATCTGTGCTGAAGTGGGTATTATGCGCAATAGCGAGCAGATCGATGCGCTAGAATGTATGGCCATTGACCCTTACCGTTTCCTTATCGCCCCTAAGTTAATTGCTGGTTTAATCGCCATGCCACTGTTGACCTGTGTGTTTGATGTGGTCGGCATCTTTGGTGGTTTTTTAGTTGGTGTTGAGCTGTTCGATGTCAGTGCTGGCGCCTATTTTCAAGGGATGTATTCAAGCGTAGGCTGGCACGATATTGAGATGGGTCTGGTGAAGTCGGTTGTTTTTGGCCTGTTGTTAGTGTGGATTTGCGCCGCCAAAGGATTTTTTCTTCATCTTGAACGCGATGGTGGTTTTGGTGCTGAAGGTGTGAGCCGCACGACCACTAGCGCCGTGGTCATCGCCTCTGTTTCTGTTCTGGTCTGGGATTACCTGATCAGTGCCGTGTTGCTGTAGAGTGGAGGGGAACCCGTGGAAACGAAACCGTCAGAAATTGTCATTGAGCTAGATAACGTTGAGAAGTGCTTTGGTCAGCAAAAAGTCTTGAACGGTGTTTCACTTCAGGTTCGCGCTGGCACAACAACCGTTATTGTTGGTGCCAGTGGTCAAGGTAAGAGTGTTATCCTCAAGCACATGTTAGGCCTGATGCGCCCCGATTCAGGTCGTGTCGTTGTCTTTGGTCAGGACCTAGCTCAATCCAACACCAAACAGTTACGTGATATTCGCAGTAATTTTGGCGTACTATTTCAAAATGTCGCTCTGTTTGATTCCATGTCAGTTTATGACAATGTGGCCTTGCCATTGCGCGAGCGCACTCATAAGAGTGAAGCTGATATTCGCGTTGATGTCGAAGAGAAGTTGGCTCTTATGGGGTTAGAAGATCATGGTGCAAAATTTCCAGCGCAGCTCAGTGGTGGCATGCAGAAACGGGTTGGCTTAGCTCGTGCTTTGGTATTAAATCCACGGGTTGTTTTTTTTGATGAGCCGACTACTGGGCTTGATGTCAGTAAAAGTAATGAGATCTACCGCTTGTTTTTTGAAACTCAAGCTCGATTAAATTATACCGCTGTTATTGTTAGTCATGATGTGCCAAAAATATTTAAGCTGTCTGACGTTGTTGCTTTAATGGCCGATGGAAAACTTCAGGGCTGTATGTCTCCTGAAGCGTTCCAATTGTCTGATAATCCATTGATCCGATCCTTTGTCCTTGAGACCATGGGGCCGATTTATAGTAGTGAAACTGAGGAGACTCTTCTGTATGAAACGCTTTAATGCTGAAATTGTCGTAGGTTTATTTATGCTGATTGGTTTCAGTTGTTTTGCTTACCTTTCGCTAAAGCTAGGTGATGTGGATCTGTTTGGTAGCAATAGTTACCATGTTGAAGCTCGGTTTGGTTCAGTTGCTGGTCTTAAGCTTGGGGCAAACATTCAAATTGCCGGTGTCAGTGTTGGCAAGGTCTCGGCGATAGGGCTTGATCCGGTGAGTTATGATGCCCTGGTGCAGTTTGAGATCGACCCAGATATCGAACTACAGGAGGATTGTATTGCCTCAATTCGTACCGCTGGTATGATTGGTGATCGTTATATCAGTATCTCTCCTGGTGGCTCGCCAATGTTGCTTGAAGAGGGTGATGAGATCTTTGAAACGGAGTCAGCGATCAATCTTGAGGAGCTGATTAGTAAGTATATTTTTGATAAGTAACAGGCTGGCTGGTAAATAATTTACCCTGTTTGAACTACCTTAAGAAGGGGGCTCTTTGTTGAAATCATCTTTAGTATGTGTCTTTTTGCTGTTGTGTTTAGTGACTCCTGTTGTTTCGGCAGAGATGCTAGATGGCGCTCAGGAGTTAGCGCAGTCAGGCTTTGTCGACGAGAGTTATGATGACTTGTATGATGATCTATACGCAGATGACGAGGCCGCAGAGATCTATGATCCCCTTGAGGGTTTGAATCGTGGCACTTTTTGGTTTAATGATAAGTGTTATTTTTACCTAGTAAAGCCGCTAGCTCGTGGTTTTCGTGTTGTGCCGACCCCAGTACGTAAGGGTTTAGCTAAAATGTTCGATAATTTAAATTCGCCGATTCGAGCTATTAATTGCTTGTTGCAGGGCCAATTCTGTCAGTTTGGTAAAGAAACCACACGCTTAGTTGTGAATTCTACCCTGGGCGTTGTCGGTTTTTTCGATGCTGCCGATCATTTTTGGCAGATAAAAAAGAAAGATGAGGATTTTGGTCAGACTTTAGGTTATTATGGTGTCGGAGAAGGTTTTTACGTTGTTATTCCATTGTTGGGTGCTTCGAATATTCGTGATGGGCTCGCCCTCGTTCCTGACAGCTATGCTGATCCAATTCCTTGGTTAGTTGATTCAAAAATTGCGTTGGCTCTAACGGCGGGAAAAGTAGTTAATCGAGTTTCGCTCGATAAGGATACCTACGAAAGTATTGTTGCTGAGCAATTAGACCCCTATCTTTTTACTCGTGATGCTTATGTACAAAATCGCCGTGCCAAGGTGATTGATTAATTGGAATCTTAAGTGCTTTTAGTCTGTTGTTGAAGCTATGGACTGGAAAATACTTTGGTTGGAGATCGTAAAATGAAAAAAATATGGTTGTTGTCTGTCCTGCTGTTAACAGGTTTGTTTACCTCATTATCCACGGCTGAAATAGTAGCGGCTACTGTTGTAGCTGATGGGCCCAAGGTTCAAATTGAACAAACGGTAAATGCGATTCTCGCCGTGTTACGCTGCGACGTAGGAGATGAAGTAGAGCAACGTCAGCGTATCAGCACAATGATTCGTAAGAAGTTTGATTTTAAAGTGATGTCCCAGGGAGCTTTAGGTCGAAATTGGAAGGTGATTAGCGCTGATGAGCGCGAAAAATTTATTACACTGTTCAGCAGCTTACTTGAAGAGACCTACTTGGGTCGAATTCGTGCCTATACCGATCAAGAAGTGAGTTATGGTGAGGAGTCAATTCGCAAAGGACGAGCGGTTGTCGAAACATTTATCCATAATGGTGGCGTTGAGATCCCTATTACCTATAAGCTGATTCTGCAGGGGCAAGATTGGATGGTTTACGATGTGGTCATTGAAAAAGTAAGTTTGATCCGTAACTATCGCAGTAGCTATAAAAATATTTTACGCTCGAAGGGGATGACCCATCTTCTTGAGCAGATGAGTGTTAAAATTGAAGAGTTGCGTCAACGTGAAGCTAGTGAAGAGGCTGCAGCATGATTCTTGAGGCACCCGAAGATCTTTGTTTGCAGATGAAGCGAGATTTCCGTTTTTTTAGTTTCCTTGGTGAAGAGGATGCTGCACGATTGTCCCCATATTTTGAGTGTCGCTGTTATCAACAGGGCGATGATCTTTGGGTTGAGGGGGGCGATAGTCAGTTTGTCGCTTTTATTGTCACTGGGCGGATTGAAACCAAAAAAGCGACTGAATTTCGTGGTAAGCAAGTGGTTGTTGGTGTCTACTATAAAGAGTCGCTCGTTGGTATTCTGGGGCTGCTATCTACCGAGTCACGTCCGGTCACCGCTACTGCTCTTGAACCTTGCCATGTGCTGTTGTTGCATAAAGATCGTTTTGATGCGCTCAACGAGCGTTTCCCTGAGCTTGGTGGTCGTTTGATGAAGGGGATGTTGTTTAGTTTATCGATGCGCTTACGCCAATCTTACGAACGGTTAGCGGCAATTTTTTAGCTGCGCGTGCAAATATTGAATAGAGATAAGAGGAAAAGCCACGATAGTTTTTATCGTGGCTTTTCCTTTTAGCGCTTCATCTCTTGCCTAGGGTGGAATTGTTGAGTAGAATGTCGGCCTGTTTTAATTATTGTAAGGTAGAGATACGAGGAGCTATTATGAAGAAACTTCTTTCGGGAAACGAAGCCATCGCCCGAGGCGCATATGAAGCGGGGGTTGTTGTTGCAACAGGTTATCCCGGTACACCATCGACAGAAATTTTGGAAAATATCAGCCACTATAAAGATCAAATTTACTGTGAGTGGTCGCCAAATGAGAAAGTGGCTTTTGAGGTCGCTGTCGGCGCATGTTTGACTGGGGCGCGCTGCGTGGTGACCATGAAGCATGTCGGGTTGAATGTGGCTGCCGACCCACTGATGACCCTTTCTTATATCGGTGTTGAAGGTGGTTTCATCGCCTGTGTTGCCGATGATCCGGGGATGCATTCGTCGCAAAATGAGCAGGATACTCGCCATTTTGCTCGTTTTGCTAAAATTCCAGTCTTCGAGCCGGCAGATTCTCAAGAGGCCAAAGATTTTATCCAGCTGGCAATTGATATTTCTGAAAAATATCGCACCCCAGTGATACTACGCACCACAACTCGGGTCAGTCATTCGCGAAGTTCAGTAGTTGAGGGTGAGCGTCAGGAGAGCCCGCGGGCCATCGGCTTCGAAAAGAATCCATCGCGTCATGTGCCAATCCCAGTGTGGGGACGTAAGATGCGGGTTGAAGTTGAAGAGCGCTTGGCTTTACTAGCGCAGGAGGCCTGTCAGTCGAGTGCTAACCGTATTGAGTGGAAAGATCGCTCCTTAGGGATTATTGCCGCAGGGGTTGCTTACCAGTATGTACGTGAAGCATTTCCTGATGCTTCGGTATTAAAGTTAGGTTGGGCCTATCCTTTCCCTGATCAGCTGCTGCAAGAGTTTGCCGATGGTGTTGACTCACTATTGGTGGTTGAAGAGTTAGAGAACTTCCTTGAAGAGCATATTAAGGCGATGGGCATTGCCTGTGATGGCAAAAACGTGGTGCCAACCATCGGTGAGCTGTCAACAGAGCGATTGTTGGAGGTCAAGGCGCGCCTGAATGGTGAACAGATAACATCGCTGGCTGCTGAAGCGCAGGTGGATATCTCTGATCTTCCCATGCGCCCGCCGGTGCTGTGTTCGGGCTGTCCCCATCGTGGGGTGTTTTATGGTTTGACTAAGTTTGACGTGGTGGTAACGGGAGATATCGGTTGTTACAGCCTTGGCGTGTTCCCACCACTAAATCGCACCGATGTCATTCTATGTATGGGTGGTGGTATCTCAATGGCCCACGGTATTGAGCGAGCTGGCGAGCCGCGTAAGGTCGTTGGTATTGTCGGCGATTCAACCTTCTTTCATTCGGGAGTGACGGGATTACTCGATATTGTTTATAACCGTGGCGCATCGACCATTATTGTTGTCGATAATCAGGCTGTTTTTAAGCAAGCACTTGAATCGGATGAGCCGTGGCTGATTATTTCGGAAGGGCCGTGTGTATTAAAAGAGCGCGCATTGCAAGGGCCAAGATTACAGGTAGATGCGGAAAAATGTATTCAATGTGGCAAGTGCTTGAAGTTGGGTTGTCCTGCTATTGAAGGGCTGGAAGCCACACCTCATGTAGATTTTTATCAATGCACAGGTTGTCGGCTGTGCGCGCAGGTTTGCCCTGTAGACGCATTTGTTGCCGCAGAGGAGAGTGATCATGGAAAATGATGAGATAACCAGTGTTGTTCTCGTAGGTGTTGGTGGTCAGGGTATTTTGCTGGCTAGTGAAGTGATGGCAACAGCAGCCGCACTGGCAGGGTTTGAGGTGAAAACCAACGAGGTTCATGGCATGGCTCAGCGCGGTGGCTCGGTGATTGCGCAAATTCGCTATGGCCAACAGGTGTTTAGTCCGCTGGTTGCTGAGGGCACAGCACGAGTGATTGGCGCGCTAGAGCAGGTTGAGGGTCTGCGTTATCACCCCTATCTTGCCGAGGGTGGCTTTGCTGTAGTGTCGCAGCAAGCGATTGTGCCAGTGAGTGTTTCAGCGGGGCAAAGTAAATATCCGCAAGATTTACAACCACGGCTAGGTGAAGTTTATCCGCGCTTGGCGTGGGTCGATGTTCAACAGGCCGCTGAGGATATCGGCAATCCCAAGGTGGCCAATATGGTAGTTCTCGGTGCCATGTCAACGGAGTTAGACCTGCCTTCAGCAGTGTGGGAACAGGCGATCTCGCAGTGTGTTAAGCCAGAGTTTCTTGATAGTAACTTGATGGCGTTTGTCATCGGCAGGAGTTTAGTATGACGCTGAGCCCCTATTATGAGCCTGAACTTGAAACGTTATCTCAACGGCAATTAAAAGCATTACAGAGTGAGCGTTTGCAGCATATTGTGCGCTATGTTTATGACAATAATGCTCAGTACCGCCAGCGCTTTGACAGTGCGGGTATGGAGCCAAATGACATTCATGGCATCGACGATTTAGGCTTGTTGCCGTTGATGAGTAAAGAGCAGTTGCGCGATAACTATCCGTTAGGATTGTCGTGTGTCGATAAAAAGACCCTCGTCGAAATGCATATGTCCTCTGGCTCAACAGGTGTTCCGGTGGTGATGCCCTATACTCGTGGCGATTTAGAACAGTGGGCCAGTTGCATGTCGCGCTGTTACCGCATGGCAGGTGTTGAGCCGAGCGATGTGATCCAAATTACCCCATCATTTGGTTTGTTCAACGGTGGCTTTGGTTTCTACCACGGCGCGCAAAACCTCGATCTGTTTGTTGTGCCAACAGGGGCAGGGCATACCCGTCGCCAAATCTCGTTAGCGCGTGACTTTAAAACGCATGCATTGACGGGGGTTGTTTCTTACGCCACACGTATTCTCGAACAACTGGAGGCGACAGGTGAAACTCTGCCCGATTTAAAAGTGTGTATGTTTGGTGCCGAGATCTTTTCTAACAGCATGAAAGAGAAGGTCTGTTCTGGCTTGGGTGTTGAAGCTTTTGATATCTACGGTATGACCGAGACCGGTGGGGTCGGAACTCTAGGGATGGATTGTTCAGCCCATGACGGCCTGCATGTATGGGAAGATCATTACCTTATTGAGATTCTCGATCCGAAAACGCAGCAACCTGTCGCAGATGGTGAGATGGGCGAGTTGGTGGTTACCGCTCTTACGCGCGAAGCGTTACCGGTTATCCGTTTTCGCACTGCCGACCTGACGCGTATTGTTTCGCGCCAACCGTGCCAGTGTGGTCGTACCCATGTCCGCATTGCACCGATCACAGGTCGCTTAGACGACATGTTGATAGTTAAGGGGGTAAACTTTTTCCCTGTTCAGGTTGAGCAAGCATTGATGTCTATTCCCGGAGTAAGACCGCATTATCAGATTATTATCGAAGATGATCATGGTGTGAAGGATGTGCGTGTTAACGTTGAAGTTGACGAAGGTGTGACGGGATTTATGGTCGAAAGGGTGTTGAAAGAGGCCTTGGGTTTCTCGCCAAAGGGTGATGTGTTCAAGCCCGGTGAGCTGCCTCGTCAAGAGGGTAAAGCTCAGCGAGTTTTTTATAGCCAAAAATAGCCATTGTGAACAGCATGGCTTGCTTGGTTGAATCCCTTGATTGTTTTGATATTTACCGCTGGCATAGTTTTGGTGGTCACCCTCAATGCTATGGTAGAAAATTTGGCATATTTCTACCCCGTGGTAGATCCGAATCGGGTGGATACAAAACATCTCCAGTGTCCAGTAACCACTAAAGCCAACATCACCGAAACCTGCCGTTACATGGATAAATAAACCGAGTCGGCCAATGGACGAGCGGCCCTCCAGCATGGGAACCAAATTATTGGTTGTAGTATGCTCGCAGGTTCGGCCTAAATACAGGCGGCCTTGTTCCAACACCAAGCCCTCATCGGCCCCGTTATTGCTCTGAACTGAGTTGAAGTTTGCTGGTGATGTTGTTGCGAACCCAGTTTTTATCCCACCACTCAATGGGGTTAACAGGGACACCGCCAACAATGACACCGTAGTGAAGGTGGTCGCCACCTGCAAGTCCTGTTGCTCCTGTGCGACCGATAATTTGTCCGCGCTCGACAATATCGCCAACCTCTACAGCCATGGTGCTGAGATGAGCATACAGAGTTTGTAGCCCTAAGCCGTGATCGATAATAATACACTGGCCGTAGATGCCCATAAAGTCGGTATAGACAACGGTGCCATTGTTGGTCGCTGGAACTTCGGCGCGTGCAATTGAAGCGAGGTCGATACCGAGGTGGGTCTGTTGGTCAATTTTTTTGCCTTGATAGATATAATCGCGATGGTCGCCAAAATTAGCACGATTTGCCGCACCTGGTTGACGTAGGAATGATTTGCTCCACACAAAACTATCGCTGGTCATTGCTGCTACGTCACTAAGCCAGGCGCGATTTTGGGGGCGTAACGTTCTGTTGACGCTCAAGAATACCTCAAGCGGAGTCTCAGCCTGAGGGAATTGATCTTGAAACTGCGGCATTTTGTTAGTGAGGAAACGGTCATCAATTTTTATTTGATCGACTATGAATTTCGGTTGCCTTAAGCGGTAGTAGATTCCACCTATCCCTTGATTGCCAGCTTCATCGGTAGCGATAACACGTGGAATCTCTTCTGGGTCGGCATTGTATGGAAAGGAAAACAAGCATAGGTAGTCACCCGATAATTGTTGATGGCCGGGGAAGAAATAATCGCCGATTTGAACGCCAGAGTTTTCGACCACTTCACCAATACTGTAAGCGACAATACCTGAACCGCCGACGGTTAAGTTGTGCGCTCGGCTCAATATTGAAATGACAGGTGGACGGGTGTCGCGCAGGAGTTGGAACGAGGTTGTCGCGCTGTTGCCGTCGCCAAAATGGTAAATCGAACGGTCGCGGCTAGTGATCTGTAGCGTTAGCAGGCCATCTTTTAAAAATTGTTTAGACAGGTCGATCTGTTCGCGCGCTGCGGGGGTATTTTCAGGATATTCTTTATTTAGGATCTCGACAGTTTTACCATCCTGTATCAATAGCACGGTTACATGGGCCAGCATGCTGGCTTCATCATTGAGGGTAAGGGTGATCGGTGTTTTTTTAGTGATTGAACCACTGTTGGGACTGAGTTGTGTGGCAGGGGCAGCGGTGTCGTGAAAATAGAAATAGGTGCCATAGCCGAGAGCAAAGAGCAGGGTTAAAATAAAAAATGATTTGATTGTTTTCACGCCAAAATCCTTTGTGTTGCTTAGTGAGATTGATTGCTGATGGGTAGACAGGATCTGCTTCGTATTGTGGCGATCCCATTATTTATGATTATGCGGCTGTTATCCGTTTCAATCTAGCAGATTTTTGGTGAAGGTGAAACTACTAAGCTAGTAGTGGTGGGCTCGAAATTGCTCTATGCATGACAAGGCTTTTGAATTTCGCCAGACTACAGTATAGTATGTGGCTGTCGGTAGGATAATCTGCCGTTGCATGATGTTGAGTTTGACAGGTTGTACACGTGTTTATCGGGTTTTTAAGGGTAGTTGGGAGGTTGTGTGGCGTTCAATAGCGGAAAAACGTATAAAGATATGCTGTGTGTGGCACAAGATGTTGCTCAGGAACATTGGTCGGTATTGCAGGCACCATTTGAACAAGTGATGGAGCAGCAGCGCGAGCGGATGCGTGAGATTTCTGGCGATTGGATCCGTACGGGGATTAGCGATAAGGCTCTCGATGCCGACCTTGCAGAGTTGCAGCAAGTTTTTATTATTGTTTTTGAGAAAATACCACAGCTTGACCAAAAGCTATCGCAAAAGGCAACCAAGGCCGCTTTAAATTGTTTTTGGGAAGCCCTGATGGCTGGGCTCTAGTTTCCGCCGATCACCATTTCACTCTATCTCTCTCTTCTTAAGAGAATATGAAATTTATTATATCTTAGATTCCTCTTTTTCTGCTTGGTTATGAATCCACGTATCAATCTGTGCTTTAATCTCATCATCTAGGTCGATGAAGCGCAGTCCCATGCCTGGTTCACTGGTGTTTTTTGGCGAATATTTCCGTTGCCAAACTGTTTCGCAGTCGCAGATGAAGGTGATATTTAGTGGCGAAGGGAGGCTAATTTCGATTGTGAACTGACTGTCGATGGCCGTTGGGTTGATACTTGAGATAAATAATCCGCTACAGCTAATGCTGGTGGCATAGCCGAAAAAAACGCGGCGTTCATCTTCGAGGCGAACTTTCTTGATTAACAGTGCGCAGCGAAGTCCTTGTCGTTTGTCGGCTGGTGGAGCAGTTTCTTGGCTGTCAGATGTCATGTAGATCCCCTCAAATGGTTTAAAGTATGGTTGCTACGGGCGGTGAACTGTTGCAATCACCGCCATGAACTGTTGCAATGGATTTTCTTCGCCATCGAGCCAATGGATGGTGCAGCCACGCCGTTCCATGCGGCGAAACCACGTATCTTGCCGTTTGGCAAACTGATGGATAGCACTGGCTAGCTTTTGCACCATATCGTTGCGTGTTAAGCGGTTCTGTAGATGTTGAGCGATAAAGCGGTACTCCAAACCGTAAAACTCTAAAACCTGCCAACTCACGCCCTGTTGATGTAGGTGGGCAACCTCTTCGATCATCCCCTCATCGAGACGCTCTTTCAAGCGCTGAGTGATCCGT
>NBLY01000003.1 GCA_002084665.1 Desulfobacteraceae bacterium 4572_35.2 | reverse complement strand
TCAACTACTTTTTTCAGACTGCTATCAACGGCCTCCATCGCTGCGATGGCCGCGGTCAAATTGCCTGTGTGGCCCACCATGTCAGGATTGGCGAAATTTAGAATGATGAGGTCGTGTTTTTTGGCATTGATCTGTTCAATTACCTGAGTGGCGACATCGTCAGCACTCATTGCATTCGCTCTTCACCGCTAAGGGCTGTTTCACTGCCACCATTGAAGAAGAAGGTGACGTGGGCGTATTTTTCAGTTTCAGCAATATGGAGCTGTTTTAAGCCTGCGTTGGCAACTACTTCAGCTAGGATGTTGGTATAGCTAGCGGCGGGGAAGGCAACGGCGAGCTTGAGTTGTTCATCGTATTCTGTCATGCAAACGAACGCTGCAAGGTCAATGTACTTTGTGCGCTTAAAGTCGATGAAGTTTGGTGTGGTGAATGCGCGCGAGATCTCTCGGGCGCGGTCGGCGCGAAAGTTGAAAAAGATGATGCCGTCACCGTCGCCTATTGGTGCCGGTTCACCAATGATACATGGCTCGACAAATTCATCTGTTTGCCCCTGTTGGTACGCTGCTGCGATGGCGTTGCTGCTATTGTCAAAGACTGTGCCTTCGGTTAGCGTCATGGCACGGTACGCTTTTTCAACTCGTTCCCAGCGGTTATCGCGATCCATGGCATAAAAGCGACCGCAAAGGGTGGTGATTCGCCCAGCGTTGAGGGTGGTCAACATCTGTTCGAGTTGTTTAAGGTAGAGAGCGGCACTTTGCGGTGGAGTGTCACGACCATCAAGGAAAGGGTGGATACAGATTTCATCGATACCAAAATCCGCTGCCATCTTAACGAGTGCATACAGGTGTGTGTTGAGTGAGTGAACGCCACCATCAGAAAGCAAGCCCATGAGGTGGAGTTTGCCCTGTTTGTTTTTGATTTTTTTTAACGCATTAACGAGGGTGGCATTGGTGAAAAAATCACCCTCGTCAATGCTTTTACTGATACGTGTTAAATCTTGATAGATCACTCGACCTGCGCCAATGTTGAGGTGACCCACTTCTGAGTTGCCCATCTGGCCGTCGGGGAGACCAACAGCAAGACCTGATGCCTGCAGGGTTGAGTGTGGGTAACGATCGAAAAGGTGGTCGATGCACGGGGTGTTGGCCAGCTTGACCGCATTACCACGTGTGGTTGAGCTAAGGCCCCAGCCATCAAGTATAGTGAGAACGACAGGTTTGTGGTGTCGTTCCATTGGGGCACTCATGATTAAACTCCAGCTTGAGGGATGATGGGTGAGATCACTTCGCGATCCTCGATCGTGGTGCGGAAGGTGATGCTGTAGCTGCCCCATGTTCCACAAGCGTCGCAACGGCTCATCCACTCTGGTGAAGTTGTACCGCAGTTGTCACATACGTAGCCAAGGCTGAGTTGATTGTCGACACCCAACGCTTTTTGGTATTCAGCAATCGCCTCGTCAATACGGTTGCGGCGCCGGTGAGCTTCAGCGAGCAATAGGTGGATTTGTGGGAAGTCTGGTGCCGAACTTTCAACGATGTAGATGTGTTCGAGAGCCTCATCTACCATCTCAAGGCGTAAACATAACTTGCCATAGAAGAAATGCAAGACAAGGTCGTTGTAGCGTGCTGATAAGGCGCTGCTGTAAAAAGTCAATAAAGATTTTGGGTCTTCTAGTTGAATATAGAGATTTTCGAGGCGTGATAAGAATACGCTGCGACCTAGCTTGTTGTAGCTCTCCTGCCAAACCTTTGCGGCTTCATCATTGTTTTCCGCCATCAAGTAAGCATCACCAAGAGTGACGCGAGCTGAAACAAATTCAGGGTTTTCTTTGATGATCTGTTTGAGGGTTGCAACCGCTTGATCGCTATCGTCGTTGGCCATTTTTTGCCGTGCGACCTCATAGCGGATGGAGAGCATTTTGCCCTTCTCCTCTTGGATTCGATTGCCGCTGAGGCCCGCTTTAAGGAGACGTTTTTGTAGCTCCTGAGCTTCTTCCCAGCGTTGGTGCTTCATGTGAAGGTCGCGTTGCGCACGGATCGCCTTACGATTGTCCTTCTCTTGTTCGAGAATCTCTTCGTACTCTTTGCATGCAGAATCATCTTGATCAAGGGTCTCGTAGGTTGCCGCCAGCTTAAATAAAACTTCAAGGCTTTTGCCGTTGATGCTTTTTGCTTTGCGCAGCAACGTGACCGCTCCAGCCGTATCACCCTCTTGGCTGAATACGCTAGCGAGAGCAATGTAGCTTTCGATTTTGTTGGGGTTTTTGTCAATCGCTTTTTGCAGTAGGCTATGCGCCCGCTTAACGTCGCCAGAGAGGAGGCGGCCAACGCCGTCACGGTAAACAGTGTCGATCTCTTTGGTCTTTTTTTCCGACCGGCTCCGTAGCCATGCACGTAGGCCAAAACTGACCGCGCCGTATAGGTGGAAACCATAGCCAATGAAGAGACCAATAAGAACGCAGCCAATAACAATAACTGTTACCGGGTAGGTGACGGAGTTGTCAGGCATGAAGAAGATGGTCATCTCCTGCGGATTGATTCCGGAGAAAAAAACAAAAAACGCCAGAAACATGATGACAACGAGAAGAAATGACATGAGAGTCATACGGTCCTCCTGTGGGTATAAACCCAATAAATTAAAATGAAGTCGATACGCTCGTCGAACTTAATTTAGTAGTCTACGCTTGTGCTGCGACCTTATTACCTATTGTGATAGGGTTCGTTGCGTATGATTGTGAACCCCCGGTAGAGCTGTTCAAGTAAAAATAATCGGGCCATCTGGTGGGTGAATGTCATCTCCGATAGCGAGAGTAGCTCGTTGCACTGCTTTCTAAGTTTATCGGTTAGGCCGTAGGCCCCACCAATGATAAGGCAGATGTTGGCTGTGCCTTGATTCATGTGTTGCTCAATTCTCTTGGCAAACTTTTCTGAACTGGCCTGTTTGCCTGTTTCGTCTAGTCCAATCAGGTAGGCACCGCTAGGAACTTTTGCCAAAATCAGTTCAGCTTCACTCTGGCGAATAAAGTTAACATCCGCTTTTTTGCCACCCCTTTTTTCCTCTTTCAATTCAATGATATTGAGAGCTGTGAAGCGTTTGAGGCGTTGTTGATACTCTGCTGCGCCCTGTTTAATAAAGGGTAGGGACAGTTTCCCGACGCAAATGAGGGTTATTTTCACTAGATCCCTCTAGTCGATCTCTTCAGGGATGACAAGCTCTGAAGCTTCAGTCCATAGGCCATCTAAGTCATAAAAAGTACGCACATCTTGTTGGAAAACATGAACCATGACATCACCATAATCGAGGAGGACCCAACGGCCCTCGTTCATCCCTTCGACAGCAAGGGGGGCAAGATCGTATTCCTCTTTGAAACTCAAGCGTACCGATTCGGCAATCGCTTGAACTTGACGATCTGATGTTCCTGATGCCAAAACGAGATAGTCTGTTAGTGACGAAAGCTCGGCTATGTGGAGAATTTTTAGGTCGAGAGCTTTTCTGTCGAGGCAATATTTTGCGCATAAAAGAGCGCGGCGATCTGATTCCAATGTGTCTACCTTTCTGGACGCACATACAGGTGGTGCGTTTTGATATATTCAGCAACACCAGCGGGAAGCAGTGTGCTAACCGGCTGGTTGTTGGCAATGTAGTTTCTGATCTGAGTTGAGGAGATGTTGAGAAATGTCTGCTCAAGAAAGATCAATTGGTGTCCGCTACTGTGACAAAACAAATTAAGTTCAGAATCATAACAGAACTGATGGCGGATAGCAACGGGCAGCATCGTATCTGCTGTAGGCATTTTCACCCCAGGGCGACGCGCGACCACAAGGTGGCACAGTTCGAACAGTTGTGGATATTTGTGCCATGTATGGATGGTGTTGAGAGAGTCCATGCCGATCAGAAAATAGAACTGATCGTCTGGGTAGAGCTGATGCAGAACAGCAAGAGTTTCAACCGTATAGCTTTTGCCGTCGCGTTGAGCCTCGACATCACTCACCTCAAAATGTCGATACGCTGATATCGCTCGTTTGACCATTGCCATGCGGTGATCGAAGGGGTCGATATCGCAGGCATTTTTATGGGGCGGCTGCGCCGCAGGAATAAAAATGACCCGATCCAGCATGTGGGTGGACAGTAGCTCTTGCGCGCATTTTAAATGGCCGTTGTGGATGGGGTTAAATGTACCCCCCATGATCCCTGTTCTCATTGCTGTCACCTTAAATGCTTGCTGCGAGGCTGTGGTTAGCGCTAGCTAAGGGCGAATTTGACCATCGCCGAAAACGATAAATTTACGTGTGGTGAGGTCTTCAAGGCCCATTGGTCCAAAAGAGTGAAGCTTTGTTGTCGAGATGCCAATTTCGGCACCGAGACCGAGCTCGCCGCCATCAGAAAAACGCGATGAAGCATTGACCATAATGACACTTGAGTTAACGCTGCGGACAAACTTTTGTGAGTTGGCGTAGCTGTTGGTGACAATTACCTCTGTGTGCAGTGAGGTGTGTTGGCGTATGTGCTCAATGGCTTGGTCTAAATTGTCGACAACACGTACCGCTAAGATGAGGTCGAGATATTCTTCGTCCCAATCCGCGTCGTTGGCTGGTTTTGCTGATGGTGCAAGGGAGCGGGTGACGGGGCAACCGCGCAGCTCTACCTTGTTGTGCTCCATCTCGTGAGCGATGCGGGGGATAAAGGTCTCGGCAATGTCCTTATGGACTAACAGAGTTTCCATCGCATTGCATACGCCCGGACGTTGCACCTTGGCGTTTAGGCAAATTTCACTCGCCATGTCAGCATCGGCATCGGCATCAACAAAGGTGTGGCAAACACCTTTATAGTGTTTGATGACTGGGATGCGCGAGTTCTCGCTGACAAAGCGGATCAAGCTTTCACCGCCACGAGGGATGATGAGGTCGATCTCTTCGTCGCGCTTGAGCAGTTCACTGACAGCGTTGCGATCCGTGGTGGTGATCACTTGTAGCGCGCTTGCTGGTAGACCGAGTGCCGTTAGTTGCGATTTGAGGATGGTGCCGATGGCGGTGTTGGAGTGGATCGCTTCCGATCCGCCACGCAAAATAACCGCATTGCCACTTTTAAGGCACAGGGCAGCGGCATCAGCGGTAACATTAGGGCGTGACTCAAAGATGATACCGATCACACCGAGGGGGATGCGCATCCGGCCCACTTGGATACCGTTTGGTCGTTTCCACATGCCACTGACTTCACCGACAGGATCAGGCAGGGTGGCCACTTCACGCAAGCCATCTGCCATCGCTTTAATTCGGTCATCGTTGAGAACCAAGCGGTCAATCATCGCTGGGGCGAGACCGTTTTCACGGGCCGCATTGAGGTCTTTTTCGTTTTCCTGTTGGAGGAGAGACGCGTCACTTTCAAGGGCATCAGCCATGCGGCAGAGGAGATTGTTCTTCACTGACGTGGATAGGTTGGCCATAATGTTTGCGGCCTGCTTTGCTTGACAAGAAAGGTCTTGAATATGTTGTGCGACGCTCATCGCTCATCTCCTTTTAAACTTAGGATGGTTTGTTGGTGTGGATCACTCTTTGTCTTCTGGCTGGGTTAGAACTAAGTTGTCACGGTGGATGATCTCGTCACCATATTTATAGCCGAGGACGGTTTCAATTTCAGCTGTATTTTTGCCCATAATTTGTAATAGCTCAGCGAGGGTGTAGTTGATCACCCCTTTGGCAAACTCATTGCCGTCGCTGTCACATAATCGAACTGCGTCGCCACGATCAAAACCACCCTCAACGCCTTTAACCCCTGCGGGCAGCAGGCTGCGACCATCGCTGACGATAGCATTAAAGCCGCCCTGATCGATGAATAGTTTACCGCGCGGTTTTTTGGTGAAAGCGATCCAGTGTTTTTTTGCGGCCATCGGATGGGTGTTGGGGATGAAGTAGGTGCCGATGTCTTCACCGTCAAAAAAACGGCCAAGGTTGCCCGGTTCGAGACCGTTGATGATCGCTGCACCACAGCCGTTCATGGTCGCTCGCTTTGCTGCGCGCACTTTGGTGTACATGCCGCCAGTACCGATGTCGCTACTGCTAAGCCCCGCCATGCTCTCGATCTCTTCGTTGATCCGCTCCACCTCGTGGATGAGCACTGCATCGGGATTGTTGTGCGGGTCACTGTTGAACAGGCCATCGACATCAGAAAGGATAATCAGTAGGCTTGCTTCGGTTAGGCTGGTCACCATTGATGACAGGTTGTCGTTGTCGCCAAAGCGAATTTCATCGACAACAACGGTATCGTTTTCATTGATAATGGGTACCACGCCGTACTCAAGCAACGTCATCAGCGTGTTGCGCGCATTGAGATAGCGGCGGCGGTTGGCTAGGTCGTCACGGGTGAGAAGTATTTGAGCGACATTTTCATCACGGTTACGAAATGCTGTGCGGTAGCAGCGCATCAGGCGGCTTTGGCCGATGGCTGCCGCAGCCTGCTTAAGGGGGATCGATTTTGGCCGACCGGTGATGCCTAGATCACCTTTTCCTGCGGCAACTGAACCTGATGATACGAGAATTACCTCGTAGCCACGGCTGCGTAAGGTGCAGATCTCTTCCGAGAGGGACTCAATTCGCCGGTGATTGAGGCCGTTAATGTTGGTGATAACGGCACTGCCAACCTTAATAACGATCCGTTTTGCTGGTGCAATGAGTGTTTTACGCATGCATTTAACGTCCTAGTTCTATGCGTCTGGGTCACGAAGTTGATCAAGGCGAGAGCCAATAGTGTCAACCAGTTCTTTGATGCCGTCACCGGTGATCGCTGAGACAGAAAAGACTGGATAGCCCAGTTCTTCGAATAAGGGGGTTACCTTTTCGCTGAGTTCGCGAACTTCCGTGACATCGTTTTTAGTTAGTACCACAATCTGTGGTTTGCTGAGCATGGTCTCATCGTGGCGCTTTAACTCATTGTTGATGGTGTTAAAGTGGCACAGGTAATCATCATCGGCGGCAGCGGTTAAATCTACCAGATGAAGGAAGAAGTCGGTTCGTTCCACGTGGCGCAAGAAGCGTGTGCCTAAGCCGTGGCCTTCACTGGCACCTTCGATGAGGCCAGGGATGTCGGCCATAACAAAGGATTTAAAGCCGCCATAGCGCACTACGCCAAGATTCGGTACCAGTGTGGTAAAGGGGTAGTCGGCAACTTTGGGTCGTGCTGATGATACCGCACGAATTAAGGTTGATTTGCCCGCGTTTGGCATGCCAACTAGGCCAACGTCGGCAATCAGTTTCAGTTCGAGACGTAAGATGATCTGTTCGCCGGGAACGCCTGGTTGCGTGTGACGAGGGGCGCGGTTGGTGCTGGTGGTAAAACGAGCGTTACCTCGGCCACCCATGCCACCACTGAGCAGTTTGTATTTTTGATTGGTCTCAGTCAGATCGACGATTAGTTCGTCGGTGTCTGCGTTGTAGATCAGAGTTCCGGGGGGAACTTTGATCACCAGATCATCACCTACTTTGCCGTGCTTGTGTTTACCCATGCCGTGGACACCGTTGCCCGCTTTGTAGTGAGCGTTATAGCGAAAGTCGAGTAGGGTGGTCAGACTCGAATCGGTGTATAGGTAAACGCTGCCGCCATGGCCGCCGTCGCCGCCATCGGGACCACCGCGAGGGATGAATTTTTCACGACGAAACGACAGGCAGCCTTTGCCACCATCGCCCGCTTTGATATTGATTTTAACTTGATCTACAAATCGCATGGTGCTGGGTATCCAAGTAGGGTGATTCTAACATGAAATTAGATAGGTTAAACTTAACACAAAAAGGCCCGAAGTTCTAACGACGAACTTCGGGCCTTTCATTTTGTGCTGCAGGAAATGACTAGTTAGCGTAAACGCTAATTTTTTGCCGTTTCTTGTCCTTACGTTCAAACTTAACAACACCGTCAACGAGTGCGAAAAGGGTATAATCCTTACCGCAGCCAACGTTGTTGCCAGGATGGAAGGTGGTACCGCGTTGGCGTACGAGAATTGAACCAGCGGTCACATCTTCACCACCGAATCGTTTCACACCAAGGCGTTTACCAGCACTGTCGCGGCCGTTCTTGGAACTACCGCCTGCTTTTTTGTGAGCCATGAGTTGCCTCCTTAAGCTTCAATGCCTGTAATTTTCAGACGAGTGATGGTCTGACGGTGTCCATAGGTCTTGCGATACCCTTGACGACGCTTAGATTTAAAGACGATTACTTTCTTGTCTTTACCCTGCTCAACAATACGAGCAGTTACTTTTGCGCCAGGCAATAGAGGTGTTCCGATTTGAACCTCTTCTCCGCCGACCATGAGGACCTCGCTAAGTTCGATCGTTTCACCGACTTCACCAACGATTTTTTCAATTTTTAATGTGTCACCTTCGGATACTTTATACTGCTTTCCTCCAGTCTTAATCACCGCATACATGTGCTTTCACCTCGCTCTCAAATTGTTTCGTTCTATTCGTAACGGCGTACACTATCTGTTCCGTTGTGCTTATGTCAAGAACTTTTTGCGCTTTCGCCGTCAATTGTCAAGCATTATTTATGGCACCAATTATAGTGGTGAAAATTTCATAAATTTCGCTTTCGCTCGGGCCATCACTTGACCATTGTAACAGAGTTCGGCTTTTACGATATATAGTGGTGGTGTTTGTGAATCTAAAAAGGCTGTGAGTTCAACACAGGCATCACACGGGATCGGTGCTAAAAAGCGGATGCGTAGATCGCCCGTTACCGCCTTGATCTTGTGTTTGAATAAGCAGTTGGTCATTGCGGCATCAAGCAGTGCGCTGGTGATGCCGCCGTGCAAAATATCACTATAGCCTTGTAGCCACGTGTGACTCTGAAAGGTTGCGCTGACACGGTTGTTGTCATCGCAGTCAAAATTTAAATTGAACGATAGAGGGTTGTTGTTGCCACACATCAGGCAGCGATCGTGACCTGTCCCCTCCTGTACTCCATCGAGTAGATCAGTGGTCACAGAGGTTGATCCCAGTGGTTAAATCTCCAGCCAGATAGCGCGTCACTAACTCGCTGGCTGTTTCGGCTGGTGCTCCGACAATGACGTTAATGTTTTGATTGCCAAACAGCTGTTGTGCGTGTTGCCCCATGCCGCCTGCAATAATGTGGCTGACCCCTTTTTCGCCTAACCAGCGTGGTAATAGACCGGGCTCGTGTGGTGGAGCCTGAACCTCTTCTGTTGTGGTGATGGTTTGATCTGCGACATCGATAAGGGTAAATGTTTCACAGTGGCCAAAATGCATGGCTAATTTTCCTTGAGCGGTGGGGATGGCAATTTTCATTTTATTCTCCAGAATTATTAGGGGGTGGTATTGATTAGTTTAAGGTGCTTATACAGGTTGTTCCATGCCACGGTAATGGCTAATGCAGCGGAGTTATCGCCTCGTTCAACAACGGTTTGTGCCGCTACTTGTGCAGCAGTCACTTCGCTGTCATAGGGGATAGTGCCTAATAATTTTACCCCTTGTTTGAGTGCTTCCTGTTGAATGGTTGCGGTCATTTCAGGATTGATGTCCCACTTGTTGACGGTTAAAAATGTTGGAATTTCGAAGTGTTTGGTCAGAGCTAGTAGCCGTTGCAGATCGTGTTGACCTGAACAGGTGGGCTCGGTGATGATGCACACGACATCGGCACCAGTGATGCTGGCGATAACGGGGCAACCAATTCCTGGCGGGCCATCGACAAGGATTAATTCACGCTGTTCAGCTAGGGCTAAGTTGCGGGCTTCTTTGCGGACGAGGCTGACAAGTTTGCCAGAGTTTTCGGCACCAATATCAAGTCGGGCGTGAACGAGGGAGCCAAAACGGGTGTCTGATTGATACCATTCACCGCAACGCTGTTCATTGAAGGTGATGGCATTTTGCGGGCACTCGTGGACACACACGCCACAGCCTTCGCATGCCGATGGGATGATTTTAATATCGGGGCCGCTGGTGATCGCATCAAAGCGACACAGTGGTACGCATTTACCACATTGGCTACAGTTGGCGGCTACAATCTCGGCGCGATGACCACTGTAAAAAGGGTGGGTATGGCGTGCTGTTGGGGCGAGAAGCAGGTGCATATCTGCCGCATCGACATCACAATCAGCGAGGACGGCCTCTTTGTTGGCTAGAGCTGCAAATGCGGCGGTGATGCTTGTTTTTCCTGTTCCCCCTTTGCCACTAATGATGACAATCTCTTTCATATTTGCCCCCCTTGTTGGCTCTGGGAAATTGTATTTAGCAATCGTTGTAGTTGTGGCTTTAAGTCAGGAAGTGCATCAAGTAAGCCTTTACCGCGCGAATAAGCGACCGCAACTTGCCGAGCATCGGGAATCTGTAGCATGATCGTTATTGACTCCTGATGGCAGTAGTTGACCACCCCTTGGTCTCCGATGTCACAACGATTTAAAATCACGCCAAAAGGGAGCTTTAACTGACGGAGTGTCTCTACCGCTAAGGTCAAATCGTGTAAACCGAAAGGGGTCGGCTCGGTGACTAATAGGACAAAATCAGCATCACGCACGGCGGTGATCATAGGACACGATGTGCCGGGAGGGCAATCGATAATTGTTAAATATTTCGGGTCATGTTGTTTTTTTACCGCCCGTATCACTGGGGGCGACATCGCTTGGCCGACATCTAATGTGCCTTTAACTAGAGTGATGTGATCGCATTGGCCTCGTTCAATGGTGCCAACGGGTTTATCTGTTTCAGTTAGGGCGTTTGTCGGGCAGATACGGATGCAGCCGCCACAGCTATGGCACAACTCCGAAAAAATCATCGTCTGTTTTGGCAGGGCGACAATGGCGTTAAATTGGCAAAAGTCAGCGCATTGGCCGCAGTGGCTACACAGCGTCTCATCGATTTGTGGTACGGCGACAGTCACCGGCTGTTTCTTGCTAAAGTGAGGCGTGAGAAACAGGTGACTGTTCGGTTCTTCAACATCACAGTCTAGGAGATGAACAGGACTTAAGCACGCTTGAGCGAGAGCGACCGCTAGCGTTGTTTTTCCTGTGCCACCCTTGCCCGATGCGATGGCGAGTTTCATCGGTTGAACGGTGGTTTGCGGAGGGGACAGTCTCATGGTTAAATCCAGTGCCCTTCATTGGTTGCTTCACGTGTTTCACTTAACTCGTGATTGTTGAATTGCGCCAATGCTTCGGTAAGGGTCTTTGCTTTACAGGGATAAATTTTTACCCCCGCCGCAGTGAGAACTTTAAAGGCTTTTGGGCCGCAGTGACCTGTTATCAGAACTGTTGCGCCGGTTTTGCATAGGGTTGTTGCCGCTTGGATCCCTGCACCCTGAGCGGCATTGAGGTTTTGGTTGTTGTCAATGATGACCAAATTTTTCTGGTCACTATCGTAAATTAAAAATCGATTCGCCCGCCCAAAACGTGGGTCGAGTTCGGCATCAAGGGTGTCACCTGTGGTGGTAAATGCAATTTTCATTATGATGGTTTCCTGTTTAAATGATGACCCCGTCGCCATCAATTTGTGACGACGGGGTATTTTATGTTTATTTAACTAATGCTTCACTTAGGGTTTCGAGTTGCTTTTGCAGATCTTGGATCTGTTGTTGTAAACCCAGTTCTGACGATGTTGGACTGTTGTCGAGTTGGCGAATGCCTCTGAATTGACCACCGCCTGCTCTTTGGCCTTTTTGCCCGCGACCAATCCCTTGACGGCGACCTAAGCGTTGGCCGTTTTGGTTGTTGTTTGCTGCGCTATTTGTAGCACCGTTACATAATCCTGCGCCACGTCCTGTTTGTGATCCCATTCCATTGGGGCCTGTTCTGTCGTTGTTTGGCATTTTATGATTCTCCTTGTTTGAAGTGATCGGTTTTCCCTCGTCCACGGCGACAGCGCCGTCGTGTCTGACGACAGCGGCCGTTGCAGCCCGGCATGGCAAAGTGTTGTTCGAAGGGCTGGTCATTAAGCCAGCACTTAATTATCTCTTGTTGGCAGCCGGCAATAAAGGGTAGGACTTCGATTCCATGTGCCTCAGCAATAAGCTGCGTTGATTGGGTCATCGCCCCACACACTAGAACGTCAATCTGCTGCTGATGAAGAAACAGTATTTTCTCCGTCGCTGATCCCGTTGGCAAACAGGTGCACTGCTGTGTGCTGCTCGGATCTGAGCGTTGGATCACAACGATCTGACCGGCGACATCAAATACTGGGGCGATTCTTCCGTCCCAAATAGTGAAGGCTGCTTTCATAGTGCTGCTTTCGTTTCATCAACGTGAGTGGTGCTTCGCTACAGGGCTATTCCCTGTGTTACATGTAGTTATAGAGCAATCAGTGTGCCATGTGAGAAGGGTAGCTCTAAGATGTTGTAATTTAAGGTTTTATTGTGTTGGCAGCAGTGGGGGTGTTGTCATGTTCAGTAGCGTTGATGCGACGGTTGACCGTTGCAGCGTAGCGCTTGCGCTACGGTTTGCGTCGGCCATCCGCGTCAGGTAGGGGGATAGCGAGGGCGTTGATTTTGCGGTAGAGGGTGGTTTTGTGAATATTGAGCTCGCGAGCGGCAGCGCTGCGGTTATAGTGGTTGCGCTCCAAGGTGCTGACAATCAGTTGCCGTTCGTGACTATCACGGTGAGTTTGCATGTCGAGGTGAGATTCATCGCGCGGGATAGCGGTTTGTAAGGCCACCGGTAGGTGGTGACGGGCGATAGTGGAATCGGGACAGATAACAAAGGCGCGTTCGATGATGTTCTCCAACTCGCGCACATTGCCTGGCCAGTCATGGGCAACGAGGCACGCCATCGCTTCAGGGCTGATATCGGTGATCTGTTTGTTAAGCAATTGATTGAAGTGGCTGATGAAATGCTCAGTCAGTAAGGCGATATCTTCCATCCGCTCGCGCAGAGGGGGCAGGTCGATCTGTACCACCTGAATGCGATAGAACAGATCTTGACGGAAGGTTCCCGCTTTGACCATCGCGCTGAGATCGCGATTGGTGGCAGCGATAATGCGTACTTGGCTTTTTTGCGACTTGGTGGCCCCCAGCGGTTCGTAGCTGTGCTCTTGCAAAACACGCAGTAGACGTACTTGTAACGCACTGCTGATCTCACCAATCTCATCGAGAAAAAGGGTCCCTTTGCCCGCTAAAGCAAAACGACCCGGCTTGTCTATTGTCGCGCCAGTAAAAGCTCCTTTTTTATGACCAAAAAGTTCTGATTCAAGCAGATTATCGGGTAGAGCGCCACAGTTGAGGGCGATAAATGGTTCACTTGCCCGCGCACTTAAGGTGTGGATCGCTTTAGCTACCAACTCTTTACCGGTCCCGGTTTCCCCCTGAATAAGAACGGTGGTGTCATTGCTCGATGCGACGGCGGTAATTAGATTGAAGATGTCGTGCATCGCTGGGCTGTGACTGATGAGGTCGCCAAGTTGATACTGACCTTTGAGCTGTTTGCGTAACGCTTCGACCTCGCTTAGGTCACGAAATGTTTCAGCACCACCGATTATTGTACCATCCTTGTCGCGCAGCACCGCAGTGGAGATACTGATCGGCACCCGTTTGCCCGCCGCGGTGATGATGTAGCCCGAACGGTTGATGATCGGCTGACCACTTTCAAGGGTTTGGCGTAGCGCGCAGTTGGCTTCACACATACTTGAACGGAACACTTCAGAGCAGCGTTGACCAATTGCCTGCTCACGGCTGGTACCAGTGATCTGCTCGGCGGCGCGGTTGAATGAGGTGATGCGCCATTCGCTATCGACGGTAAAAACACCATCGCAAATGCTTTCGAGAATCGCCTCGGTTGAGGTGCCGACGGTGTCGAATGGCTTGCGTTTCATGTTAGCCTTCGCCGATCTCAAATTGCTCAAGGTGGAAATTTGGCCTGACGATGATGGTGATCTGTTTTTCAAAGTGCTTCTCGATCTCCTCTATCACCGCGCTCTCCTCATCATACAGCAGGGCTGCTACATCGGGATGAACCTGAAGGTTGACTCGATAGCCCGGCAGACTTTGAATCTCCCGTTTAAGTTTGCGGAAAATTTCGAACACCATGGTGGTGCGGCTTTTAATGTAGCCACTACCGTCGCAATATGGACACGGTTCACACAGGCTGCGACCCAAGCTTTCGCGCACCCGCTTACGGGTCATCTCCACTAGGCCGAGTTCCGAAATTTTAAGGATGTTGGTTTTGCTCTTATCGTTCTTTAGCGCCTCTTCAAGCATGCTGTGCACTTGTTCGCGGTGCAGCTCTTTTTCCATATCGATAAAGTCGATGATGATGAGACCGCCGATATTGCGTAACCGCAGTTGATAGGCGACCTCTTTGACCGCCTCAAGGTTGGTTTTGAGAATAGTATCTTCAAGGTTGCGTTTGCCGACAAAGCGACCGGTGTTGACATCGACAGCTGTGAGGGCTTCGGTCTGTTCAATGACGATATAGCCACCACTCTTGAGCCACACTTTACTGCCGAGGGCACGCGAGATTTCAACTTCGAGGCCAAAGGCATCGAATAGTGCTTCTTTTTTACTGTATAGCTCAATATTGCATTTGAGCTTGGGCATATAGGTGCTGAGAAATTTGACGATCTTATCGTGCTCCACTGCGGAATCAACCACAATGTGGCCGATATCTTCGGTCAAAATATCGCGCAGCACCTTGCTGGTCACATCGAGATCTGAATGGATAAGCGCCGGTGCGCCGATCTCATTTTGGCGTGCATCAATGTCGTTCCACAGCTCGGCGAGGTAGAGCATGTCGGCTTTGAGATCCTCTTTGCACTTACCTTCGGCGGCAGTGCGGACAATGAAGCCGCTGCCCGGCTTGCGAATGCTTTCCACCGTGGCCCGAAGGCGCTCTTTTTCCTCCTCATTTTCGATCCGCCGTGAAATGCCGATATGATCAATGGTCGGCATATAAACTAAATGGCGTCCGGGTAGCGAAATGTTTGAGGTGATGCGCGCACCCTTAGTGCCGAGAGGTTCTTTGGCAATTTGAGCGAGAATAATTTGGCCCTCTTGAAGTAGATCTTCAATAGGTGGCAGCGGTGGTGGTTCATCGTTGCCCTCAGCGTTTGGATCGGCATTGGGGTCGGCGCTGGTGCTGCGGCCATCGACATAGTCAACGACAGCTTCCATTTGGTCGATCACGTCGGCAACGTAGAGAAAACCAGCTTTTTCGAGGCCAATATCGACAAAGGCCGCTTGCATGCCGGGCAGAACTCGAATCACCTTGCCCTTATAGATGTTGCCGACAATGCCGAGTTCGCGAGTGCGCTCAATGTACAGCTCGGCTATGTGGCCGTTTTCCTGTAAGGCAATGCGTGTTTCGTGTGCCGTTTTATTGATGACCAGTTTTTTGGCCATAATGGAACTCCTTTATCGGGATCGCCCCGTTCTAATATTCGTAGGTTTCAGGTAGCTCTTTTAATGTTACAGCGGTTTTGCAGATTCCCAAAGTGCGAACCGTATCGGCATCAAGATTTAACAGATGGGAGGCCACGGTAATTGGACTGCCTTTGGTCAGTGTCATCTTCAGCCCTTGCTCGCTCAGTTGCAAGTCTTGGACATCTCCGCGTAGATCGACGGTGGTCACTTTTTCACCCTTGTGACGCAAATGTTCAACCCGCTCGGCAGTTAAAAATTGATCAATTTTGAGTTGCAGTGCCTCACGATCTTGATCTGTGAGTGGAACCAAGTAGTCACTGCTTAAAATGCTGGCTCCCGGTGATGGGGTGCGCCAATGCACCTCCTTCACTTCGCCGACATCAAAGCCGTCGGGAAGTTCCTGATGCAGTTGCTGCTTGGCAAGGTCGGCATCGTAGGGGGCAAACAGTTCAATATCAACAATTTCGGTACGACTTTGAACACCAGTTGGTAAGGCGTCGGGGAACGATAAGCGTGGATGGGGGTGGTAGCCTAGTGAAAAGCGCAGCGGTATGGCGATCCGTTTGAGGGCGCGTTGAAATACCGTCATAAATTCAAGATGGCTGACATAGCGGGCGTTGCCAGTTTTGTGCAGTTGCATACGCAGTTTAAAGCGCTCCTCGCCCTGTTTGGCCGCAGGTTCAGGCGTTTCGAGCTGTGGCTTGGCTTCGGCGTAGCGCATTTTAAGTTGATCGAAATCACACACCCCACACTGGCTACATTTACCTGTACGGCAATCGGGAGTGTATTGTAATTCAAGGGCGTTGTGACGCTCGTCGATGAAAAACTGTTTAGGGATACCGCAATCGATGTGGTCCCACGGTAGGGTTTCATCCTCTTCACGCTGGCGCAGATAAAAGAGTGGGTCGAGGCCACATTCGGTTAACGCTTGTTGCCACAGCTCAAAGTTGAACTGCTCGCGCCAACCATCAAAACGGCAGCCGAGTTCAACGGCGCGCTGAATCACTTTACCTAAGCGGCGGTCGCCACGGGCAAAAACACCCTCAAGAATCGATAGACTCGCTTCGTGCCACTTAAGGCGTAGTTTTTTCTTTTGCAAGCCATTACGTAGGTATTGCTGGCGCTCAAGAGTTTGTGCAAGGTCGAGTTGAGCGTCCCATTGGAACGGAGTGTGGGGCTTGGGCACAAAGGTCGATACCGACACATTGACATCGCCGCCGCCTTCAGTCCCTTTAGCGCTGCGCTTAACCTGAACGGCGAGGTCGATAATGCCGTCGAGGTCTTCACGGGTTTCGGTGGGCAAGCCCATCATGAAATAGAGTTTAATCACTCGCCAGCCGAGGGTATAGATGGTGCGACTGGTGGTTAACAAGTCTTCGGCCTTAATCCCTTTGTTGATCACCTGCCGTAAGCGTTCAGTGCCCGCTTCGGGGGCGAGAGTAAAGCCGGTCTTGCGGACCTTTTTTACTTGCTCAATCAGTTCATCGGTGAGGGAGCCAACACGTAAACTCGGTAATGAAACGGCCACGCGCTCGTTGGCGTAGCGATCCATCAAGTTTTTCAGTAGTGGTTCAATAGCGCTGTAGTCACCGCTGGAGAGCGACAGCAGCGACACCTCATCGTAGCCGCTGTCCTTCAGCGAAGCATCGATAATCTCGGTAATGGTTGCCGCTTGGCGCTCACGCACGGGGCGGTAGATGTAACCCGCTTGGCAAAAACGGCAGCCACGGGTGCAACCACGGGCAATCTCCATGGCTACCCGGTCGTGAACGGTGTTCATGAACGGCACCAGCGGTTTGGTTGGGTAGGCGGCTTTATCAAGGTCTTTGACGAAGCGGCGTTTGACGCTGGTGTAGTCGTTATGCACGGGGGTGATTTGATCTACTTGACCGTGTTCGGTGTAGCTGACATTAAACAGCTGGGGCAAGTAGATCCCCTCGATCTGGCGCAGGCGATCAAACAGTTGCGCGCGTGTTTCGTTGCCCTTACGGCTAGCGCGCACTGCACTGCTCAGTTCGATCACTGCCTCTTCACCGTCACCGATGAGGGCGCAATCAATAAAATCGGCCATCGGCTCGGGATTGAAGGCACACGGGCCACCGACAATGATCAGCGGGTGACTGTCGTCGCGCTCGCTACGCAACTGAGGAATGCCGCTAAGGTTGAGCATGTTGACAACATTGGTGTAGCTGAGTTCGTACTGTAGGCTGAAACCGACAATATCAAAATCGGCCAATGGCGTGTTGGTTTCAAGGCTCGCTAGCGGCGTGTTGTCAGCACGCATCAGCTCTTCCATGTCGGGCCATGGGCAATAAGCGCGTTCGGCAGCCAGCCATTCTGGCTGGTTGAGCACGTGGTATAAAATCGCTGAACCAATGTGGCTCATGCCGATCTCATAGGTGTCGGGAAAAGCCAAGGCAAAACGGACATCAATATTGGCTTGATCTTTTATAATTGTTCCCGCCTCACCACCGAGGTAGCGAGCAGGTCGATTTACGTGAAGCAGGGCATCGCAGGAATTCATTCGTTGTCTTTCAAGGTGTTCATGTTAAATTAGCGCACATAGCTGAATTAAACTCGAATTAAGGTCGAGTAAAATTTGTGTAGGCTAAATGCTACACCGTTAGGGCCGACATCAGTATCACTTTATGGGGCTGCGCTTTATCCCCGAAATGCTCGGCGGTGTTCGGGTGTTTAAGGGGGTGGAAGCCAATATCCTCGATAACGGTCAGGTAGATCTCGGCGATGAGTTCCTTGGTAATTTAGATGTGGTGTTAGCTGGTTTTCATGTCGATTGCGGTTATAACGGCACCACTCAGGCTGATCACACTAAAAATATGCTGCGGGTGATGGAGCATCCGCGGGTGCATATTATCTCCCATCCGGGTAATCCTGAATTTCCTATCGATTATCAAGCGGTGGTTAAGCAAGCTGTCGCCACGGGTACAGCGCTGGAGATCAACAGCTCATCGTTTACTAATGCTCGCAGTGGCAGCAGGCCGAACTGTATTGAACTCGCGCGACTGTGCGCTGAGCATGGCGCATTGATTGCCATCGGTAGCGATGCTCATATTGCTCAGGCTGTTGGTGATGTCGCTCCGGCCATTGAGGTGGCGAAGCAGGCTGGAATATCGGCTGATAAAGTCGTTAATCGCACCTTGAAATCGACGCTAGCGTTTCTCAATATTGAAGGGGGTAGTTCATTATGAGGTTGATGGCAGCACGGCAGCAAATTGTCGATTATGGTTTGAAAATGGTGACATCGGGGTTAACCACCGGTAGTGGTGGTAATTTGAGTATTCTCGATGTTGACAGTGACCTCATCGCCATCGGCCCTAGTGGTATCGAATACGCCGCTGTTAATGTCGAGGATGTGGTGATTGTCGATCGCCTAGGACAGATTGTTGAGGGAAAGTGGAAGCCCTCTAGTGAGTTGAGTTTTCATCTGGCTCTATACCGTAAGCGGCCGGAAATTACTGCCGTGGTTCATACCCATTCGGTGTATGCAACAACAATAGCTTGTTTGAATTGGGAGATTCCTGCCGTTCATTACTTGGTCGCTTTTTCGGGCGACAAAGTGCCTCTCGCACCCTATGCCACCTTTGGTAGTGATGAATTAGCCACCAGTGTTGGCGATCATATTGGTAACTATAACGCTCTGTTGTTGGCTAATCATGGTTTGGTTGCTATCGGTACGGATATAGACAGTGCTTTCAACGTCGCTGAAGAGATTGAGCTGGTAGCGCGAATCTATTATCAAACGAAGTTGATTGGTCAGCCGGTGTTGGTGGCTGCCGATGAGATGGAGCGCGTTGTTGATAAATTCACCAGTTATGGTCAGCAGGATGGGGAAAGTTAGATTCTCTAGGAGAGAAGGCCTCTGTAATGTGCTTAAGTAAGCTGTTTCGTAGTTTGCCATGTTAAATTCGACAGTCTGCTAGGAGCTCTTTTTTAGAATGGTTTGTATTGTATGATCTATAAACATTTTTCAAAGTTTTCAGTGGGGTTTGTTGTTCTGATTGGCCTTTCTCTCTCCTGTGTTTGCACATGGTTGCTTTACTCGATGGATGAGAGTGCCATTATTCGTGAATTTAAAAGCGATGTGAATGAGAGGGCATCGTCCTTCTACCGTGAGGTGGCGATTAATTTCGAAGCTTTAAATTGAAGCCCTTGAGTAGCTAAAGGTTCAATCACACACTGACGGTTTAACCAATATCGCCAATCGCAGATTTATGGATGAATATCTCGATAATGGATGGTTACGGGTGATTCGCACTAAGTTGCCGATCACATTCATCATTATTGATGTCGATTTCGCACTAAGTTGCCGATCACATTCATCATTATTGATGTCGATTTTTTTAAACTCTATAACGACAATTATGGCCACCTCGAAGGCGATAATTGTTTGAAGAAAATTGCCGCCAAGCTCAAAGAGTTAGCGCATCGCGCTGGTGATTTAAGCGCACGCACGCTACGGTGGCGAAGAGTTTGCTCTTATCTTGACTGATACCGAAAATGGTCAACCCGTTGCTGATAGTTGTCGCAAGGCGATTGAAGATCTACAAATCCCCCATCAGTTTTCCAAAATAGCCAATGTTGTTACGGTGAGTGTTGGTTATTGCACGGTTGTTCCGCAAAAATGGACTGATCCTAGTATGTTGATTGCTGGCGCAGACAAAGCTCTTTATCGTGCCAAAGAGCAGGGGCGAAATCGGGTAGTGAAGGTGGCTGCTGAGTAGAGGGAAGCAATATGCAGATTGTCGCAATTGATAACATGCAGGGTGATCTGGTGCAGCGGGCTAAAGAGCTCGCCGTTGTGCTGGGTGTTACCCCTTACGAAACCCGTGCTCGGCTTGGTATCCCTAGTGGTGGCCCCGCCGTAGTAGCTAATTTTGCTAACCATGATCTTGCTGCAACATGTGTGAAATCTCTATCTGCTGCAAACTTTGATACTCTTTGTCTCGATTCGACAGAGCTGGAAAATGATCAGAATCGTTTTATTGTCCTGCGCTTGAATTTTACTGCTGAAAGTTTGCACTTGTGGGATCGGAGTGGGGAGCAACTCACGCTGAATTACTCAGATATCGTATTGTTGCTGCGTGGTGCCGGCATTGTCAATCGCGTTCAATGTGAGACCATCACTAAGAAAAAATTTGCTGTTGGTCGGGCGTTAGCCACTGGCGGTTTAATGATGCGTAAGAAAGTTACCACCACCAGCCAGAGTGTTGCTTCTGAGCGCCAACCTTTTTGCCATATCTATGCTAAAGGTTTTCCCGCTATAGTACTACATCAGGATATCCTCGATTATACGGTCCTTGGTTGCGAATGCAAAGTGAGCCGTGGTGAAAATTTTAACTGGATATGCACTGAATTACGTCGCTTGTGTAGTTCGGCGTGTTGGGATGATCGTTTACAGACTCGGCCTGGAGTAGCTCAATTGTTAGGGCCAGTGTTTGATCCAGAGGTTGATCTTGATCTGGCAATACTATTTGTTGTTAAGAGTTGTTTGAAGTAAGTGATTTGGGATTTGGTTCTTTTACTCAGAAAAGTGGTCAACATTGAATGGTTTGTTGTTAACCATCATTGGCTCGATAATGAATTTGACAAGGAATGAATAAAAAGATGACTGATATAGATTCGTTAACTGGATCACTTTGGTTAAACAAAGACACCCATAATTATTTAAGTAGTAAGCGGATTGCACTACTTGAACAGATTGAGCAGGCTGGCTCGCTGACTAAGGCCGCTAAACTTGCTGGAATGAGCTACAAAAGTGCTTGGGATGCGCTAACGACAATGAATAGCCTTGCTGATCAGCCTTTGACTAATGCCGCTGCAGGTGGTCGTGACGGCGGCGGTACGCAATTAACCGAAGCTGGTAGTCGTGCTGTGCAACTATACCGCACTATTGAAGCAGAACATGCACGTGTATTGGAAAAACTGGCTGATAAATATGCCGATTATGATCAGTTAGTGGTGTTGTTGCAACGGTTAGCAATGCGCACCAGTGCTCGCAATAATCTACGCGGTGAGGTGGTTGATATTGATATGCGTGGGCTGCTCACCTCGTTGCAGATTAAGTTACCCTCGGGCTTGATCATCAAGTCGGTAATCACCAGTGACAGCGCCTTTAGTTTAGTGATCCAAAAGGGGCAACAGGTGTTTGCCTTAATTAAAGCTCCATGTCTAGTGCTTGCCCCTAAACCACTTGGCGGCTATGACAATGTTTTGCTGGGAACAATAGTTAAAATGACTCAGGATGATAGCATGATAGAGCTTAAGCTTGAGTTGGCCGGCGGGGAAAAATTAAGTGCCGTGGTTGATAAAAAAACTTTAGCGAATTGTGACTTAAGCATAGGAGCGCAAATGGTTGCCCATGTAGCAGCATCTCAGGTGTTGATTGGGGTGGAATAGGCTCTCCATCAATTTTTCGCACTTCACCAAATATTCCATAGTGATAAACCTGCCAAAACGATAATCTAACCAGCGTATAGGATCGTTGATCATCGTCTTATACAAGTTTTAGCCACTACGGCTCCAGCCGCATATCTCCAGATTTAATCCAGCCGATGCGGCGCAGCCATTCGGAGACAGCGAAGGCGATAATAGCAGGGAAGATGAAGTGAATAAGGGCGATTTTAACAAAAAGGATCACAGGGCTCTGTGTGCCGATCATGGTGGTCCAGGTCATGATCTGGCCAACCATTCCAGAGGTGCCCATGCCACCACCGCTAGGGTTATTTTCCATGTTAAAGAGAACGGTGGCGATGGGACCAGTGATGGCACTGGCAACGATAGCTGGAATCCAAATTTTCGGATTCTTCACAATGTTTGGCATCTGAAGCATAGAGGTGCCTAACCCCTGAGCCAAGAGACCGTTGATCTTGTTCTCGCGGTAGCTGGCTACCGCAAACCCCACCATCTGGGCCGAGCATCCAGCTGTGGCGGCTCCTGCCGCGAGACCTTTTAGCCCCAAAATAATTGAGATAGCCGCTGAGCTGATAGGCAGAGTGAGGAATATTCCCATAAAGACCGAGATAATAACTCCCATACCAAGTGGCCGTTGCTGGGTGGCAAAGAGGATGATGTCGCCCATATAGGTCATAAATGTTCCGATGGGCGGCCCGATGAAAATGGCTACCAGGCCGCCACTGATCAGGGTGACCATAGGGGTAATAACGATATCGAGCCGAGTTTTGCCGAACACCAGCCGCCCCATTTCGATACCCACTAGGGTGGCGATAAAGGCCCCCAGAGGTTCGCCCGGGCCAGCTAGGTGAACCGCACCGCCCATCAGAACGCTGCCCTCAAGTATCTTCCCAGCATAAGCTCCAAACATCCCTGTTACCGCTGAAGCATAGATAATCAGGTTGGCTGCTCTGAGCTTGTGAGCAACTCCCACTCCTATTCCCGCCCCAGTTGTCACCAGCGCGATACTGCCGATCTGGATCAACATAGCGCCGAGAGAGCCGCCAAGACCTGCCCCGATCTGTTTGATAATGAGCCCGATAATGAGGGTCGAGAAAAGACCAAGGGCCATGCCGCTCAGTCCGTCAATCAAATAGCGGCTGATAAGCCGTCGAAATAAACTTACCTGTGACATAAAACAGTATCATCTCCCATAGCAGCTGTATAAAAATCAATGTTCGTCTTAATGTTTATTGCCTCAACCAAAGAGTACATTGTTGAGCGACTCAAAACAACCCTTCACATTGGAGTCTTTTTACTTGCTTTCGGCCTAGCTAATCCATTAAAACCTTCAGTCTTTGTTTTCTTATTTAGTTCGTTTTTCAGGGGGGCGAGCTGTGAATATTTTTATCAATAGTTAGGATTATGGTTTTGCAAATTGTATTTGGCATCGACTTTGGCACCACCAATTCAGCACTTTCAGTTTATCGTAACGGTGGCGTTGAAATGGTGGTTATTGATGACACTATCAGTGGACCGGCAGTGAGGCGATTCGACAGTATGTGGACGATGGTGCTGAAGGTCGTTTTATGCAGTCGATCAAGACTTTTTTGCCTAACCGTAGTTTTCAAAACACCGATATCTTCGGTACGCGCTACGGCATTGATGACTTAGTAGCGATCATCCTCTGACTTAGTAGCGATCATCCTCAAAAAGTTAAAAGCCCGTGGCGAGGCGTATGTCGGGTGTAGTGTAGATAGCGTGGTGCTTGGCCGACCGGTAGTATTTTCTACCGATGCTGATAAGGATGCCCTTGCTGAGCAACGCTTGGAAAAAGCGGCGCGTAAAGCGGGTTTTAAGCATATATGGTTTCAATATGAACCGGTGGCGGCAGCATTGACCTATGAAGAGACTCTGTCTGTGGGGCAGGAACGTACCGTGTTCATCGGCGATTTTGGCGGTGGCACCTCCGATTTTACCGTTATTCGAGTAAAAGGTGGGGCGTTTGAGCGCAGTGATCGGCGCAGCGATGTATTGTCATTGGGTGGCGTGTATGTGGCTGGTGACAAGTTTGATTCACAGATTATGTGGGACAAGGTCGCCCATTATTTTGGCCGTTATGCCCGTTATCAACCGATGGGAAAACGTCAGTGGCACGATATCCCAACCACCATCGTTAAAACTCTTTGTCAGTGGCACCGTATCCCGCTATTGCGCGCCCGCGATACCCGTGAGCTGATTCGGGTGCTGAAACGGACGACGGACAACCGTCAGGCTTTGGACCATCTGGAAAATATCATTGAGGACAATTTTGGCTTTGCGCTGTTTCAGGCGATCGAAAAAGCAAAGTGTGAACTGTCGGGCTGTGATCAAGCGACGATCCGTTTCAGTGAGGGTGAACTGTCCATTGCCGAGCCAATTAATAAGAGCGAGTTTGAAACTCTCAATGGCGATAATTTTCAGCAGATTGAACGCTGTATTGATGAGGTGATCGCCCAATCAGGATTAACTGCGGCGCAGATTGATGCGGTTTCTTTGACGGGCGGCACCTCAAAGATTCCCTATATCCAAAACTTGTTTGTTGAGCGTTTTGGTTCAGATAAATCGGAAAACCACAATGCCTTCACCAGTGTTGCTCATGGTCTGGGCTCAAGTGTGCCGCTATTTGTTGCGTAGCGGATCAAATAGGTATTCGAGTCCATTGACCTTAATGGCGTGAACGCTTTGCAGCATTTCGCCGAGTTTGCCGTGGGGAAAGCCCTGATTGGCCAACCACACCACATACGGCTCAGGTAGGTCAACAAGGCGGTAGCCCTCATATTTACCGTAGGGCATACGGGTGGTGTAAAGGTCGATAAAATCTTTTGGATCTGGCTGAATGATGGTGGGCTCTATAGATGTCATAGTGTTACTGAATAGCGTATTACTGCTCGATTTGCAATAACAACCAGCACTCGTTTTCTGGCGCTGGTTGTTATTGGTTGCGCTGCTTTATAGCGCTGGCAAGGCAATAGTCATTTCAAGGCCGCCGTCGTGGCGATTACGTGCGCTTAGAGTACCATGGTGACGTTTGATCGAGCGTTGACTGATCGCTAAGCCAATTCCCGTGCCGCCCGAACGGCGATCTCGTGCATCGGCCACGCGAAAGAACGGTTCAAAAATCTTTTCCAGCTGCTGTTGTGGCACTCCTTCCCCCTCATCACTGATACGAATCATCACACTTTTATCGTTTTGCGGTTTCACCTGAACGGTTACAGTTCCACCTTCAGGGCTGTAGTGAACAGCATTACGGATAATATTTTCAATGGCACGGCCGAGCAACTCTTCTGAACCGTGAATCAACAATGACTCTGGCTGTTCGAGGGTCACTTTTGCCTGATGATGCAGTGCTTCAAAGTTTGCATCGACAACTAGTCGTGACAGTAGCGTGGATAAATCAACCTGCGTAGTTGTGTCAATAGGTTGTGAGTCTATTTGATTGAGGCTTAACAGTTGGCCGATCATCTCATTGAGTCGTTCTGATTCCGAGCGAGTTCAAGGGCAATATTTAGCCGAGCTAGGGGCGAGCGCAGCTCATGGGAGATCGGCCATGGTATTAAAATCACTGCCGAGTTGATTGATCTCTGAACCGCCATAGGTCGAGGTGTCGACACGGGAAGTTAAATCCCCCGCAGCAAAATGTTGGGTTGCCGTGCGTAGCTGGCGAATAGGCGAAGTAAGAGAGCGTGCCAGCAGGTAACAGATAAGGCCGCTGATAACAATTAAGCTTAAAAGTCGTGGTAGAAAAAAATGGGGATTAAGAAAAAATGGCGTTGGTGGCCGATGCTGCGGGTTAAATGGCGGTAATTGAACGGCCACAGCACGAGCAGGGTGAAAGCTTGGTCCCAAGGGAAGGGCAATCTTTGGTTGTTGATCTCCTCCTGAGCGTACCAGTTGACCTTGTTTGATTGCTCGCTGCATAACACGGCGAATTTTTTTTGGCATGGACGTTGGATCATTGGTGGCTGGTGACTGGTCTGTGCGTAGTAAAAAGAGCCGGATGCCATTTTTTTTATGCAGCTCCATAATGTACCGTTCTAACTTTTTTTCACCGCCTGTACGTAATGCTTGAGTGGCTTGTTGCGCATATTGATGGATGGCAACACCAGCAAAGTTCCGGAGGCCGTGGGGTAATTTCTCCGGTTTGTTATAGTAGGTGTAAATTGCGCCAATACTGACGGAAAGAAAGATGATGGCGAGAAAAGAGAAAAATATTTTGACAAACAGACTACGCATGTTCTGGCTCCGTGATGTTTGCTAAGGCATATAGATAACCGATGCCACGAATGGTTTTTATCCGCTCAGAACCATCTTGAAAAGGGCCGAGTTTTTTGCGTAAGCTGCTGATATGAACGTCAATACTACGATCATAGGGGGATAGATCACGCCCTAGCACTTGCAGTACCAGATCTTCACGGCTGATCACCTGTCCCGCCTTGAGCAGTAGCGTTTCGATGAGTGAAAATTCGACAGAGGTGAGTTTGAGCGCCGTGTTTTGCAAGGTGCATTGGCGTGCGCCGGGTGATAAGGTGAGATCGCCGAGGGTGATCTGATTGTTCGCTAGTTGGCCAGTGCTGGTTTCGCTGCGCCGCTGAATGGCACGAATTCGTGCCACCAATTCACGCGGATTAAACGGCTTCGCGAGGTAGTCATCAGCGCCGAGTTCAAGGCCGACAATCCGGTCAACGTCGTCGCCCCTAGCAGTAAGCATGATGACGGGGATATTGGAGTGCTGACGGATCTGTTTGAGAACATCGAGCCCATTAAGACCTGGTAGCATGACATCAAGAATGACCAGATCGAATGGTTCCATCGCTATATTTGCCCCTTGCTGGCCATCGTGTACCAGTGTCAGAGTAAAACGTTCCCCTTCGAGGTAATCGCGCAGCAGTTCACATAATTCGGTGTCGTCGTCAATCAACAGTAGATGGTTCATAACTTCCCCTGTGTGGCTTAAGGCGGTATAGATCAATTACTTTTTATAGTTGGTGCTCAGCTAATTGTAATCGAATTTATTTATATTTGGGTTAAGAAGTGTAAAAAGTTCGCCTAAAAAGGAAAACTGGTGGTGATGGAAATATTGCAAAAAATCAGAAAAATGGGCGTTGGCTGTGCGGTGTTAACACTGCTGCTGTTGAGTTCTTGTCAGCCCTTTAGCCCTGCTGCGCGAGTCGGTCAGGTTGTGCTATTGCCTGATAATTATTCGCTTTACAGCGCGCGGCAGGGGGAGAGTGGAAATTGGTGGTACGATTTTGGTTGGCAAGATCTTGATCAGTTGATCGAAAAGGGCTTGGCACAAAATTTATCTCTACATGAAACCTGGGCGCGGTTGCAACAATCTCAAGCTCAGATGCTGAAGAGTAGAGCCAGTCAGTATCCCGATTTAAGCTATCGCGGCGATGCCAGCCATGATCGTCGTGGTCAACAGGTGGACAATGATAGCCAGATTATTACTCAGCAGAGTTTTGGACTCTCGTTAGCGACAAGTTATGAGGTTGATCTATGGGGGCGAGTGGCGGCTGAGGTCTCTGCAGATCGTTTGACTGCTGCAGCGAGTCGAGCCGATTGGATGACGGCGCAGGTGACAATTGCCAGCCAAATTGCCGATACATGGATTCAACTTATCACTCAGCATCACCTTGTTCCGTTAGCACATCAGCGCTGGCAGTGCTCGCAGCAACAGTTGGAATTACTCCAGTTGCGTTACCGCCAAGGGGTAGTTACTGGTGTCGCTGTTGCCGAGCAACAACGGCGGGTGGCTGAGTATCGTGCTGAACTGTTACCCCTCGAAGAGCGCGAGCAACAACTTCATTATGATTTAGCCTTGTTGTTGGGCGAGTTGCCATCATGGCGCTGGCAACCGGTGCAAAACCAGTTGCCCAAGCTGGCAGCAATTACATCAATCGGCCTGCCCGCTGATCTCTTGGCGCAGCGTCCCGATGTGCGCGCCGCTGGGCTGCGGTTACAGTCTGCCGATTGGAGCGTAAGTGCTGCCCGCGCTGATCGTTTGCCCGCGCTACGCTTGAGTGCTAGTGCCAAGACTGATAGCGCCAATGTAGCTGATCTGTTTGATAGCTGGTTGGCCAACCTTGCCGCCAGTGTTACTGGGCCGGTGTTTGATGGTCATCGTCGTGCTGCTGAAGTGGAGCGTACTAAAGCGGTGGTGGCAGAACGATTAGCGAGCTACAAAAAAATCGCTCCCTATACAAAGAGTGTGGTTTTTAAAGAAAATTCAGAAGGGTAAGTTTGTATGTCGAATCAAGAGCAGGGAACAGAAAATACGCCAGCAAATCATTCTCGTTGTGGGTGTTGGTGTTGCGGTTTTTTTGAAGAAAACAGCCCCCCACGCCAAGAAGGTTGCCCCTGTTAAGCAAGCTCAGTTGGTGAACGTTCAGCAGGTTGTGCGTGAGGATGCGTTGGCGCTGATCTACAGTTATGGTACCGTGATTGCGGCGCGCACGGTGGTGCTCAAGAGTCAAGTATCTGGGCAGGTGGTTGATCTCAATCCGAAGTTTGATGTCGGTGCCTGCTTGCCTATGGCAACGCCTATTTTACACATCGATCCGCGCGACTATCAACTTGATATCACTCGTCAACAAGCGACCCTTAAAAAGGCTCAAGCTGC
>NBLY01000050.1 GCA_002084665.1 Desulfobacteraceae bacterium 4572_35.2 | reverse complement strand
ACTCAAGAGAGCCAATCAGGCGTATTAGTATTATTAGCTAAACAAGCGATTAAAGTTAGTCGCAGCTATGATTTGGGGTCTGGTGCGAGTTGTATGTATTCTGAGCATACAGATGAAGAGTGTCGCTTCAATCTATTGAATGTTGAGATGAATGGTCGTTTTTTTAAGCGTCCTGAACAGATACGTAAGTTGTTAACCCTTGATCTATTTAAGCCTAACGCTCTTCAATTTCCGACACTTGTTCTAGGTGACTTTTTTGATAGTGTTTGGGTTTCAGCTCACTATCAATTTCAACGTAAATTTGTACGTTTATCGCCCACATTTCTGCGTGCAACCTATCCATCTTATTTCCCCATATTAAGTCGTGACCGCGCTTATGCTACCGATCATATTAAATTACAAGCTGTCCATATTGATCGAAGTAAGTTAGCTCGAAAAGCAACCCTTCACTTGCCGATAATTTTGGAAGTTGAAATTCAAGATAATCGTGTCGCAGTATCCGCAGGGCATGTGCTGTACCCTTGATTTACTCAATCAAATTTACCCTGATGCCCACTGCTCATTGAATTTTAGCACCCCTTTTGAGTTGTTAGCTGCCACAATCATGTCAGCTCAAGCGACAGATGTTCGGGTAAATATTGTCACAGAGCAACTGTTTAAAACTTATCGAAATATAGAGGAATACGCTGCTGCAAGTACTGATGAGGTTGCCGAGGTAATTCGTACGGTGGGCTGTTTTCGCAATAAAGCGCGGAGTATTGTTGAGTCAGCACAAATTATTTGTACTCGTTACGCTGGAGTCGTTCCCGAGACGATGGAAGATTTAGTGACGCTGCCTGGCGTTGGACGGAAAACGGCAAATGTGGTGTTAAGCAATGTTTTTAATATTGCTGGTTTTGCTGTCGATACCCACGTCAAGCGCGTCGCATATCGCCTTGGTTGGACAACTCTTTTGGACCCGGAAAAGATAGAGAAGGAGTTGTGCGCATTGATCCCAGTGCAGCACTGGGGTCACACTTCCCATCTTCTCATTTATCATGGTCGAGCTGTGTGTAAAGCCAGAAAGCCTGACTGTGAGATTTGTCCGGTAAAAAAACAATGTGCCAAATGCTTTCAATAATAAACTGAAGGCTTAAGAGTCCACTGTGTTAAACGTATAACGCCCCAGCCATACTTAGTGATGGCTGGGGCGTTTGTTTTGACGTAGAAGCGATATTTAGAGCTTAGTCGAGACGAAAAAAGTCCTGAGGTTTCAGTTTGTCTTCATCTAGGGCATAGCGTGTTGGTGCGGTTCCGGGTGAAAACATCTCGATATGGGCTGTAACGCTATCTTCGGGGGCAAGTAGTCCAGTTTTAGGATCGGTAGGGTGGAACTCCATATTGTCTGGAATTGTAAAATGTTTAGCAGGAAGTTGCTTTACCGCTTGTTTCATGAAGGCAACCCATGCCGGCGCGGCCGCTTTGGAGCCTGTTTCATTTTTACCAAGATATCTTTCCTGATCGTATCCCACCCATGAAACAGTCACCAATTGCGGGATATAACCGGCGAACCAGGCATCTTTAAGGTTGTTGGTTGTTCCTGTTTTAGCAGCGACGGGACGTTTAAGGGCTTTGGCGCGCCACCCTGTCCCCTGTTGTACGACGCCTTCAAGCATATTGGTAACAAGGCATGCCGTTTGTTTGGAGATAACGCGTTGCCGTTCAAGACGAATCAGTTTCTGGTCCTCTTTAAGGCCGTGGGGGAAATCAGCAGGGTCGGTCGATTGTAAAATACGGCCGTTTCGGTCAGTGATTCTGGTGATATAGTTAGCTGAGGTCTTGATACCACCACTGGCGAAAACGGAATAGGCCGTTGCCAGTTCAAGGGGGGTAACGGCACTTGAACCGAGAGCCATCGTGAGGTCACGATTTATCGGTGATGTGATACCCAATTTTTTTAAATAGCGAGCAGTGTAACCAATGCCAATATTGTTTAACAATTTGATGGTGATTATATTGTAAGAGTGGGTCAGTGCTTTGCGTAAAGAGGTTGGACCGGAAAATTTATTGCCATAATTTTTTGGTTTCCACTCACGTTCTTCACCGTCAGCTGTTGTATTCTTGTAGATCAGCGGTGTATCAAGAATCACTGAAGCTGCAGTGTAGCCTTTGTCGATTGCAGCAGAGTAGATGAGTGGTTTGATAGCTGAACCGGGCAGACGATTTGATTGAAGCACCCGGTTGAACTGACTGGTCGCAAAATCGTATCCACCCACCATTGCTTTGACAAAACCGGTGTGCGGATCCATGGCGAGCAAAGCACCCTGAGCGAGAGGTTGTTGAAATAGATCAACCTCCAGAGTTTTGTTTTCAATTTTTAAAATTTTTACCAAAATCACTGAACCAATACTGATGATTGATCCTTTTGATTTACTCTCTTGAATAATGGGTTCTGTTATCGCCGCAATAACTGTAAAAGGACCTGCCCACGCTATTTTTTTACGTGATAACGATGTTGAAAATGAACCTATTTGAAGAGCTAAATCGGTGTCAGAACTCCCAGTAATGATAGCTTCAACGATTTGACCCACTTTAAGTGGCGATTTTTGGTGTAAATCCTCTTGTGCTTGGATAGTCGCAATGGCCTCCTGCTCACTAAGTTGGCGCACCACTCCGCGATACCCTTGGCGTTTGTCGTGGTTGTGTAGATTTTGACGTACTGCTTGTTGAGCGGCTTGTTGCATTGCTAAGTTCATCGTCGTGTGGACTTGTAGACCGCCGGTATAGAGTTTTTTTTTGCCATACTCTTGTTCAAGGTAACGGCGAACTTGCTCTGAAAAATACCCTGTCCCGGCGGTGGAATTATCCGCACGCGGGTGGATTAGTAGCTCGGTTGCGTAGGCGTTCTGAGCTTGGATGTCATCAATATAACCATTGGCAAGCATCCGCTTCAGTACATAAAGTTGCCGGTCTTTTGCTCGTTTGTAATGGCGATAAGGTGAGTATCGGCTTGGTGCTTGAGGTAACCCCGCTAAAATACTGCACTCAGCGAGGGAAAGCTCCTCAACGTTTTTGTCAAAATAGTTTTCTGAGGCCGCTTGAACCCCATAAGCGCCATGGCCGAGGTAGATTTGATTAAGATAGAGATAAAGAATCTCCCGCTTAGAAAACCGTTGTTCCATTCTCCAAGCAAGAATTGCCTCTTTAAATTTTCGCGAGAATTTTCGTTCTGGAGTTAAGAGTAAACTTTTCGCCACCTGTTGGGTGATGGTACTGCCACCCTGAACGATTCCGCCAGCTTTGATATTTTTGAGCGCTGCGCGAAAAATAGAAACAATGTCAATCCCTTGATGCTCAAAAAAATTAGCATCTTCAGCGGCAACAAAGGCTTGAATTAATTTTTGCGGCATGTGATTCACGGGAACAACAATGCGCCGCTCTTGGTAAAATTCAGCGATTGTTTGTCCATCTTCACTGTAAACACGAGTAATCGCGGGTGGTTGGTAGTCTGCGAGAGACTCTAGTTGTGGCAACGAACGGGCAACGTAGAAATAAGCACCAGCCATTGCAGAGAGTGAAACAATGCTGCCGGCGAGGGTTAACCACGCCAGCCAGCGGAATATTTTATAGAGTGTTGTCATGGAAGGATTACTCGGCATTCAGGTTGTTTTATTCAACAGTAACGCTTTTAGCAAGATTACGTGGTTGATCAACATCGGTCCCTTTAAAAACAGCAATATGGTAAGACAACAGCTGGAGTGGGATCGAGGTGATAATTGGCATCAAGTCATCGCAGATGGTTGGAATATGAAATGCGACGTTCGATGCGGCGAGCAAGCTTGGACAATTGGAATCACTAATAGAGATGATCTGACCACCACGAGCGCGTACCTCCTCCATATTGGAGATCACTTTTTCATGGGTCTTATTAACCGGTGCAATGACCACCACCGGCAGTTCTTCATCAATTAAAGCGATCGGGCCGTGCTTCATCTCACCGGCGGGATAGCCTTCAGCATGAATATAGGAGATCTCTTTAAGCTTAAGAGCTCCTTCTAGTGCGATGGGATATTGATTACCGCGACCGAGATAGAGAAAATCGTGCACATGGATGAATTTACGCGCGGCTTGTTCGATAATGGCATCAAGTTCAAGGGTCTCTTCCAGTTTGCGTGGTAGCGTTAGTAGTTCGTTGATTAGCTGTTGTGCCTTGATTGTTGTCAGAGTTTGTCGTGTTTGGCCAAGATGAAGAGCGAATAAAAACAGCGCGACCAATTGCGTTGTGAATGCTTTGGTCGATGCTACGCCGATCTCTGGGCCGGCATGGGTATAGATCACCCCTTCACTTTCTCGGGCGATGGATGATTCAACGACATTACAAATAGCAACAACTTTGCCGCCGCGCTCATGCGCCTCGCGCAGTGCCGCAAGGGTGTCCGCTGTTTCACCGCTTTGGCTGATGACCAAAGTTAACGTTTTGTCACTGACCAGAGGTTGACGGTAGCGGAATTCACTCGCAATATCCACTTCAACTGGGATCCGAGCGTGTTTTTCAATGAGAAATTTCCCCACTAACGCGGCGTGCCACGAGGTACCACAGGCGACAATGTAAAGACGATCAAATCCGTTTAATTCATCGGCGTTGAGGTTGAGTTCGTTCAGCAAGATAGCATTTTTGTTTTCAGTGATCCGACCAGCAATGGTATCTGCAATTGCGCGTGGTTGCTCATGGATCTCCTTGAGCATGAAGTGGCGATAACCACCTTTTTCGGCCATTGTCGGGTTCCAAGTAATGGTTTTTATTTTGGTTTCTACCGCCGCTCCCTCTAGGGTCGTAATTTGCATCGCTGTTCTGTTGAAGAGCGCCATCTCACCATCATTTAAGAACACCATGTCGCGGGTATGGGAGAGCATCGCGGGAATATCGGAAGCGACAAAGTATTCGCTCTGCCCTTGGCCAATCACCAGTGGCGAACCTGCTTTCGCCGCAATCAGTTGATCTGGATGTTGGTCACTAATAACAGCAATGGCAAAAGCGCCCCTGAGTTGTTGGACGGCGGTGCGCACCGCTTGCTCGAAATCTTGAGATTTTTTGAAATGATAATCGATCAGGTGGGCAATAATTTCACTATCGGTTTCCGAATTGAAATGATGACCACATTCAACGAGTTGTTGTTTAAGTTGAAGATAGTTTTCGATAATTCCATTATGGACCACCACAAAGCCACCAGATCGATGCGGGTGGGCGTTGGCTTTAGAGGGTTTACCATGGGTTGCCCAACGGGTGTGACCGATACCAAGAGTCCCCAATAGTGGACTTGTTTTTAACTGTTGCTCTAAATTTGACAGCTTGCCTTTGGCTCTTTGAGTATCAATCTGACCATTGTTCAGGGTTGAGATACCTGCCGAGTCATAGCCACGATATTCAAGACGGCGTAGTCCTTCAAGGACGACATCGACTGCCTGTTGTTCACCAATATATCCAACAATTCCACACATATATAAAGTTATACTCCTAATAAATTCGGGGAGAGATCATTTGTTCGGTTATTTTTTGTTTCGATTACGCCAACCTGCAATCGTTTTCTGTGCCGTTCGCGATAGCGCTAGTGCGTCGGCAGGCACATCTTTAGTGATGGTTGATCCTGCACCAATCAGACTATTTCGACCAATGGTTACTGGAGCAACTAGCTGTGAGTCACTACCGACAAAAACATCGTCTTCTATAATTGTTTTATGCTTGTTGACGCCATCGTAATTACAGGTGATGGTACCACAGCCGAGGTTCACGTTTTGGCCTAACTCTGCATCACCAATATATGTTAGGTGGCTGGCTTGAGAATGAAGACCGATGGTTGCTTTTTTGGTCTCAACAAAGTTGCCGATTTTGTTGTGTCCCTTGAGAATTGTCCCCGGGCGTAGGTGGGCCATCGGTCCGATCGTTGAGTGTTCGCCGAGGGTCGATCCCTCTAGGGAGCTTCCAGCTTTAATAATACTGTGGTCACCAATAGTACAGGAATCGATCACCGCACCCGCTTCAATGGTGCAATGGCACCCAATTGCAGTGGTGCCGCGTAATTGAGCGCCCGGATAAATTATGGTGTCATTTGCGATTGTCACCTTTGAGTCGATATAGGTGGCTTCAGGGTCAATCAGTGTTACGCCGGCGACCATATGTTCATGGTTGATACGCCGACGGAGAATTTTAGCTGCTTGTGAAAGTTGTACTTGGTCGTTGATCCCCATACTTTCAGTTGAATCGTTAAGAATAGAAGCCACGACGGTATGCCCCTGTTGGCGGGCGAGGGATATGATGTCGGTCAGATAATATTCCCCTTGAGAATTTTGATTGCCGATTTGAGCGAGAAGGTCAAAGGCTAGTGGTGCTTCAAAAGCATAGAGACCAGTGTTGATCTCTTGAACCTTTTTTTCCTCGTCGGTGGTGTCCTTTTCCTCGACAATTCTGTCAACAAAATCACCATTGCGGATGATGCGGCCATAGCCCGTAGGATTTTCCAACTTGGCTGTTAACACACTGACCACAGCTCCTGCTTGATGGTGATCAGCGAGCAGTTGTTGCAATGTTTCTTGGCGTAACAGTGGAACGTCGCCACATAATAGCAACAGTGTTCCCGAAAAACCCTTCAAAATAGGTTGGGCCATCTGTACTGCGTGTGCGGTACCAAGTTGCTGCGCCTGCTCAACGAAAAGTAACTCCTGATCGGAAAAGGTTTCTTGAACCAGTTCTGATTGATGGCCAACAACCATGACAATTGGTGCACAGCCTAATTGTTGAGATCTTTGAATTGGATAAGCCGCTAGGGGGGAGCCTGCTAAGGGTTGAAGCACCTTTGCTAGGCTTGATTTCATGCGGGTTCCCTTGCCGGCAGCAAGGATGATGGCCGCTAGATTTTGTGTAGGCATCGTAATCCTTTTTAGGTTATGGTAAACTCTAACTTTAAGCTTAAAATAGGCGGTTCGTCAAGCGGCATACTGTGTTAACTGCGTGTTTGTCGGTGAATTTTATACAGGAAAGAGAGTGGTTATGAACGATCGTGATGACCGCAGTAATATTGTCCGACAAATTACAGAGATTGAACACAAAATTAAAACATTGCGAATTCACTATGAACAGTACTTCGCAGGGGTCGAAAAACGAGCGCCTCTGCGTGAGCGCGATGTGCTTGAACGACAGATGCGCGAGTTGAATAAGCGTACAATTATGCAAACAGAATTACGCTAATACGGGAACTGAAATAGAGAAGCTTTACCAAGATTATCAAGCGGTGTGCAAGCAAAGCCAGGCAAAGCTGCCGTCACAAGGTCAGTTGGAGGTTTTTATCGAGCAACAAAAAGAAAAAATACGGCAAAAATATGGCAATGTTGACTGTCAATTTAAGGTGACAAATGACCATGGTAAACCAAAAATAAAAGTGAGTCTGAAACGATCATGACCCAACCTAGCCGAATTGCCTTTGTTACACTCCATGTTCGTCGTTCCCCACAAGCTGTTCCTTTAGCCGCCGCAAACAGTTGTTGCCTCACTGCCACCAGCCTATCGAGGGACGAGTTGGTTTAGCTCAAAAAATTCGCGCGACAGATTCAAAGATCGTGTTAGTCGTTGGCGGACCTGAAGCGACGGCTTGTGCGCCAGAGATCGAAGCTCTAAATCTCTTTGATGTTGTTGTCTCAGGTGAGGGGGAACGCGATTTTAGTGCTGTCGTTCAACGCGATGCACAGCAAGGGCTGTTGAAACAAACCGGGAATAATACATCACAGATAAAGGTGATTGATCTGACGAAACAGGTCTCACCTTGGTTGAGTGGCGTTTTGAAACCCGACCACGGTGTGTTGTGGGAAACCTCACGCGGCTGCCCATTTCAGTGTGCTTTTTGTTACGATGCACGAGGCAGCGCTGGGGTGCGAGAAATTCCTTTTGATCGTTTAGAACAAGAGTTGAAACTTTTCGTGCGGCAGGGAGTTTCTCAAGTTTGGGTGCTCGATTCGACATTTAATTTCCCCGCCGAACGCGGCAAAAAATTATTACGTTTGATGATTGAGCACGCACCGCAACTTCATTATCATTTAGAAGCTAAAGCTGAATTTCTTGATCAAGAGACGGTGACATTGCTTCAGCAGATCTGTTGTTCGGTGCAGGTTGGATTACAGTCAGCACGGCCACAGGTTCTAAAATATATTAACCGTTCGTTGAATGTTCAAGGTTTTCGTGACAAAGTTAAGATGTTGAGTGACGGTGGCATCACCTTTGGAATTGATCTGATTTATGGTCTACCGCATGATGATTATTTTGGCTTATGCGAAAGCATCAACTATGCCCTTGAGTGTTGTCCGAATCATGTCGAAATTTTCCCTTTAGCACTGTTGCCGGGGACAAAATTGTTTGATCAACGCGAGCAGTATGGACTTCAGGCCTTGGCCGCTCCCCCCTATACCGTGACTCATAGTTCCCACTTAAGTCCGCAGCAATTTCAGCAATGTCAGGCATTGGCCTTGGCCTGTAACCTGTTTTATAATACCGGTCGGTCGATGGCCTATTTCCTCTCCTTGTGCCGTGCCAGTCGGTTGAGTGCTGTCGAGTTGTTAGATCGCTTTAGTTGTTGGTTGATTGAACAGCGCACTGTAGGGCAGGATGACGATACGACCTACACGCCAGAGCAGGTCTTTGCGCTGCAACAATCTTTTATTGAAGCGCTATTTAAGCAACAGCAGGTTGAAAACTTAATCCCTGTTGCTCTTGACCTTATCCGTTTTCATACCCATTGGGCAAATACGTTGCTCGGCTGCGAAACCCTCCCCTGTCAATCACCATTAACAGCGGATAAAATAAAGCTGTTGGAGAGTTGTTGGTGTTTAGCACCAACGTTACGAGTTGAACCGTTTCGCTATGATGTTGAAGAGATCGGCATGCTCGGTGATGTTGATTTGGTCGAGTTTGTTGAACTATCTGAACAGGTTGGGTCGACAGGATTGTTTTTGCGCCGTGGTGAAGAGGTGTATTGTGAATCGATTGATGACGTGTTTGCAGCGTTGCTCGTTCAAAGTGATGGTAAAACAACGCCAGCCCAAATTCTTGCGCCGTTTTCAGAGGCACTCACCACAGAGGATTGTGCTGACCTAGTGCATTTTGCCGTGAGTGAGGGACTGGTTGTTTCCGCTACCCACTCTTAACCTTGAAGCGGCGTTTCGGGGCTGTCATAACATAAACGTAGGGCGCGTTTTGTTCGCACTACAAGGCGGATTGCGTTAACGGGTTTGGTACTAAGCTGTTGACCGCTTTGGGCTTGTTGTTTCAATGCGTCCCTCAGGATGGGCGTTACCAGTTTATCAACTGAACAAGTTACTATTTAGGTTTATATTTTGAAAACTGCACACTTTAGCTCTGTTTGTTTTCTGTGGTTAACAATCCTTTAAGCTCAAGCGGTGAAAAGCTGTAATTGTTTTTACAGTATTCACAGCTTATTTCGGTATTCTCACTGCGCTCAGAGAGTTCGAGTAGATCGTCGGCTGGGATACTTTGCAACATTTTGATAACTTGTTGCTGGCTGCAATGGCAGCTAAAGGTAAGCGGATATTCTGTTTGAACGGTAAAGGGAATAGCGGTCATCAGTTTAGCGACAATCTCTAGCGGAGTACTTCCCTCACGTAATTGAGTTGAGATGGCGCTAAAATTTTTGAGGGTGTGTTCGAGGTGATCTAAAATTGAGTTGTCGCAGTCAGGTAGTGCCTGAATTAGGAAACCACCGCTGGCAGCAACTTTGGCATCTTTATTCAGTGTAACCCCAAGGGCAACGGAGGTGGGGGTTTGTTCAGAGGTGGTAAAATAGTGGGCAAGATCCTCTGCCACCTCACTGGTCGAAAGTTGAACCATGCCACGGTAAGGTTCTTTGAGGCCTAAATCCTTTACGACATGAAGAAATCCCGCTTTACCGATGGCATTGGCAACATCAAATTGATTGTCAACGGGGGGGAGGTTACAGCAGGGTACTTTAATCGTGCCCCGTATTGTACCGCTCGCATCGGACTCTGCTTGAAGTTTCTGTAATGGGCCGTTGGCTTCAATGCTTAAGGCGACCCGTTGGTCATCCTTGAGTAGGCTGCCCATAAGGGCCGCTGCTGTGACGAGGCGGCCTAGAGCGACCGTCGCTGTGGGGTCGGTTTGTTGCCGTTGACAAATTTCAGCGACAAGCTGTGTTGTGCTGACGACTGTGGCGCGCAATGAGCCATCATCGCTCATGATACGGATTAATTGATCAGATGTTGGCTTGTTTTTCATTGAAGTTAGACTCTTTCATTTACTGCTTATTGCCATGTGGATAAGCGGATTTGGGCTTTTTGTGCTTCGGGGCTTTTTGGGTAGTTTGAAATGACTTTTTGCAAGATCACTTGGCCGTTATTAGTGTCGCCGAGAGCGTAAAACGCTAACCCTTGTTTCATCAGAGCTGCAGGAATTTTTTGATGTTCGGGGTATTTTTGAATGACATCCTGAAATTGGAGGATGGCACTTTCATATTGCTTGTCGCCGTAATAGGTTTCGCCAATCCAGTACATGGCATTAACGGTGAGGTCGTGTGTGGGGTATTGGTGGATAAATTGTTTGAATAGGTTGCGCGATTGACCAAAGTCACCACTTTGTTGTACCAATTGTAACGCTCTTTGGTAGAGTTCGTCCGCTGTGCTGGTTGTACTTTGAGTCGTGACAATGGGTTGTTTAATTACACTAGCTGCTGTTTGTACCACAGTTGGTGTCTTGATGACTGGAGCCTGAATGACTGGTGGTGTCGAATTGGTTGCAGGCGGTGGCGGTGAATTGCTTGCTGCTCTATTTTCCAGTGTCGACACCTGTAAACTCAAGTCGTTTTGAGCAAGAGTCAGTTCGTCGCGTAGTTGTTGTATGCTGTGCTGTTGATCTTCAAAACGACCAGCAAGGGTTTGTACGTCAACACGTAAGCTATCCATCTCGGCTTTGAGGTTGGCCTGTTGGTGACGGATAGTTGTTAGTTGGTTGTTGTCTAATAGTGGTGTTGTCTGTTGGATTGGTCGTTGTTCTATTGAGCGCAAGCGCTGATCTAGCGATTGGATGTCAGATTGAAATTGAACTTGTTGTTGCGGTAGCAGGCAGCCTGTTAGCAGTGTTGCGAGGCCGCTGATGAGTATGAGTTTTTTGATTTGGTACATTGATCTACTCTCCTAAAAAAA
>NBLY01000049.1 GCA_002084665.1 Desulfobacteraceae bacterium 4572_35.2 | reverse complement strand
CCGGGTGCGTTTGTCGCTGAAACAGCTACTCTAGGTGAGCGAGTTACGATTCATCCTGGTGTGACTATCAGCGATGGTTGTGTAATTGGTGACGATACGATCATTTACCCAAATGTTGTATTGTATCCACAGGTCAAAGTTGGTTGTGAATGTATTTTACATGCTGCGACGATTATTCGCGAAGGGTGTGTTCTCGGTGATCGAGTGATTGTTCAACCCAATGCAGTGATTGGCTCAGATGGTTTTGGTTTCGCACCTGATGGTGAGTCGTATTACAAAATTCCACAAATCGGCATTGTTGTGATCGAAAACGATGTAGAGATCGGAGCTGGATGTTGCCTTGATCGTGCAGCTATGGGGGTTACCCGTATTGGCGCGGGCTGTAAGCTCGATAACATGGTTCAAGTGGCTCATAACGTAACGGTTGGTCCTCATACGGTGTTAGCGGCACAAACTGGTCTTGCTGGCAGTGCGAAGATCGGCCGTCATTGTACCTTTGGTGGCCAGTCTGCTGTGGCAGGTCATATTGAGGTGGGTGATAACCTTACTCTTGGTGGTCGTGGCGGAATTACTGGTTCAATTAAGGGTGACCAAATTGTTTCAGGTGTCCCCGCCATTCCTCATCGTGAGTGGTTAAAGTCGTCAATGACATTTAGTCGCTTACCCGAGATGAGAAAACAAATTGCCTCGTTGCAACGGCAACTTGAAACATTACAATCCATAGTAGAGAAAGATTGATCGCTTATGTTTATGAATGCAGTCGAGGTAATGAAGCGCTTACCCCATCGTTATCCATTTTTATTGGTCGATGGTATCGAAAGTTTCGATGAAAACACGTCGATAATCGGTATTAAGAATGTCACCATCAATGAACCGTTTTTTCAAGGTCATTTCCCCGGTCATCCGATCATGCCAGGTGTGTTAATTGTCGAAGCGATGGCTCAGGTCGGTGGTGTTTTTGCGAGTCTTAACGATGGCGTTGGTGATGATAAGGTGACATACTTTACCGGCATTGATAAGGTCAAGTTTCGTAAGCCAGTTGTGCCTGGTGATGTGTTGCGCCTAGAGCTTGTATTGATGAAATTCCGTCGTGGAATTTATCAGTTCTCAGGTAAGGCTTATGTTGGCGAAACTTTAGTTGCCCAGGCAGAACTTAAAGCCACTTTTGTCGATCGGGAGGGTTAATGATGATCCATCCCACTGCTATCATAGAAGCTGGTGCTGTTGTTGGTGAAAATGTCAAGATCGGTGCATATTCGATAATTCGTGAAAACGTTACCATCGGTGATGGTACGGTTGTCGGGCCACATGTTGTCATCGAAGGGCAAACGACCATCGGTTGCGATAATGAAATTTTTCAATTCGCTTCGATCGGGGCGATACCTCAAGACCTTAAGTTTCACGGCGAGGTGACAAAACTGATCATTGGTGATCGCAACAAGATTCGTGAATTCACCACAATGCATTTAGGTACTGAAGACGGCTGTGGTCAAACGGTAATAGGTAACGATAACCTATTTATGGCATACACCCATGTCGCTCATGATTGTATTGTCGGTAACCATATCATTCTTGCTAATAATGCAACCCTCGCTGGCCATGTTGAGGTTGACGATTATGCTATTCTTGGTGGCATGTCAGCAGTTCATCAATTTACCCGTATCGGTGCTCATGTGATGGCAAGTGGAGGATCGATGATTGCTCAAGATCTTCCCCCTTATGTCATTGCTCAAGGTGATCGGGCTAAGACTGTTGGTTTGAATTTGATCGGTTTGAAACGTCGTGGCTTCAGCTCTGAAAAGTTGTCGGCAATTAAGAAATCTTACAAACTTATTTTTAGAACTGGATTACGTCAAGACGAAGCTTTAGAGCAGATCGCTGAAACCATTGAACAGTTTCCTGAAGTTGTTGCTTTTACCGATTTTATTCGTAAAAGTGAACGAGGTGTTGCTCGCTAAATTTGTTGTTAATTGAAGCTCTTTCATGGCGTTAAGGGACATTTTTTTTGATCTCATCGCTTTGATATGTTTTTGTACTATGTAGGCACCCATTCGTGGGTGCCATACGTTTTTTTACCTCTTTAAAAGGATTGCCCCTCATGGCCATCGGCTCTGATTGCTCTGATTGTTCTGGTCTACGTCGTGCGTTAATTGTTACTGGTGAAGCTTCTGGTGATCTGCATGGCGCCAATCTGATTAAAGCAGCGCAAAGCTGTGACCCACAACTCTCTTTTTTTGGCGTGGGTGGTGAAAAAATGGACGCAGCTGGCTGTCAAATTGTATTGCCTAGTTCCGAGCTCGCCGTAATGGGTTTGGTTGAGGTGGTTCGTCATCTGCCGCGTATTTGGGCTGTCTTTCAACGTTTAAAGACGATAATTCACGGAGTTAATCCACCCGACGTTCTCGTCTTAATCGATTCCCCCGATTTTAATTTAAGACTTGCTAAACAAGCTAAAAAAGCTGGGATTCCTGTTCTCTATTATGTCAGTCCACAGGTGTGGGCATGGAGAAAAGGGCGCGTGAAAGGTATTTCGGCTGTCGTAGACCGGTTAGCAGCGATCTTTCCTTTTGAACCCGATTACTATCGTGGTTTACCCATCGATGCGCGCTATGTTGGCCATCCTTTGCTTGATGAGGCTAAATTGTCGTTACCAACGGCTGAGTATCGCAGTCGTTATCACTTAGATCAAAACAGCACAGTTGTTGGCCTTTTCCCCGGAAGTCGCGCTAATGAATTGAAATATTCATTTCCGACCATCGTTGAAACCGCACAGAAAATTCTGTCTCATCACCCGGCAACACGTTTTATTGTGCCCCTAGCACCCGGTGTAGAAGAAGTTGAGTTAAAAGTACAGCTTGATTCCGCTGGTGTTGAAGTAATATTTGTACGTGATACGATTTATGATACCGCTGCGGCATGCGATGTTGTGCTGTGTGTATCGGGTACGGTTACCCTGCAAATTGCCTTAGTTGAAACTCCTATGGTGATACTGTATAAAGCTGCGCCGTTAACATACGCTATTGGTAAACACCTTGTTTCTGTTGAACATTTTGGCCTGCCAAATATTGTTGCCGGAAAAACAATCGTTCGTGAATATGTTCAGGATGAAGCTGATTCGCAGACATTATTCAACGAGGTTGACAAAATTTTAACTGATGAAAGTTACTGCCAAACAATGAAAGATAACCTGTCGCAAGTCAAAACAAGGATGGGTGAACCAGGTTGTTCAGCCCGTGTTGCACAGATGGTGATCGAGTTAAGTTGCCGTACTAAGCAAGGAGTGAACTAACCGTGGCAAAAGGTGGTATTAAAGTTTATAAACGACTTCTTGGTTATTCAAGGCCCTATGCCAAGCGTATCATTTTTGCAATGATTGCATCACTTGGTGTAGCAGGTGTTGATGTTTCTATTGCTAAACTGGTTCAGCCGTTTATTGATTCTGTTTTGGAAAATCCAACAAGGTCAGCAGTTAACTTAGTTCCTGTTATTGTTGTTAGTCTTGCAGCAATCAAGGGGGGTTCACGCTATATTCAAGAGTATTTTATCAAAACAGCGGGTCAACTCGTTGTTCAAGATTTGAGAAATGATCTCTATGATCATACCCTTGATCTATCTATGGGGTATTTTTCTAAATCCCCTGTTGGTACTATTATTTCGAGAATACTAAATGATGTTGGGATGTTACAGAAATCAGCTGCTGATGAGTTAGTGGTGGTAGTTCGAGAGGGTTTAACCCTTGTTGGTTTAATCGGCTTACTGTTTTACAATGATTGGCGCTTAGCGCTTGTTGCCTTTACTGTTTTACCTATTGCCCTTATTCCAGCGTCACAAATTGGTCGTCGAATTAAGAAATATGTACGAAAAAGTTTAACGAATATCAGTAATCTAACATCTATTTTACAAGAGTCTTTTAGTGGCATTAAGGTGATTAAAGCATTTGGTACTGAGGGTAGTGAACAACATAAATTTCATAGTGAAAATTGGATTTTTTATCAGCGAATGAAAAAAGTGATCCGTTACGATTCTGCCACCGCACCAATTATGGAGTTATTGTCCTCTTTTGGTGCGGCAGGGGTGTTGTGGTACGGTATCCATCGCGTCATGGTTGGTGATATAACCAAAGGCGCGCTGATGTCATTTATTGCTGCCATGGGTATGATGTATGGCCCGATGAAACGGCTGATTAAAACAAATAATATTCTGCAAAAAGCGGTTGGTGCTGCCGAGCGTGTTTTTGAGATGTTGGATACACCACAAGATATTGTTGATGCGGCTGATGCGATTGCATTGCCTCGCAGTCAAGGTCATGTATGTTTTGAAAATGTTCAGTTTTCATATGATGATGAAAATCCTGTGCTGAATAATTTTAGTGTCGATGTTCCACCGGGGAAGATGATTGCCCTTGTCGGCGCCAGCGGTGCCGGTAAATCAACCTTGATTGGTCTTTTGGCGCGCTTTTATGATCCAACAAGTGGAGTGATTAGCATTGATGGTCACGATATCTCCAAGGTCACGCAAAATAGTTTAAAACAACAAATTGCCTTGGTTGATCAAGAGACATTCCTGTTTCATGACACCTTGTATAACAATATCCGTTATTCACGTGTTGATGCTACGGATGAAGAGGTTGAAGCGGCAGCTAAAATGGCGTATGCCGATGGCTTTATCAATGAGATGCCTGAAGGCTATCAGACTCAAATTGGCGACCGTGGTGTGCGTTTATCTGGTGGGCAACGGCAGCGGATCTGTATTGCCCGTGCCATCTTGCGTGATGCACCGATCCTGTTGTTAGATGAGGCAACCAGTGCTTTAGACACCGAGAGTGAAACAGTTGTTCAGCAGGCACTCGCCAATCTGATGAAGGAGCGAACCACTTTCGTTATTGCGCATCGTTTGTCGACTATTATGCATGCCGACGAAATTTTAGTTATGGCAGATGGGGCATTGGTTGAACGGGGTACGCACCAACAGTTGCTCGAAGTAGGTGGTAGCTATCGCCGTTTATATGATCTACAATTTCGTGATTAGTGGGTAAAAACTGATGAACATAAAAGATATGAGTCAGTGGTTATTGCGCAACTTCGCCCCGCCGTTGGCTGCTTTGTTGATCCGTATGATTGCCCTGTTATCACGCAAAGAGATCATTGGTGACGAAAGTGTCGGTCAACTTTGGCGTAAGGGTGAAGCGGTGATCATTTCATCGTGGCACGATCAGTTATTGATGATACCGCAGGGATATGATGGTCCGGGTGGGCAAATATTAATTAGCCGCTCACGCGATGGTGAGTTGATAGCCCGTACGGTACAATTTTTAGGTCACCATGCGGTACGCGGCTCATCTAGTCGTGGTGGTGGGGCGGCATTTAAACAGTTATTACGGTTAGCTAAACAACCATACGATATTGGTATTACCCCAGATGGCCCACGTGGGCCACGCCATGAGATGAAAGATGGCGTTGTTCAATTAGCGCGTTTATCAGGTCGTGCAGTGGTTCCTGTAGCATTGGTCGCCAGTCGTGGACATCGGTTTGCTTCATGGGATCGTTTTTTGTTACCTTATCCCTTTGGCCGCTTGATCTTTTCCTATGGCGAACCACTTTATTGTCAGCGCGATGAAGACCCTGAGCAGTTTAAACAAAAATTACAACAGGCAATGGTTGATAACCACTGCCGTGCTATAGCACGACTGGAGAGTTATGGTTTATCTTCTATATGATTGTGTCGTTTGGTTGACGGCTGTGTTTCTTGTGCCGTGCTATCTGGTGCGTGGTTTACTGCAGGGCAAGGTGCGTCGCGGTATTCGTGAACGACTTGGTTTCTTTCATAAAGATCGTTTTGTTGGCTTCGAACAGAAAAAAGTGTTTTGGATTCATGCTGTATCGGTTGGCGAAACCCGTGCTGCGATTCCGCTGATTAAAGTCCTGCGCAACAACTATCCTGAGGCTGTATTGTTGGTTTCGAACGTCACCGAAACGGGACACGCTATCGCTCAGGGGATTAAAGAGATCGACGATACGCTGTTTTTCCCTTTGGATACCTCATGGGTGGTGAAACGTGTGTTGCAGCTCGTACAACCTAACCATGTATTGATTGTTGAAACGGAATTATGGCCGAATTTTATCCGCCAATGTCATCGTCAGTCGATCCCTATTCAGTTGGTTAATGGACGGATATCGGATCGTTCGTTTCCCCGTTATTTACGCGTTAAAAAGATTCTGCAACCTGTTCTTGAGCAACTATCTAGTTTTTGCATGCAATCTGCAACGGATGGACAACGAATTGTCGAGCTTGGTGCTCCAGCTGGGCGGGTCACGGTGACTGGGAATCTTAAGTTCGATATGGAATCAACCTTACCGCCAGATTTATCTAGTCAACAGTTACGCCAGCAATTTTCTTTACCATTACAACCACCTATTTGGGTCGCTGGCAGTACTCACGCAGGTGAAGAGGAACAGATCATTGAAGTGCATCAACGGTTGGTGAACCATCATCCCGACCTGATCTTGATCTTAGTTCCACGCCACCCAGATCGGTGTAGGTCGGTTGGTGAATTGTTAACTCAGGCATCACTGCCGTGGCGTTTGCGTTCTCAACAACAGGATCAGCCTTTACAACAAGGTGGTGTTCTCCTTGTCGATACCATAGGTGAAATGCTTAAGTTTTACCATCTGGCAGAGTTGGTGTTTAATTGACTCTTTACTGAAGGCACCGGATAAATGTCAAAAAATGGGTGAGCAGGGCTGGTCGTTGTTACAACGTAATGCTGGTGCGAGTAATAAAACATTAAGTGAGATTATGCAGTGCATACACGATTAGCGCTGTATTATCGCCGTTTAGCAACACGCGGTGCACGAAGTAAAGCTGATCGCTTACTCCTCGCTTTTTTAGTGCCGCTGGGTTGGCTTTATGGCTGCATTAATTTTGTTCGGGTAAAGCTGTATCGAGCGGGGGTGTTTTCCTGCTATAAAGCAGCTGTTCCAGTTGTTTCGGTTGGTAATCTTGCTGTCGGTGGTACCGGAAAAACGCCGATGGTTGATTATCTACTCAAGCAGCAACTGGCACAACAGCGAAAAGTTGCTGTGATCAGTCGAGGCTATGGTGGTGAAAAAGGCGACCCTGTTCGTGTTGTCTGTGCTGGTGATGGGCCAATATTGGCGGCACTGCAGTGTGGTGATGAACCCTACCTTCTCGCTCGACGCAACCCTCAGGCTATCGTGATTGTTGCACCGCAACGAAGCGCTGGGATCGACTGCGCCATTAAGACTTTTGCTGTTGATCTGATTGTTTTAGACGATGCGTTTCAGCATTTGGCTGTAGCTCGTGATTTAGATCTGTTGTTGTTTGATAGTCGCCATCCCCTCGGCAATGGATATCTGCTTCCGGCTGGCTTGCTGCGTGAATTTCCCGCTGCTATTCAGCGGGCAGATCTTTGTATTATGACACGTTATAATCAACAGAGTGCGAAACCGTTGGCGTGTGCTCAACCCATTATTCGTGCTCGGCAATCTTTAGCCCACAGTGCCCAAGACCTATTGGGCCACGATTACCCTGTTGAGCAACTTCGTCAGAGTAAGTGTGTTGCCTTCGCAGGTATTGCCAACCCGAGTGATTTTTTCACCTCTCTTGAAGAGGGTGGGGTGAGGTTGTTGGCGACATTGCCCTTAGCTGATCATTGTGAATTTACCCCGCATGTGATTGAATTAATTAAGGTCATGGCTGCGGAGGCAGATTTTATATTAACAACAGAAAAAGATGCTGTTAAATTGAATGACGAGATGTTTAATATCCCGTGTTGCTCTTTTTCGTTAACATTCGAACCTATAGAGGCTGATCTACTAGAGCAAAAGATCAATTTCTTATTTGCTTAATTAAACTACATGCAGAAGTCTTTGCCGGAGAATCCATTATGGCTATAAATCCTCAATTGCTTGATCACCTAGTGTGCCCGAAATGTAAGGGTGTTCTTGTGTTATCAGAACAACAATCATTGCTATGTAATCATTGTCAGTTAGCCTATCCTATCCGCAACGATGTACCTATTATGTTGATAGATGAAGCTGTTAGTGTGAAAGCGTAATTACGTGGCTGCAAATCAATTAGGACATCATAGCCTTAAAAAAATATTAGTGCGTGGAACCAACTGGATCGGCGATGCTGTGATGACCACGCCAGCTTTAAATGCTTTGCGTGCCAACTATCCTGAAGCTGAAATTGTGATGTTGGCTAATCCATTAGTGGCCGAGTTGTTTCAGTTTCACCCCAGCATTGACCGAGTGGTGATCTATGATCGCAAAGGGTTTCATCGCGGAGCGGCGGGTTTTATCCGTATCATTAAGGAGATCCGTAGCCACCACTTTGATGCCGCATTTCTGTTGCAAAATGCTATCGAAGCCGCTTTGCTTGCCGCGTTTGCGGGGATACCTCGTCGTGCTGGTTACACGACAGATGGTCGTCGTTTGCTATTGAATTACCCCGTGACGATCACTAAGCAAGATAGATTACGCCATCATACTGATTACTATTGCCAACTTTTGGCACGCCTTGGCATCGCTGATGGCGATGGCCAGCTCTGTCTTGCTTGCACCGATGAGGAACAACAGTGGGCAGCAGCGCTGCTTGACAGCGACAATGTCATTGCAGTTAATCCCGGCGCGGCTTATGGTTCCGCTAAACGCTGGTTGCCAGAACGCTTTGCCGAGGTCGCTGATACGTTGGCTAACCGTTATGGTGCTAAAATTGTCTTAACAGGTGGTCCAGGAGAAAAAGAGATTGGTTGCGATATTGCTGCGGCTATGGACGCTGAGGTTATCAATATGGTTGGCAAAACATCGGTTCGGCAAATGATGGCCTTGCTCGCCAACAGTCGCTTATTGATCTCAAATGATTCAGGTCCCATGCATGTTGCCGCGGCATTTTCGGTACCAATTGTGGCGGTGTTTGGTTCAACTGACCATACAACAACCTGCCCAGCTTCACAAAATGTTAAAATAGTGCGCAAACAAACCGATTGCGCCCCATGCCTGTTACGTCAGTGTCCAACAGATCATCGCTGTATGACCGCTATTTCAGCCGACGATGTTTTGGCTGCAGCATTTGAACTGTTGGATTAATCGTAATGAAAATTTTAATTATCAAAGTGAGTGCCTTAGGTGATGTGATTCATGCCTTACCAGTTCTTGCCTATTTGCATGGTATTGATCTGTCAGGTCGAAGCGGTGAATCTATACAGATTGATTGGCTTGTTGAGGAGGGATTTGCTCCTGTTTTAGCTGGACATCCCCTTATTGAGCGAGTCATTCCATTGCAAACGAAACGGTGGCGTGAATTAACACCGTTAGCAATGTTGAAAGAGATGTGGTCTTTCACTAAAGAGTTACGCCAACAACGCTATGATTTTGTCTTTGATCTTCAGGGTAACAGCAAGAGTGGTTTGTTTACCCGTTTGAGTCGTAGTTCAAAACGTTATGGTTTTGATCGCCACCACGTTCGAGAATGGCCCAATCTGTTGGCAACCAATCATCATGTTCATCTGTCCGCTGCTGATCATCATGTTTCTCAGCGCTCCATTGCCGTGGTAGCGGCGGCATTGCCTGAAGGATGTGAACGGGTAAATGCTGGGCCTCTGCAGGTTCTCCCCATTGCGCGGCAACATGTTTTACAGCAAATAGAGCAACAAAACTTGTCAGACAAAAAACTTGCTGTATTGCACTATGGTACAACGTGGAAAACAAAGCTGTGGAATCTGGAACACTGGCAACAATTGGCGGCTAAATTGGTTGAAAATACCGATGTGGTGCCGCTGTTGACTTGGGGTAACGATCAAGAGCATCAGGCTGCACAATTGATTGCCGAACACGCAGCGGGCAAAGCGATTGTTTGGCCACGTGGCAGCTTGCCAGAGCTGGTTGCATTGCTTGACCGTGCGAATGTTGTGGTGGGTTGTGATACGGGGCCAATACATATCGCGGCGGCTCTCGGAACTGCTACAGTTTCAATATTTCGTGTGACGGAAGCGACTCGTAATGGCCCTATGGATGAAAATCATCGCTGCTTACAATCAGCATTGCCCTGTTCACCTTGCTTACTCAAGCAGTGTGAACGCGATGATGAGTGTTCAAAGTCGATTGCGGTTGATGACGTTTATACGGCAATTCTCGAATTGATTAGTACTTAATGGGTGAGGGGAGAGTGTTATGCAACAAAAAATAGATCAACATATCGATCAACATATCGAGGTGTTTCAACAAGTTGTTGCACCGCGCCGTGGCAATAAAATTCTTATACTCGGTAATGGTGGCTCGGCAGCCGATGCTCAGCATTTTGCCGCCGAACTGGTCGGTCGTTTTTTGAAGAACCGTTCAGCCCTTCCTGCTATCGCTCTAACAACGGATCAGGTTGAAGCGTTAGCAAAAGCTGGCGATGTTGTCGTCGGCATCTCAACAAGTGGACACTCTAAAAATGTGCAACAGGCTTTGGCGTTAGCCAAAACTATGAACGGCCAGACTGTCGCCCTCCTTGGTCGCGATGGTGGAACGATTGCCGAGCAAGTTGATCTTGCTTTAACTGTAGCTACTCCTGATACGCCGCGTATTCAAGAGGTCCACTTAACTATTATCCATATTCTGTGTGATTTAATCGAATCGGTACTGTTTCCGGAAAATAGCTGATGGAATCAATTTCTGCTGAAAAATATAATCAACTTATTCGTTCATCAACCATTTTAGAAAAAGATGGTCACGGTGAAAAGGTGTTGCTGACCGCGGAAGGAGATATTGTTAAAATCTTCCGCCGTAAGCGTCTACTGTCTAGTGCGCTACTGTTTCCTTATGCCAGTCGTTTCGTAAATAATGCCCGTCGCTTGCAGCGGTTGAATGTTCCAACTGTGTCAGATTTGCGCTTAGGTCATTGTTGTGATCCTGTTCGTGATTTGGTCTGGTATCGGCCACTACCCGGGATCACCTTGCGGCAATATTGTATGAAGGACGGTAGCGAATCGATCATGGACATTCTAGCAAAATTTGTGGCCAGCTTACATAGCAAGGGGGTGCTGTTTCGCTCGCTGCACTGGGGAAACATCATCGTTATGGAGGATTTATCGCTTGGGTTAATCGATATTGCCGATATGCGTTTCTATCGGCGATCTCTTACTGTGGCGGAAAGGGTGCGTAACTTTCGTCATATGCTGCGTTACAATGATGACCAACGGTTTTTTAATAGTATGGCCGAGCCATTCTGGGCTCATTATCAGGATGCTTCTAAATTGTCTGATACGACAAGTCAGAAAATAAAAAAATTACTGTCTAACCATGAAGCACAGGTGCTATGAAACTCGCTTTTGCATTGTTTAAATATTTCCCGTACGGTGGATTACAGCGTGACTGTATGAAAATTGCCGAAGAATGTGTCAAACGTGGACATTCTGTCGATATCTATACGTTACAAGCTGAAGGAGCTGTGCCAGCTGGGGTTAACCTGCATCTATTGCCACAACGCGCCTATCAAAACTATAAACGCTATGAAACCTTTGCTAACCAAGTGAACCAACAGGTTGCAATGCAAGGATATGATGGGCTCGTCGGCTTTAATAAAATGCCTGGCCTCGATGTCTATTATGCCGCTGATCCATGTTTTGCGGGCAAAGTTAAGTCGCGTAGTCATTGCGAATGCATATGCTACCACCGGGTATTCAGAAAGATCGTTTAGCTGGAGACGATTATGCCGAACTCCGTGCCACTAAACGGCGAGAATTGGGGCTTGAAGATGATGAAAAAATGGTATTGATGGTCGGCTCAGGATTTAAAACTAAAGGGCTAGATAGAAGCTTGCAAGCCTTAGCGTCATTGCCGCAATCGCAACTGTTTGCTGAAATGCTTGTCTCTGGGCAACGAAAACAGTGGCAAGAAAATGCGAAAAACTACGTCGAAAACCACGATATCTTTAGTATGCCCCAGCGTGCAGTCGATGTTATTGAACAGGTGATCTCATGATTATTTTACCAGATAGTTGGAAGAAAAAGTGGCAAGGGCAGGATGTTTTTGAGCAACTATTTGCCATTCAAGGCGATGAATACCGTAATATGGATGGCCGCCGGACATTGCGTTTTGATATGATGGGGCGCAGCTACTTTGCCAAATTGTATCGCGGTATTGGCTGGCAACGTATTTTCAAAAGTCTGTTGTCGCTTCGTAAGCCGCCAGTACTCTGTGCGCGCAATGAGTGGCTGGCAATACAAAAGCTCACCGATCTCGGCGTTGCTACCATGACCACCATTGGTTATGGCACACGTGGAGTTAGCCCTGCGTCCAAGCAATCGTTTCTTATCACCGAAGATCTTCAAAACACCGAAAGTCTTGAGGACTTTTGTCGTCATTGGCCAGAGAAACCACCAAAACCAGCATTAAAACGGGCCTTAATAAAAAAAATAGCGCAAGTTTCCCGCACCCTGCACGATAATGGTATCAATCATCGTGATTATTATCTGTGTCACTTTTTGTTAGATATTTCAGCGGGTAAAGATCAACTTGATCCATCTAGTTTGACTCCCCACTTAATTGATCTTCATCGGGTACAGTTTCGTTCCAATGTGCCACTGCGTTGGCGGGTCAAAGACTTGTCTTCATTGTATTT
>NBLY01000048.1 GCA_002084665.1 Desulfobacteraceae bacterium 4572_35.2 | reverse complement strand
CCAGAAGCCATCGGTTTTTGAGACCGACGTGTCTACCAATTCCACCACTTCGGCACAAGCAAAACGGAGTATAGAGATAAGGGGGCGATGGGTCAAGCATTTATCTTGTAAAATTACTTTTTCTTTTTTTTGGTGCTTATTTACCTCCTGTTATTAATTTTTTTTCTGCTAAACTTTCGTTATGTTGACTATTGATAATGTGTTGGATAGGAGGGGACGATGCGCGAGGCAATGTTTTGGACGGCTGATGATAAGGGGGGTGGTGTCTGTGGTTTGTGCCGCTTTCATTGTCATATTGGTAAGGGTAAAAGGGGGCGTTGCGGGGTAAGGGAGAATCGCGATGGGGTTTTGTATAGTCTTAATTATGGCTTGGCTGTGGCAAATTATGTTGATCCGATTGAGAAGAAACCTTTTTTTCATGTTTATCCCGGTACGAAGAGTTACTCAATTGCTGCAATGGGGTGTAATTTCCGCTGCTTGCATTGCCAAAATTATTCGATCTCTCAGGTTGATTCGACTGTGGAGGTTATTTCAGGTGTGCCATTGTCGCCGCAACAGGTGGTTGATGAGGCGCTGGCTGCTGGTTGCCGAAGTATTGCTTACACCTATAGTGAGCCAACGGTGTTTTTTGAGTATGTTTATGAAACAGCTCTTTTGGCACGCGCGGCTGGTTTAGCAAATTTGTTTGTTAGTAATGGTTATATTGCTAAGGAGCCGCTACGTTTGCTTGCGCCGTTGATGGATGCAGCAAATATTGATTTAAAGGGATTTTCCGCTGATTTTTACCGCAAGGTGTGTGGTGGCGATCTTGAACAGGTGTTAGAGAGCATCCTTTGTTATCGTGAGTTTGGCATTTGGTTGGAGTTGACGACATTGTTGATCCCTGACCATAACGATGATGAGGCCGAACTAAAGGCTTTGGCGGCCTTTATCGTTGAAAACTTGGGTGAGGATACACCGTGGCATGTCACTGGATTTTATCCCACTTATCGGCTTACCGATGTGCCGCCGACCCCGGTAGAAACATTATTGAAGGCGCAACAGGTTGGCTTTGATGCCGGCTTGAATTATGTGTATATTGGCAATACTCATAAAGATGGTGGTGAAAACACGTTCTGTTCTTCATGTGGGCAAAGAGTCATTGTTCGGCGTGGTTTTGAGATTGTTTTAAATCGTGTCAAAAATGGCCATTGCCTTCATTGTGGCACAATCATCGCTGGCGTGGGGATGACTCAACAGGGGTAAGGGAGTTTTTATGTCGCAATCAATTGATAGACGGCGTGTTGATGATGGCCGTTATGCTAATGATCGTCGTGATCGTCGTGATCGGCGAAAAGGTCCTGATACCTGGACCCGTTCGTTGCGATGGTTTGCTTTTTCAGGCTGGGGGTTGGTTTTGGGGGCGTTTTTTTTGGTGAGTGTTGCCAAGCCGAGATCGACCACTTTTTTTGCGCGGATGAATAATTTATCAATGGAACGTGATTGGAACATGGAGTTGATGAATTATGTGTTTTGGATGTTGTTTGGCGGTATTATTTTGGGGCTGTTGGGCCTTGTGGTCAATCTAATGCGGCGGCGGAGAAAACACGATTTTTTTTATTTCTCACTCATGGCACTCGGAATTATTTCGGTGGTTAGTTTCTTTTGGGTATTTAATCTGTAGCAGCTGGTGCAAGCCAAAAGTCGTTGGCGCTGAGTGGGTCGTAGAAACGCAGGCGTTCATAGCCTGTAAGTGGGTGCTTTTGTTCTAACGGGGTGCTCTCGTGGAGCAGGCGGTCAACGGTGATAAAGCTACCGAGTACGGCACCGTGTTTATCGAGCGCTTGGATGGCATACGCTGAACAGGTTGGGTACATTGGGCAACGCGGGCTATCGACCACGGAGATGTAGCGCTGAAAGAAACGAACACCCTGTTTGAGTGGGTGGAGCGATTCAGGGTCAGTTGAGTGTTGGTGGGGCGTAGTGATTTGTCCCCACGGTTGCCAAGGTTGCGCTGTGCTGTGGGTCGTTATGAGACTGAGGCAAAGGGTCAATATGCATACCACACCACGACAGTAGATAGGTAACATCATCCCTACTGTTCATCACTTGTTATCTTGTTGTTCTCAACATTCTCTTGCTTTACTTCATTGGTTTGTCCGTTTTCGATCTCTGCGTTTTGTTGATAGAACCGTAACCGTTCGGCCATGATTTTTTCGTAGCCGCGCTCGACGGGGTGGTAAAATTGTCGTCCTTGTAATCTCTCCGGTAGGTAGTCTTGCGTTTCGTAACCACTGGCCGAATTATGGGCGTTGCGGTAGCCTGCGCCGTAATTGAGGTCTTTCATTAACTGTGTTGGCGCATTACGAATGTGAAGTGGGACGGCTAGCGCACCACTTTGGCGTACTTCGTCGAGGGCATCGTTGATCCCTGCATAGGAGGCATTGCTCTTGGGTGCCGATGCTAAATAGGTGGTGGCCTGAGCCAGAATGATACGAGCTTCGGGCATGCCGACGAAATGGACGGCTTGTTGCGCCGAAACAGCAAGTTGCAATCCTCTTGGATCGGCATTGCCGATATCTTCAGCGGCCGATATGACTAAGCGGCGGGCAATAAACAATGGGTCTTCACCAGCTTCAATCATCCGTGCCAGCCAGTATAGAGCAGCGTCTGGATCAGAACCACGGATGCTTTTTATGAAGGCTGAGATGACATTGTAGTGTTCATCTGCTCCTTTGTCATAGCGTAGGGCGCGTTGTTGCAGTGTTTGCGAAATGAACGGCTCATCAATGGTGGCACCATTGGCTGTTTCAACAATGAGTTGAAGGTTGCCTAATGCAACGCGCGCATCACCTTGAGCGAGGTGGGCGAGTAGTTTAATGGCTGATTCGTCAACGTTAGTCGGCGGATCATCAAACCCGCGTGGATCGCTTAGTGCTCGTTGCAGCAGTTGGCTGATCTCTTCGACACTGAGTGTTTCAAGAACAAAAACCCGTGCTCGTGAAAGTAGGGCGGCATTGACTTCAAAGGAGGGGTTCTCGGTGGTTGCGCCGATGAGAACCAGATCTCCCTTTTCGAGTGCCGGTAAAAAGGCATCTTGTTGTGATTTGTTGAAGCGGTGAATCTCATCGACAAAAACAATAGTGCGCGTAGCGTAATGAGCGCGATCTTCTTGCGCGCGCGCGACGATTTGACGAATATCCTTTACCCCATTCATGATGGCTGAAAAAAAGACAAAGCGACTACTGGTACTTTTGGCAATCACTTGAGCAAGGGTTGTTTTGCCTGTGCCGGGCGGCCCCCAGAAGATAAGGGAGCTGAGTTGATCGTTTTCAATGATTAACCGTAATGGGCAGCCCTCGCCAAGCAGATGGGTTTGGCCAACCACTTCACTCAAACATTGTGGCCGTAATCGTTCTGCTAGCGGTGTTTGGTCGTCACTCATGGTACTAGAAAAGAGATCCATAGGGCCTATGTCGTTTTGAGGGAAGTTCGATATCAATGTGTTGATGTTGATATTTGTTCAAGGATTAAATAGGAGATTGTTCGAGAAAACAACACGCTCCTGATGATATGAAACGTTGGTACTGTAGCACAAATTAGCAACTCGTCTCAATGTTCGAGAATTGACTGCCAGTAGATAGACTTTGCACGGGGTCTGTGGTAGGTTTTGCGCTGTGATATGATCATTTTTTATGCTGATGTAATGATAAAGATAGGGGCAGAGATATGAAATCAATCGGTCTTTATGCGAAACGCTCTAATCCTGCAGCGGTAGATGTGGCTCTGGAGTTAAAGAGTTGGCTGGGTGAACGAAATATTGAAGTGTTGGTTGAGCGCAATTTGGCGGCTGACATGGGCGAACCTGAAGGGGTTGCTGGACGTGAACTGCCGCAGCGAGTTGAGTGCATTATTGTGCTCGGTGGTGATGGCACACTGATCTCGGTGGCGCGTAAGGTTGGCGCATTGAATGTACCGATTCTAGGAGTCAACTTAGGCAGCCTTGGTTTTTTGACTGAAATTACTCTCGATGGCTTATACGATGAACTCGAACGGGTGCTCAGTGGTGACTTTACCATTTCAGATCGCATTATGCTTGAGGCTGGAATTGTTCGCGATGACCAACAGGTTGCCGATTATCAGGTGCTTAACGATGTGGTGATCAATAAAGGGGCGCTAGCACGAATTGTTGATATGGAGGTGTGGGTCGATGATCATTATCTCACTACTTTTAAAGCCGATGGTTTAATTGTTTCAACACCTACTGGTTCAACCGCATATAACCTTGCCGCCGGGGGGCCCATTGTTTATCCCGGTCTTCACTGTTTGGTGATTACTCCCATTTGCGCTCACACGTTAACCAATCGACCGATCATTGTTTCGGATGAATCTGTGATCCGAATCATTATGCGAATTGATGACGAGCGGGTTTTTTTTACCGCTGACGGTCAAGTGGGGATGGCATTAAAGGCACAAGATGTGGTGGAGATTCGTAAAGCGAACATGTGCACCAAATTAATTAAGAGTGCCTCGAAAGAATATTTTGAAGTGTTACGCACCAAATTACGCTGGGGAGAGCGCTAAAAAACCATGTTGACGGATCTCAATATAAAAAACCTTGCTGTCATTGAGAAGCTGCACGTTTCGTTTGGTCGTGGTTTTACCGTTCTTAGTGGCGAAACTGGGGCAGGAAAATCGATCATTATCGATGCGGTGGGTCTGTTGCTTGGCCAACGAATGCGTAACGATCTAGTGCGTAGCGGTGAAGATAGTGCCAGTGTTGAAGCGGTGTTTAGTCTGGTCGATCAGCCGCTAATTAGCCAAATGTTGGTTGATATGGATTTTGATGCTGAGGATGAGTTGCTGATTAAGCGTACTTTATCGCGCCAAGGTAAAAACCGCGTTTATATCAATGGTTCGTTAGCGACACTAAGCCAACTTCAGCAATTGGTTGCGCCGATGTTGGCGATTTTTGGTCAACACGATCAGCAGCAACTTCAACGAGTAGAGAACCATCTACAATTGCTCGATGGCTTTGGCGAGTGCAGTGATCTGCTTGCCGAATATCAGCAGCATTACCGTCAATTGCTCCAATTGGAACAGCAATTACAGAAAATGCAACAAGCTGATCGTGATCGTAGTGATCGCCTCGATCTGCTTAATTTTCAAATTAACGAGATCTCTGTTGCTCAGCTTCAGCTTGGCGAAGATGATGAACTGTCTGCCGAGCGACTTAAATTGCAACACGCCGAACGTCTTTATTCTAAATGTCAGAACGGTTACGAGCAACTTTACGCTGATAGCGGGGCGGTGTGTGAACAATTGGGGGCGGTGAGTCAGCAATTGGAAGGTTTGCAAGAGGTTGATCCGCAACTTGAAGGACCGATCTCTGCGATTAAAGATGCTCTATTTTCCCTTGAGGATGCTGCGACACAACTGCGCCACAGCGCTGAGGAGGTTGTTTTTGATGAACAACGCCAGAGCGAGGTGGAGCAACGCCTCATCGTCATAGGCGAGTTGCAACGTAAATATCATTCTGAAATTAGTGGTATTTTAGCGTATCAACAACAGCTCGAACAGGAGTTGGTGAGTTTGCACCATAGTGTGGCAACCATCGAGACACTACAGGGGCAAATTGCTCAGCAACAGCAGATGTTATTAGCGGTCGGTGATACCTTGTCAATGCAACGTCGCAATGCCGCAGATCGCTTAAAGAAGGCTATGGAGCTTGAGTTGCACGGCTTGGCGATGGCCAATGCTTGTTTTGAAGTTCAATTTACCAGCCTTGATAAACCTGCTTCACTCGGTCTTGAGCGGGCAGAATTTTATTTTTCGGCCAATCCCGGTCAACAAACTCGTCCCCTCGCGGTCACCGCATCGGGTGGTGAACTTTCGCGAATTATGCTCGCTTTGCGTAAGGCAGCACCACGGGTCGATGCATTGGCGACGATGATTTTCGATGAGGTTGATGCTGGCATTGGTGGAGTTGCTGCATCTGCTGTTGGTGAGCGGTTATGTTCCGTTGCTGCTGGTCAGCAGGTGCTGTGTATTACCCATCTACCACAGGTGGCGGCTTATGGTGATAGCCAATATCGGGTAGAAAAAAATGTGGTCGACGGCCAAACATCCACCCAATTAGTAGCGCTGGATTATGAAGAGCGTGTATTGGAATTGGCGCGGATGCTTGGCGGCGCACAAATGAGCAGCCAAACCGTGGCACACGCGCGTGATCTTTTGCGGCGCTGTCAGCGGCCATCATTGTTTAGCGAGGTACTATGAAATTAAGAAAAGCCTGTATTGGTGATGTCAATGCCATCCATAAATTGCTGGTTGAACATGCGAGGCAGGGGTTAATGCTTTCCCGCTCGCTGGCTGAAATATATCAAGCGATCCGCTCATTCTATGTATTAGATCATGGGGGAGAAGTGCTTGGAACCGTCAGTTTGCAAGTTTGGTGGCTCGATCTTGCCGAGGTCCGCTCCCTTGTCGTTGCCGATTCCCTTGCAGGTCAAGGTTATGGACGCAAGTTGGTTCAATCGTGTTTGACCGAAGCGCAAGAGCTTGGTTTGAATCGGGTATTTGCTTTGACCTATCAAGAACAGTTTTTTGCACGACTTGGTTTTGCCGTGATTGAAAAAAGTGAGTTGCCAGAGAGAGAGGGTTGCTTTGGAATTAGAACAGATGACCATTGATGCCACTCGAGATATTTTCGAGACTATGATCATGCTGGAAGTGAATGAACAACCTTCTTTGCCTGTGTTGGTGAATAATTTTACCGATTCTGTTTCAGGGATGGTTGGTTTAGCTGGTTCGTGCCGAGGGATGGTTGCGATTCATGCGCCAACTGATGTGGCGATGTTGATCACCGCACGTTTTTTGGGCTTATCCGTTGATACCTTTAATGATGATGTCACCGATGCTTTTGGTGAGCTGGCAATGTATTGCCGAATCAAATTGGGTGGTGATCCCCTTTGAGTCCGATGATGGTGAATTTCTCGTTGAGCTGCAAATTGCTAAATAAGCTTTAGCATTATTGTTATTGCTGTACCGATAAAAAATACCCCCAGTGCTGAAAGGAGCACTGGGGGTATTTTTGTTTATGAGGTCATAGCCTATTATATGCGTTCAATCTGTAGCTCAGTGAGGTTGGTTTTTGCCGCTGCCAACGCCTCTTCGTTGGAGAGGATGGATATCGGGCTCTGATCTAACTTATCGCTTAAATGTCGTTTGGCGACATCTAGTAATTGCTCTTTGGTTACACAGAGCAATCGCGTGCGAAATTGCTGTCGCATGCTATGGGTAAGGCCCTGTTGCTGATTGGCAAATTCATTGCTGCCGCGTCCGCTTGGTGAAAGGGGGCGGTCGTAGGCACTGAACACTGAAAGAACGGCTTCTTTAATTTTTTCATCATCAAAATCGCCCTGCTGTAGCCACTCTAGCGATTGCTCATATACGGTCAAGGTTCTCTCAAGTTGTGGGTCACGATACGACATTAATGAAAATAACCCAGATTCGCTATTGCTCGTTGCCATACCGCCATATGCTCCCCCTTTTTCGCGAATTTCGCGATGGAGGTAGTTGGCTTTTAGCAGCGCGGCCAACACTTTTAGTGGTGCTGTGTCAACATGATTGAATGGCGTGGTGCGGAAAACACGAGTAACATAAGAAACGGGAATCGAAGTGGTCCATCCTAGTTGAACCGCTGTAGGTTCAATTGGAGCAACGGCTTGCACTGCAGCCGTTGTTGTTCTTTGCGGGATGTGGTTGATCAATTGCTCTAGTGTTGATTGACAATTTTTTAATTGTTTCTCTTCAGCGGTGATCGCTGCCGATAGGGTGCGGCGATTGATAATCGTTGCGGCGATTTGTTGCATGACGGCAACGATTTCATCAAGCTGTCCCGCTTTGAGTTCGGCAACCTGCTTGATCAGTTTAAATTGGCTAAAACCTGACCATTGCTCTCTCTGTTTGGCGGCTGGTGTCAGCTGACCAGCTGCTGCTCGTGCGGCATAGCTGTGACCTGAGCCAGGGATGGCGTTTTGCCACGAACTTTTAATCTGGCCGATGACGGTTGCGAGTCGATCTTGGTCGGTAAAATCTGCGGCAGAGCATAGATCCGCTAAAATAGCACCGAGTTGATCAAAGTTGCGATTGAGGGCTTTACCGCGCAACTGAAATAGAGGTTTGAAGGTATTCAAGTCATCGATGTCGTCGAGTATATCAATGTTGGCACGTATGCCACCTGTTCCAGCTTCAACGCGTTGTGCCATCTCCAGATAAGTAAGTTTGTCAGTGCCAATTTGGGTAAGTAAGCTACTGAAAAGTGGCAGATATGGGCGGAGTTCTTCATCAATGTGATCGCACGGAAAAGACAGATTGAGGTAGCAGAGGCCATTCGTTGGTTGAGGATAGAGTAGCACATCTTTTTCTGCAATTTTGATATCTTGACTGTCAGTATGAGGTTCGACAGGGTCAATGTCGGTCATTGCCAATGTGGGTAGACAGCTCAGGTCTTCAATGCTCTCTTGGGAGTCTTGAAGTTGTTGGGCCTGGGTAATTAACTGTTGTTTTTCGTCTGCACTGAGGTTTTTTTTGATTACGTTTAGGCGCTCTTGCTCTTGTTTATCCATCTTAGGGCCTAATTCAGGGTCAGGGCTTAAACAAAGAGTGATTCGATGTGTGTTGTTGAGTAGCCACCTCTTGATTAAATTTTCAAAAAATGGCCCCTCAGCTAAATTTTGGCGTAGTTGCTTTAAGTTGTCATCAAGTTGTAATGCTGAGATCGGGTCATTGCAGTGCAGCCATGGACCAAGAATCCGGAACATTAAACTGATGGCATAGGGGTAACTATCGCCACCGACCTCACGATTACTAAGTTCGAGGCGGTGAATCGTCGCTTCAATGCGTTCAGTAGTGAACCCATCTGCTACAATTTGTTGTAATGTATCAAGAATCAATTGTTCGATTGCGTCAGTTTTGTCACTGTCGCTACCTTGCAGGCCAACGGCAAAGCAAGTTGTTCGATAATCGTCATGGAAACCGCAGCCCGGGCTAAGGTTGGTGCCTAAGTCAGAATCGAGTAACGCCTTGTAGAGGGGCGCTGCTGGGTTGCCGAGTAGAAGTTGTGAAAGCAATGT
>NBLY01000047.1 GCA_002084665.1 Desulfobacteraceae bacterium 4572_35.2 | reverse complement strand
TGGTGGCCGGGCTTGTCCAACCACAGGATAAGATCGCGGTTCGTGCCTCACGCTATCTATCCTTATTCGTTAGCATTATTTGCGTAATTCATATGATTGCTGAAGTAGTGATTTTAACGTTTCTTCTTTTTCAGCAATGTCATTTTCTGTAAGTTTTAGCCTATAACTACCCCAGCGTTTATCATAGTCAAGAACATCAAGCTCGGAGCTTGAGATGATTTCTTCTGTTTCGTCTGTTTGAGGTAAACGTATTTCGAGGCGCAATGCACTTTTTTGAGGACGACAAACCGCAAAATTACATGCACGACCATCAACCCAAAAACCAATATAATATTTGTTATAGCTAAATTCGACGGCAGGTAAAAATGATTTTGAAATTTCAAGTATTTTGTCTGCTCACCAAGGTATCCTAGCTTTACAGTATCAAGAATTTTAGTAAACTGAAGTCCTATCCCTTCAGGTGTTTCAATTGCGGTTACTTGAATAGCAATAATTGGAATAAACCCATTGAACAAACCAATTACATTTAAGAATCGACTAGTTATGTCTTCAGCTATAATTACGGCTGTATGATCGTATTGTGGATATTTTTTCTTTTCAATATCCCAATATTCAATAGTTCTTATAATATGCGACTCGTCGGTGGCACCCAACTGAATTTCTACCTCATATCTTCCATGACCATCAGCATCCTGTAATAGTAAATCTAAGCGACCAGCACCAATATGGATTCTTTCTTTATCTTTTAGAATCACATCGCCAACACCAATAATTGAAGGGTCGTCAGCAATAATGTCTTGTAGCCATTTTTCATTAAGTTGTGGGTGACTCTTCAAATTTACAGTCTTAAGTTTTATGTGCTTCATATCGTTCCTTTGGCTTCTAACGATTTTGATAACCGGCGGCAGGCTTACTGTGAGCACTGCCGTATTTTCCGCAAACAGCAGGCGTGTATTCCGTCCGGTTTATTAAAGGAGAGTTGAACGGATGTCGGGGAGATCAGCACGGGTAAGTTTGCGGCCGTTATATTCGTGGTTCTGGTTTCGAGAGCAAGCGATTAATGCAGCTTTCCACGCGGTGAGTTGTTCATCTATTTCGGGTAAAGTAAAAATAGCCATGCCGCAAGAGTGGCATGGCTATTTTTTATTGTCATTTACGTGGCGGACAAGGTGGACGTGGTGGACAGTTTATTTACTGCAGGACTGACCGTTGCTCTTCTGTTGTCTCTAACTCACTTGCCCGTGACAGTAAAACATCATAGTCTTCAGCAATTTCGCCTTTTCTCAACATCGTCTTGAAAACTCGATACACATCTGACTTTGCACCATCTTTCCTAAGGCACTTTTCATTGTTTACCCAAGCATACACAATGGTCTGAGTACCTGTCGAACGCTTAAAAAAAAGACGATACCTGTCAGGCAGTCCCGCTTTAACCCTTTTCCATGCTTGGCGATGCTTGCCTAAGGTATTCTTCCCAAGATTAAAGTCAGCATGAAGTGGATCCTGTGGTACGGTTTCAATTATCGACTGATAGACTCGTCTTAAAAGTTTCGACTTCTTATGATTCATGTAATTGTGCGGATCTTTTTCTTTTAGTGCCTGAACGCTCACAATAAGGTCATTGAAAATTGCATCAAAAACACTGGAACCGTAGAGTTCCCAATCATTAACATTCATCGCGCTAAATCTCCACCGGAGCAACGAGCGCTTTGACAAAATCAATCTTTTCCTTAGAAATGGGAACAACGTCCTGAGCAACCTTTTCACTGCCTAGCATAATAAAATCAAATTCTAAGACAGACAGGACATCCTCAGAAACCCCTGATTCCTCAAGCTTCTTCTCAATCTGGTAGTCCAACTCCAATAAATCTACACCGTTAAACGAAAACGAAAATCCATAAAGAATAAACTCTTTAGCAGAATAAATAGACACGTCGCGCCGAACTTCAAAAACACCCTGATTTTGAAAACATTCCTCAACACAGACTATTGCCTTTGAGATATCGTCATCCGACACCCCTTTGGCAGCAAGAATATTTACAGCCTCGGAAATACCAACTATTATATCTTCTGGGAGCCCTACTTCTTCGATGTCTTCCACACTCATGTGCCGAACACACTCATATGCTTCAAAAAAAAGTCCAGTATCATGGCAAGAACGAATGTAAAGCAGCTTGTAAATATTAGCTGAGTTTTCCTCTAATACTTCCTTGAACTTATTATGGGCTTCCAGATAAAAGCCAAGCTTACCCAGAGACATTGCATAATTAACAATTACAACTGGATCATTTCCAGATACGGTTATTGCTTTTTGATGCCAAGATCGCATCTCTTCAATATTGTTCTCCAAACAAGCGATTGCAGCGCATATTTCATATGCCTCTACAGGGCGATCTTTCTCAAGAGCTTTGGCGTCATTACGATAACGCCGCAATAAAAACCTATTGCTCTCATCACCAATCTTCATATCGTTCAGATGGTGGATTATTTCTTCAGTTTTTGTTTTGGCTGGTTTTAACATGCCGAAGTCCTAATCAAAAAAGTTATCAATCTCGCTATAAAGCTTATCGGAGAAACACAATAATTACTGTAGTCTCTAAAAATAAAAGCTAAGTCAGGAAGCTATTTCAACAGATCCAAAAAAGGAATTAACACTGGCCACTGCTGTTACATGTGCTCCATCAACTTCTTTTACTATAGCACAATCGTATAGATTGATGCGCAAACAGCTAAATTTGAGTAAATAATCAAACAATTGATACGTCAAATCTGCGGCACTATAAACTCAACCTTGCAATTTTTTCAAGCAAATACATGATCATAAGTTAGCCTCTTCTTCCCCACCAGCCTCAATTACTGACCAAATATCTGACAACCACCTATATTTATTCAGCGTTGTCCGGTTAGGTTTTTGCAACGCATATTGATGGAGAAAAATAGCTATAAAATCAACAAATATTACTTGACATAACGTGAAAAATCGCCGCGAAGCATTCCGTAAACACCCTATATTCAAGGAGTTAGGTGATGCGGCGATTCAAACAACTGAAACAAAAACATAAATCACGAGCATTCAAGAAATTGCTCATTCCGGCTTACAACCAATTTCCAAGGGTTTCTCAGTTGAAATCTCGTGGTGATCGGCCTTTGCAAATGACCTTCGAAGAACAATTAAACGCTTTAGTCTACTTTCACCTCGAAGAATTTGAATCAGGTCGTCATCTGATTCAGGCTCTTGAGCAAAATGACTTTGCCAAGCAATGCGTTGCTCCAGCAAAGGGGATAAAAAAGAGCGCATTTTTCGAAGCTATTAATACTCGTGGACTTGAACAGCTTAGTCAGCTCTTTACAGCGTTGGCAGCAGATGCAACGAAGATACTTCCCGCTCAGTTTGAGCAGTTGGGCGATCTGGTTTCCATAGATGGTTTTCTTGTCGATGCTGTCCTTTCGATGGAGTGGGCCGACTATCGGGGCGGAGCAAAGAAAGCTAAAGCGCATGTCGGATTCGATATAAACCGAGGGATCCCAATCAAGATATTCCTGACCGATGGCAAAGACGGTGAACGGCCCTTTGTCGACAAAATTATCGGCAAAGGGCAAACGGGTGTCATGGATCGTGGCTACCAGAGCCACCAATGTTTCGACCAGTGGCAAACCGACGAAAAACAATTTGTCTGTCGCATCAAGAAAAGAACTACCCAGACGGTTATCAGTGAAAACCCTGTAAATCCAGACGGATCTGTCTTTTATGATGCTGTAGTTCTCCTTGGCACAAAGGGCATAAACCAGACGAAGAAAGAGCTACGTGTAGTCGGTTACCGCGTAGATGGCATAGACTATTGGATTGCAACAAACCGTTACGATCTAACCGCAGAAGATATTGCTCAAGTCTATAAATTGCGGTGGAACATTGAAACCTTCTTTGGCTGGTGGAAGCGCCATCTCAAGGTTTATCACCTGATTGCTCGTAGCCCTTACGGTTTAATGGTTCAGATCCTTGGCGGCCTAATTACCTACCTGCTTCTGGCTATTTATTGCAGAGAGCAGTACGGAGAAAAAGTTAGCATTCACCGAGTTAGAGAGTTACGAATACAGATCGAGAATGAAGCAGCGCAGTCTCAGAAAAAAAAGAAATCGTCAAATAAGTCCAAGCCACGAAAGCGAAGACGTCGTCCTGCAAAAAGCTAACCGGACAACGCTGACTTTTTCCACTTATTGAGATATTAAGCGCAAAATACAGAAACAATTTTCCGTATTTGTCATTTTCAATATTTTCCAGATATCACGATATTATCAATCAAATACGGAAAACTCGTCATCGCTTGATCTGGTTAATCAGTATATTTATCTGACCCAAAGCTAAGTAAAACTTAATATCAACTGCCTCACTATCAACAATACAACATTACATGTCAAGGCCAACTTTTCTATCCATTTCCCTGACTCCTCCTTGACAACTCCCACAAAACGCTGTTCACTTAATTTTACTAAAAAAGGGTGTTGATCCATTTAAATACCGTGTTCACTTTACTTAATTAGTATTAGCGTTTTTAGTTTTCATTAAATTGAGGTGAGGTTATGGCGAAAAAGATTTTTGTTGCGGCTACTGGGCAAAATTGCGGTAAATCGACAGTGTGTTTATCGTTGCTTCATAGGGCGGCTAAAAAATATAAGCGTGTCGGTTTTATTAAACCGCTGGGGCCAAAGTTGGTTGAGTTTCGTGGCTGTCAGGCCGATAAGGATGCGGTGCTGATGGCGCAGGTGTTTAACCTTGGTGATGATATTCGCGATATGTCACCGGTGCCGTTGTATTCTGGAACAACCCGCCAGTTTTTGGATGGTGAAATTTCGCCAGAACTGTTTGGTGAGCAGATGGTGAGTGCTTGCCGCCGCTTGGAAGAGGTGTGTGATTTTATCGTTATTGAAGGAGCTGGACATGCTGGGGTTGGTTCGGTAGTTGGTTACAATAATGCTCAAGTGGCCAAACAGCTTGATGCGCCAGTGATGATGGTGGCAGAGGGGGGGATAGGTCGAGCAATTGATTCTATTAGCCTCAATTTGTGTGCGTTTGAACAGGCGGGTGTTGCTGTGCGGATGTTGCTGGTGAATAAATTGTTGGCATCTAAGCGCGATACCACACTCCATTACTTACGCAAGGCCTTTGCTGCTTATGAGATGGAAATTGAGGGTGGTTTTAACTATTCGCCCATTCTTGCTAACCCAACATTGAAGCGGATTAGTTCGATTCTCGGTAGTTCCCTTCAAGGTAATGACGGTGAACTACACCGTATTGTCCACAATGTTCAGCTTGGTTCGGCATCGGCGCAACGTGTTGCTGATTTGCTCGAAGATTCGACGCTGTTGCTGGTGCATAGTAGCCGTGATGAGTTGATGGTGATGTTAGCATCACTGTATCATCTGCCTGAATTTCGTAAAAAAATTGCTGGGATGGTGATCGCCGGTAGGTCTCCTGTTTCACCTATTACTCTAAAAATTGTTAACGACAGTCATCTGCCCTACGTTCGTACTGAATTGACCAATACTGAGTCGTTTACTCGGATCACCAGCGATGTGTCGAAAATTAGTGCCAGCGATACTGAGAAAATCGATCTGATTCGTCATCTTGCTGATGTTGAATTAGATTTTGATGCCATTGATGCGATGTTGGACTAATTAAAGACCCGCAGCAGCGGTTGACGATTATTCAGCAAGCTCTTAGCGAACAGCTAGGGCCATTTTTAGTTGTCGGTTCCAGTGCCGGTGGTTTGATGGCGTTGTTGTTACAGCGCGAAGAGCCGCGCGTTAAGGGCTTGGTGCTGTGCGCCCCTGCTTTGCATACCGAGATTGCTAAATCTCTTAGGGCTGAGGGTTTGCCAGAAACGGTGATTATTCATGGCCGCAGTGATGATGTGGTGCCAATTGAAAGCAGTCGCGCTTTTGGTGCGCCGCTGGTCGAGGTAGACGATGGTCACCGTTTAAGCGCTAGCCTGCCATTAATTTTACGCCTTGTTTTTGAGATGAAACTCAAGGCTCAATTTTCCGCTTAATCTGAACACAGCCTGCTTTTGGAGATTTTAGTTTCATGCATATTTGGGTCGATGCGGATGCCTGTCCGCGTGTTATTAAAGAGATATTGTACCGTGCGGCAAACCGTAAGCAGGTGGCGTTAACACTGGTGGCTAATCAGCCATTGAAAAGTCCGCCATCGCCTTACATTGATTCGCTGGTGGTGGGCGCAGGTTTTGATGTCGCCGATGATAAAATTGTTGAACTGTTAAATGCTGAAGATCTGGTCATTACCGCTGATATTCCTCTGGCGGCAGCGGTGATTGACAAGGGTGGTCATGCCTTAAATCCGCGTGGCGAATTTTACTCGACGGAAAATATACAGGAGCGGTTGTCAGTGCGTAACATGATGGACGAATTACGCGGCTGTGGTGTCGAAACAGGTGGCCCAGCGGCTTTTAGTGCTAAGGATAAGCAGGTGTTCGCTAATCAACTTGATCGTTTCCTCGCTCAACATTAAGTACTAAAAGGTTTGCATGAGTCAATCTACTGATGTGGTCGATGTTTATTATGGCTTTGTCAACCAGCCGTGGTCGTCAACTGTTTGGCGCAAGCAGTTACAGCGTTTACCACAGCTGGTGCAGAACAAGGTGCTCCGCTTTTGTCGTTGGCAAGATCAACACATGGCCCTGCTCGGTAAGTTGCTGCTCCTTGAGGCGATGATGGCTCAAGGGCAAAGCGAGGATTGTCTTGAACGCCTTGAAGTTGATGAGATGGATCGGCCCTTTATTGCTGGAGCGGCTGATTTTAATATCTCCCATTCAGGTGGTGCGGTGGTGTGTGCTGTGAGTTATCATGCCAAGGTTGGTATTGATATCGAGTTGTTGCGTTGGCTGAAACCCGATAATTTTACTTTGTGTATGACTCTGCAGCAGATTGAATCATTTCATTTGGCTGCTGATCCAGCTAAAGCATTATTAGAAATGTGGGTGGCGAAGGAGAGCGTTGCTAAAGCCTGTGGCGTTGGCCTCGGCACCGATTTTAGGAAAATGATCTGCTCAGCTGAATCAATCACGCTAAACAAAAACTTGTATCACCTACATCATCTATCGCTAGCTAGTACTTATTTGTGCTGTGTGGCGACCCCAATGGCTCAATGTCAAATTCAGCTTCATCCTTGCTGCACTGTTGATGATCTTATTGTAAAAAGTGTGGATTAATTTACCAATGTAAATTTATGGTAAAACATTCGTCGTTTTCTAACAAACAGGCTATACTCCCGCGGTTAATATATGGATATTGTTGAATGATGACAGGTTAAGGGGGCTTTGATGACACGTATCATCTCACTGTTTGCATTGTTTGCTGTTCTTTTTTTGACTGGCTGCGGAGTGTCGAACATCGGCTCAAACCTGAGCCAGGCATTGATGAATCAAGATGATCCTGAACTGGTCAAAGCTGGCGCGCCGGCCTATTTATTGTTGGTCGATAGCTTAATTGAGGGCGACCCCGAAGATAGCGATTGGTTGCGTACTGGGGCTAAACTTTACGCGGTGTATGCTACGGCATTTGTCGATGATAGCGTGCGCGCACAGCGTTTATCAACACGCGCTTTTGATTATGGGCAACGGGCGTTGTGTGAAGAGGATTCCGATGGTTGTGGTTTGGTCGGTCAACCTTACGCTGCATTTAAAAATAGTTTGCAAGAGCTTGATGACGATGAGTTACCTGCGCTGTTTGCTATGACCACCAGTTGGTTAGTGTGGGCGCAAGCGCATCGCGATGATTGGAATGTGGTGGCCGCAGTACCGAAGATTGAACTCGCCCTACACCGAATTATTGAGTTGGATGAAGCGTATGAGAGTGGTCGTCCTTGGTTATATTTGGGGATGTTGTATAGTTTAAGACCACCGTCATTAGGGGGTAAGCCTGATCAAGCCCGCATGTGTTTTGAGCGCGCGTTAGATTTTACTGGTGGTAAAGATCTCGGAGTCAAAGTGGCCTATGCTCGCTATTATGCACGGTTGGTCTATGATCGTGAGTTGCATGATCGCCTGTTGTTTGAGGTGCGCAATGCCAATCCGAAAGTTGAAGGCTTAACGTTGATGAACATCTTGGCGCAAGTTGAGGCTGAACAGTTATTATTAAGTGCTGAAGAATATTTTTAATCAGATTTCGGGAGTGACGTGGATGCCGAGAATTTTATGTTATTTGTTGTGCTGTGTTGTGTTGTCTGTGCCGGTGAGCGGTTTTGCGGTGACGTTTAAGATTGCCACCATTGCTCCTGAAGGTTCGCAGTGGATGCAACAGATGCGCGCAGCTGCACTGACGATTAAAGAGCAAACGGCGGGCAGGGTGAAGATAAAGTATTATGGCGGCGGCGTGATGGGCAACGAGAAAAGCGTGTTGCGCAAAATGCGTGTTGGTCAGTTGCACGGTGGCGCATTTACCGGCGGTGGCTTGAGTCAAATTTCACCCGATATGTTGCTTTACGGTTTGCCGCTGTTGACGGAATCTGAAGCTGAGATGAATTTGTTGCGTCAGCAAATGGACCCAGTCTTTATCCAACTTCTTGAGAAAAAGGGTTTTGTTAGTTTCGGTTTTGCTTCAGGTGGTTATGCCAACTTGATGAGTCAAGAGCCGATTCATAGTGTTGCCGATATGAAGGGGCTCAAGGTTTGGGTGCCTGAAGGCGACCGAGTGAGTTATGCGGTGATGGAATCTCTCGGCTTAGCTCCTGTAACGTTGCCGTTATCCGATGTGTTGACTGGGCTGCAAACTGGTTTAGTCGAGGTTGTCGGTACGTCACCACTCGGCGCGTTAGCGTTTCAATGGTACACCCGAGTGAATTACATCACGCCGATGCCGCTGGCTTATGTTTATGGTTCACTGGTGATCGATAAGCGCAGTTTTAATCGTTTGTCAGCAACAGATCAAACGGTGGTGCGTGAGGTGCTGAGTGCCATGTATCGCAACTTTGACCAACAAAATTCTATTGATAACAATAATGCCATGCAAGCGTTGCAAGCGCAGGGCTTAACGGTAGTTCAACCTCTTGAAGGTGAATATGAGCGTTGGAGTGCTGTGGCGCAACAACAGGCTCATAAGATGGCCGCGCAGGGTCTTTACTCTCCTGAAATCTATGAGCAAATTCAATCCAATTTGCAGTGTTATCGCTGCGATGAAGTTGAGACGAAGTAACGACGCATGAAACCATTTATCCTCGCATTAGGACGATTCTTTAGTCGTGTTGAAGACCTGATTCTGGCAACGTTGCTCGGCACGATGATCGTGTTAGCGGTGTGGCAGATTGTCCAACGTAATCTGTTTGGTAATGGTTTTGTCTGGACCGATGAATTGCTCCGTTTACTGGTGTTGTGGCTGACGATGGTGGGTTCTATCATCGCCAGCCGCAGCGATCATCATATTCGGATGGATCTATTGATCAACCTGTTGTCACCGCTGTGGCAAACACGCTTTAAGCGGGTGGTTTACTTGATAACTGCTGTGGTGTGTGGCGCGTTAAGCTATGCTTCTACCCGTTTTGTGTTGATGGAGATCGAGTTTGATAGTCTGTTGCTCGGCTCCTATCCGGCGTGGTGGTTTCAAATTGTGTTACCGGTAGGATTTGCTCTTATCGCTTGGCGTTACCTGTTGTTGACTGTTTGGCCTCCTGAAGTGAATGAACCTGTGGAGGGCTCGCCATGTTAATCATTGCGGTGTTGGCGATTATGGCCCTGATGGGGGTGCCACTGTTTGTGGTCATTGCATCGGGAGCGATGTGGGGTTTCTATCAGGCTGAAATTGATCTGGCTGTGGTGTCGATTGAGTTTTATCGTATTGCAGAGATGCCGGTATTGCTGGCGATACCGTTGTTTACCTTTGCCGGTTATGTTCTCAGCGAAAGTAAAGCTCCTAGCCGTTTAGTCCATTTGACCCAAACGCTTATCGGCTGGATGCCGGGCGGCTTAGCCGTGGTTTCTCTCGCTGTTTGCGCTTTTTTTACCGCCTTTACTGGTGCATCTGGGGTAACGATCGTTGCTCTAGGCGCACTGCTTTACCCCGCCCTGCGAGAAGGGGGCTATGCTGAGAATTACTCGTTAGGTTTGGTAACCACTTCTGGCAGTTTAGGTCTGTTGTTTGCACCGTCACTGCCGTTAATTTTATATGGCATTGTCGCCCAGCAACTTAATGTTGGCCCAGCAGTTTCGATTGATCAACTGTTTTTAGCCGGCATTTTCCCCGGCTTATTGATGTTGATCGCTTTGGGCGGCTGGAGTTGTTGGATTAATCGTCAGCGGCGGCGGCCATTGTCTGAATTTTCGTGGCTTAAAGTGGCTAAGGCGTTACGCGAAGCAATGTGGGAGCTACCGTTACCGATTGTGGTGCTCGGTGGGATTTACAGTGGTTATTTTGCTGTGTCTGAAGCCGCTGCGGTAACGGCCTGTTATGTTTTTATTGTTGAAGTTTTGATTTTGCGCGAGATCCCGTTGAGAAAACTCCCCGAGGTGATGCACCGTTCGATGGTGCTTGTCGGCGGAATTTTAATCATTTTAGGGGTGTCGATGGCATCCACCAACGTCATGATCGATAGTGGCATGCCCGAACGTTTGTTTCAGTTTGTTCAAAATACTGTCAGTGATCGGCTAACGTTTCTGCTGTTGCTCAACCTGTTTTTACTGATGTTGGGGGCGGTTCTTGATATTTTCTCGGCGTTGGTGTTAGTTGTACCACTTATTCTCCCTGTGGCTGTCGGTTATGGCATCCATCCTGTCCATCTCGGTATTATCTTTTTAGCCAATATGCAGATTGGCTACCTCACGCCACCAGTTGGTATGAACCTTTTTATCGCCAGCTACCGTTTTAACCGCCCCATCACTCAGCTGTACCGTGCCACATGGCCGTTTTTGTTGATTTTACTATTTTGTGTTGCCGTGATCACTTATTTACCACAACTGTCGATGATCCTTCTTTAGCTGTTTAGGGTAAGTAGGGCAGCAGGTAGAGAACAACAGTTAAACTTGCGCCACTCAAAACAGTAGTAACCATAATTGTTGAAGCGACAAGGTCGGGGCGGGTGTTGAACCGCAGTGCATACAGCAGTGGCAACACTGCTGACGGCGTGCTGGTTTGTAAAATCAAAATATCACGGTACAAACCATCAATATGAAGTAGGTGACAAGTGGCCCACGCAACTATTGGGGCGATCACTAAGCGTAAAGTGCAGGCTGCTGTCATAAATTTGAACGGTAGTATCCATTTGGTGCGACTGATTTGAATCCCTAAGATGACTAGCATCAGCGGCACGGCTACTTGACCAATAAGGTCGAGGGGGCGCAGCAGAAACAAAGGTAGCTCAATTTGAAGCGCATTGAAAATAAGAGCGATCACTACGGCGTGAAATATGGGAATTTTACCGCTATTGATGATCGCTGTTGTTAGTTTCGCCTCTTTACCTTGGGCGATCACAATCGCTAAACTGCCGATGGGGAGGTTGAACAACACAAAAACCAGTACGGCGATGGGGGTGCCTTGCTCGCCAAAGGCAAAATAACTCAGCGGTAAGCCGAAATTGCCGATATTCATCATGGCTGTGGTTAAGGTGAAGGCAGGTTTCGATGATTCATCGATTGAAGCGATGCGACAGGTGACTTTGGCCAGTAGCAGCATGATCGCCATGTAAACTATCATAAACAGCAGTACGCCTAGTGCATGATCACTGTTTATCGGGTGTTTTAAAAGCGCACTCAATACCAGTGCTGGAGCGAATAGGTAGAGTGAACTGGTAGTCAGCGGAGCTTGCTCCACATCAAAATAGCGGCTTAAGCCCCAGCCGCAACCGATGATGATGAAAATTGGAACAATTATATTAATAAAAAGCATGTTTATTCAATTCTGCCATGAGACGTTGAGGTCGGGGCGAAACTAAGTTTGAGTGTTGAAATGCTATCAATATTAGCGATGCAAATTTCATTGACAAGAGTGCGAAAATCTTGATTTAATCACATTTCGTTTTTAAATGCAGTAGCGAGTCGTTCACTGCATGTTTTTTCAATTTGGGAGAATAGACCTCATGATGAATCCATTGGCTCAAGAACTAAATGAAATGTTGGCGGAAGAAAATCCGTATGTCCTTGAAATGCTATCTGAGTTGGGTAAAAATCTTTTTTTCCCCAAAGGAATTTTGACTCAGTCTGCCGAGGCTAAAGATAAGGCGCACCGTTTCAATGCCACGATTGGTATTGCCACTGAAAATGGCGGTCCCATGTATCTACAGTGCATTCAAGATAAATTGAGCGATTTTGATCCGAAAGATATCTTCCCCTATGCCCCTCCCGCAGGTAAGCCTGAGTTGCGGGCGATCTGGCGCGAAAAGATGCTGCGTGAAAATCCTAGCATGGTGGGTAAAGAGTTTAGTAATCCGATTGTTACTAATGCGTTGACTCACGGTTTATCTATTGTCGCTGATATGTTTATCGACAATGGCGACCAGATGATTATGCCTGATATACTAATGCGTTGACTCGTTGTGGGGCGGTGATTAAAAAATATCCAACCTTTACCGTTGATGGTGGTTTCAACGTACCAGCATTTAAGGCTGAGTTGAAAAACGTGGCCGCTGAAAAAGGTAAAGCTGTTGTTCTGTTAAACTTCCCGAATAACCCAAGTGGTTACACACCAACTGTTGAAGAGGGTGATGCCATTGTTGCGGCGATTCAAGAAGTTGCTGAAGATGGTTGTAACATTGTTGCCATTACCGACGATGCGTACTTTGGTCTGTTCTATGAAGATTCAATGACTGAGTCGTTATATGGTAAATTGGCAAATTTGCATCCTCGTATCCTTGCTATTAAGCTCGATGGTGCGACAAAAGAGGAATATGTCTGGGGCTTCCGTACTGGATTTATCACTTTTGCTGATGGTAACAAAACTGCCAAACCTAAAGTTATTACTGCACTAGAAAAAAAGACAATGGGGATCATTCGGGCAACTATCTCAAACTGTCCTCACCCTGGTCAAACCTTTGTTCTTGATGCGCTGAGTTCAGATCAGTATCCAGCTCAAAAAGCTGAAAAGTTTGCAGTGATGAAAGGCCGTGCGCTGAAAGTTAAAGAGATTCTTAAGGATGCCAAATACGCTGATGCGTGGGACTACTATCCTTTCAACTCTGGTTATTTCATGTGCTTGAAGGTGAAAAATGTTGGTGCTGAGGCATTGCGAGTTCATCTTCTTGATAAGTACGGTGTTGGTGCAATCTCGATTGGTAAAACAGATCTTCGCGTTGCTTTCTCATGTATTGCTGAAGAAGATATCAAGGAACTGTTTGACTTGATCTATGATGCGGTAAAAGATCTGAGCTAACCACTTTATCTGACATTGTGAAAAAAAGCCCGTCGGCTCTCGACGGGTTTTTTTGTGGTTGAGCAAAGATTGGGAGTTTAAATGAAGTTTTTTCTCAGTGTTGTAGGAGTTGCAGATGTTGCCAGTTCCAGAGCTGGTCTTGCGCATTATGGGGTTGTTGCTGATGTTAAGTGGTTTGGCGACCGTTTATTTGGCGATCAATTCGAACTTTTAAACGTATCGACCACAGTCGGTCGATGTGATAACCACCAGCAACGGATTTGATGATTTAATTATGTACGTAACTGATTTTGATTATGAGTTGCCAGAACAACTGATTGCTCAATATCCAACGGAGCAACGTGATGCCTCGCGGTTGATGGTGGTTGATCCACAACGGCAAACGATTGTGTCCGATCAATTTTGTCATATTGAGGATCATTTTCAATCGGGCGATGTTTTGGTTGTCAATAATACGCGGGTTATTCCGGCGCGCCTTCTTGGTCATAAAGAGAGTGGCGGCAAGGTCGAAGTATTTTTAGTACGAAAGCTCGATCTACCCGGTGAGTGCTGGTTGTGTTTAACCAAATCATCTAAAAATCCGCGCCCCGGTACTAAGTTGCTCCTCGCTGGAGACTTAAACGCGACGGTTATCGTCGGCGGAGAGTCAGGCTATCGTCATATCCGTTTTGATTATGATGGTGATTTTCTAGCGCTGCTTGATGAGGTGGGTAAGTTGCCATTGCCCCCTTATATCACCCGTGATCC
>NBLY01000046.1 GCA_002084665.1 Desulfobacteraceae bacterium 4572_35.2 | reverse complement strand
GCCTGTTTTAATTCGGTAATATCGAGCATGGTACCGACAATACCTGCCACATTTGACTGGCTATCAAAGAATAGCGCTTTGTGAAAAAAAACGTGGCGCGACTCGCCAGCCCCATTGATCATAACGCTTTCGTAGCATTGAGTGCCACCGCTGGCAATAAGTTGCTGATCGGCAACATCAGCGTTGTCAGCCACCTCTTTGGCAAAGAGGTCATAATTTGTTTTGCCAATGATATCGCGTTTATTTTTGGGACGGCGATGGCATCGAGCACGGTTTCGGTAAATTCTTTCTCTGCCTGAATAGCCCTCTCGGCTTGGCGGCGCAAGAAGTTGGCCCGAGTCAAAAACAGCACACTGAGTATCAACCAACTGAACAGGGTTGTCATCACCCACACGCCAGTACGGTAACGGTAATAAAAAGTCTGCGGTTCGTTAACCACAACACTGCCATCAGGAAGCTGCCCTAATGCTACCCCTAATCGTTGTAGCTCCTTATAGTTAAATAAAAAGGAGTTCGGACTGGCCTGAGGCGGTGGCAATTTATCTATAGCTGTTCCGCTAAAGAGTTGCAGAACCCAGTTGACAGCCAGTGATCCCTGCTGTTGACCACTGAGCACCACCCCCCCCATGACACCATCGACAATAAAATCACCCCACAATGTGTAGATTGGCGCGTTACTATGATTGCGGATGATCTCAGGGCCACGAGTGGCCGGATAGCTGGCACCATCGCGATCGCGAAGATATGTCAGCAGCAGGATGGCACTGTCTTTAGGTAACTGACCCACAGCATGGCCCAGTTCATTTGGAAGCAGTTCTGACAAGTGGACAAAAAAGAGTCGATCACGGTATTCAGCCTCAACCTCAGCCAGTTGTTTCATGATCAGATGACTGGTAGTAGTCGCATCACTCACAACAGCCACCTGACGCGTTGACGGATGAAGTTCAACAATGAGATCGAGAGAGGCGCGCAGATCCAGCTGCTCAAAGACACCGGTAAAATCATCATGTCCAACCAGCATTGATGGCTCAAAATTATTGATACCGCAAAAGATGACTGGGCTATCTTGAAACACCGAATGCTGATATTTGGCTAGAAAGTCTAGCGCATTGTTATCACAACAGATAATGGCATCGAAATGCAGCCCTGAATATTTAAATTCGTACAGCGAGGCCAGCCGAGGAAAAGCAGATTTAGGCTGGAGACGTTTGGTGTCCATATATTCAATAAACAGCTCAACATTAAAGTCCGATTGATCAAATTGCTGCTGTAGAGCATGGGTAACGTTGTCGGTCCAAGCATAGCCTTGGTGATAAGAGTGCAGCACCAATACCCGTTTACCTGCGCGGCCATTCGCCTGACTAGATGCTGGAGAGAATGCTATAATACCCAGCACTAAAAATGTCGCAACAATCACGCGGGAAAGCCAGAGCATCATAATCATCCATCATTGAAGATAAAAGTTAGCTGAATTTGTATAATAAGTGCGTAGCTCCGCAGACGGTAAATGCAAGCTATTACATGTGACACATTGAAAGAGGCTCAGGAGTAAACAACACAAGTCAAATGTTTCGGGGCGATATAGATATAAGCAATGGCGAATCATAGTATACGGGCTGAAGGTATTCTCTGGATTTTCTAGCAAAAACTCATCACGATACTCTCTAACAATTTTTAAATTTTCGATCAAGCTCTGATGCAAATCTGATTTTTGAAACGTTGAATCGACCTTCAGTATCACTTGAACAAAGTTATCGACCCGATGATCTTCAAATTCAAAATCATTAAAAAAATGGCCGGCAACACGCAAAAAGCTAAAGGCGTTGATCGCTTTTTCGGTGGTGTGGCTTGAGGTGGTATCGAAGGCCAGACTATCCTCAACAGGAGATACACCAATAGGCAATACCGTCTCCTGTTGTATCAACTGCATGGTCGCGTTACGGATCTCCTTAAATTCGCGATCAGCAAGTTCAAAAAGAGCCGACAACACATTGATCCGACGTTTTAGATTATTGGGAATGGATTTTTTATATTTTATTTTGTGATCAAGAACACTCCATGCATCCTGAATCAATGAGCGGATCTGCACTTCACAAAACTGATCGGCAACCCCTGCATATTGCACCGAAGCAGCCATCTCTTCACTGCAGGCCATATCCATGTGCAAACCTTTATAACCAAAGAGGTCTTCCGTGCTTTCAATCGCAGCAATCTTGTCGGTCACGTCAATGATTTTGAAGTGACTTTTCAACACCTCAGATACCGCCAAGATCTGATCTTCATAAAGACAGACGATGCGAATCCCTATTAAATCAGACAAGTAGCTTTTAATCTCATAAGCGTGATCATCAGCCTCCAGCTTAGTGAGATATTTACGCTGAAACTTTTTTATACACTCCTCTTTATCCTTAACCCGACCTTCCACCTTTGTTACTTCAGCGACATTTGACTGCGTCAACAGATTATTAATCACCTTGACATAGCCGTTTTTAGCCTCCTCAAACAGCGAGCGATTTTCATCGTAGAACAGTCTAAACTGTCGTTTTTCAAGTTCGAAATCAAGAGAGGGCACAACAAACTCCTTCATTTATGCCGAGCGGAAGAGATACCAAACTGGTCGCGAAAAATCATCAATGGGCTACACTATATCACAAGAATTAGCTATGGCTGAGAAAACCATGAGAACCTTGCACTTCTCTAGCAACCGCATTAAAGTAAGCGCTTCTTATCAATTACTCACCAATAAAGGAACCACATAACATGGGTCTATTTAATCGCTTATTTTCGAAACCGAACGATATTGCCGCATTGCGTAAAGCGATAAACCAACAGCGTTATGCCGATGCACTGCTGATACTTGAAGAGCTTAATCAAACAGAATTAAATAGCGAGGAGCGCAGTGAAATACAAACCCATGCCACAGCAGCGGGCGACACCCTAGCGCGCGTCAATTTTGAAGAAGGGCTATTTTTGCTGCGCGACGATCAACCACAGCGGGCGCTGGATCATTTACAACTAGCTCAACAGCAAGCGGTTTCGCCTGAACTTCAGGTTCGTATTGATGAAGCACTGAGTCAACTTGATAGTGCTGAACCTACCACGCCAGTCGCTACCAATGACTACAGTAGTTGCTCAAGTTGTGGTCCAAAGGTTGACAGCAATCCTGAGGCGCTGGATGAAGCTGATCATCCTGACTTTGCTTCGCAATTGGATCTTATCTTGGTAAGCTACCCTGAAGCGTTAGCCGAACGCTATCAAGATAAAAGTGAGGCCTTTCAGCAGGCATTTCTACTGGCGCATCAGGGTGATGAGGCTGCTGCGTTGCAGCAATTTGAGCAACTTGGCGCTGACGAACGCGATGATATTTACGATTTTGAGGTGGGTTCAATTTTAGGTCGCCAAGGTACGGTGGTGAAAGCGTGTTCGGCGCTGCAATCGGCTGTGCAGAAAAACCCCAGCCACTTGTTAGCCGTTGAAACGTTAGTGATGTTATTGATGGCGCAAAGTAAACACAAAGAGGCGATTCAACTGATAGAGCAGATGTTGGGACAGGAGCAAGATTCCGCCTTTTGCCATGCTCAGTTAGCCTCAATTCATCACTTGCAACAAAACAACGATCTTGCCCTCGATCACGGTAAGAAAGCGATTGGTGCTGGTCAAAATGATCCTCGCCTTGTGTTGATGACCGCTACGTTACTTGAAAAAAATGGTGAACTAGATGAGGCCGAAAGTCTTTACAGCCAACTACCAAGTGGCGGTGGCTGCAAAGGTGGAATAAACCTTTATTTAGCTGAATTTTTACTGCGTCAACGGCGAGAACTGCGCAAGCTCATTGATGTTTTCAATGATGCTTGCCGTAACGAACCCGATAACCCGCGCTGGCAACTGCGTGTGGCACAAACTTATTTGGCGCGCGGCTGGGACAAACAAGGGTTGAGCCTGCTTAAAACGGTGGTAAATGACTCGCGGTTAGCGGATGATCTGCGTCAAGAGGGGCAAACATTGCTGGCCCAATACAACAAGCCTACGTAACAACAAACGAGTGAGTGATCCTCCTTTGCTAGTTCAATCCAGTGTATAATCAATCAGTTGCCCAGTTCAGCCTCTGCCGAGCTGGGCAACTGAACTACAAAGATTGTCTTTCCACCAAGGTCGTTATGAATATCAATGTTGCCGCCACTATTTCCAACTATCCCATAACAGATCGAAAGCCCTGATGCTGTCCCTTTTTTATCCCTTAACAGTAAAGAACGGATCAAAAACACCCTGCTATCTCACCAATAAACAAAAAAGGCAGGTATATTCAATAATATACCTGCCTTTTTGGATTAACTAATTGTAGTCACCGTTTACTTCAGTGCTGAAATTTTCTCTAAACTCTGCTGCAACACTAACAACTTATCTTTCGCCGCCGCTAATTTACCACGATCTTTTTCTAAGACAGCCGGCGGTGCATTGGCAACAAATTTCTCGTTTGAGAGTTTCTTGCTAAACATGTCAACATCCTTCTGCGACTTAGCGATCTCTTTAGTGAGACGTTTTTCCTCCTCCTCAACATTGATGAGACCCGCTAAAGGCAGCAGGATTTCGACATCCCCTGAAACTTGCTTAGCCACTTGCTCGGGTTGATATAGACCAACACCACAGCTAAACGATTCGATACGCGCTAATGAGGTGATATAGCCTTTTGCCGCTGAAATCACGTCAGCACAGGCGTCGGTTTTGCAATCGAACAATGCAGTGATCTTTTTCGCTGGCGTAACATCCATCTCACCACGGATATTCCGAATAGATCGAATCACCTCCATCACCTGCTCCATATCGGCCGTCGCTTGAGCATCTGCCAGCAAACCATCACCCTGAGGGTAGCTACTGAGCATGATCGATGCCACAGGTCGCGAACCGGGGAGTTTTTGCCAGATCTCTTCAGTGATAAATGGTGTCACAGGATGGAGCAAGCGCAACAAGCGCTCTAACACCGTGTAAACAACCGTTTGCGCGCTTAGCTTCGCCGCAGGGTCATCACCATACAGAGCGCCCTTAATCAACTCAATATACCAATCACAGAACTCATGCCAGGTGAAGGCGTAAAGAATATTAGCCACCTCGTTGTAACGATACTCCTCCAACGCTTTGTTGGTTTCAACTTCCACCGCAGCAAGGCGAGTTAGAATCCAGCGATCTGCCATCGATAAGTTTAACTCGTCCCAGTTTGGATTTTCGCTGGGCTCAAAACCTTCGAGGTTCATCATGGCAAAACGGCTGGCGTTCCACAACTTATTACAGAAGTTACGGTAGCCGCCAATGCGCTCAGTAGAGAGCTTGACATCGCGACCTTGGGCGGCAAAAGCAGTGAGAGTAAAACGGAAGGCATCAGTACCGTACTCTTCAATCACGGTGAGCGGATCGATGACATTGCCCTTACTTTTACTCATCTTCTGACCTTGAGCATCACGAACGAGGGCGTGGATATAGACATCCTTAAACGGCACTTCATCCATAAACTTGAGGCCCATCATCATCATCCGTGCAACCCAGAAAAACAAGATATCAAATCCAGTCACTAAGCACGATGTGGGATAAAACTTTTTAAGCGCCTCAGTGTTTTCAGGCCAGCCCATGGTGGAAAATGGCCATAACCCCGAGGAAAACCACGTATCGAGGACATCGGTCTCTTGATGAAGGTTGGTGCTCTGACACTTTTGACAGCAAGTGGCATCTTGACGAGAAACGGTGATCTCGCCGCAATCATCGCAGAACCAAGCGGGGATACGATGCCCCCACCAGATCTGACGACTGATACACCAATCCTGAATGTTGTACATCCATTCGTAGTAGGTTTTTTCCCACTGCTGAGGAATAATGCGAGTTTGCCCTGTTTCAACCGCCTTGATCGCTTCTTTGGCGAGCGGTTTAACATCGACATACCACTGTAAACTCATATAGGGCTCAATAACCGTTTTACAACGATAGCACTCACCAACAGAGTTGAGGTGGTCATCGGTTTTTTCAAGCAACCCTTGCGCATCGAGGTCAGCGACAATCTTAGTTCGTGCTTCGTAACGATCTAACCCTTGATAGTCACCACCATTTTCGTTAATAACCCCCGATTCATCAAGAATATTGATGTTTTCGAGATTGTGCCGCTTACCCATATCGAAATCATTAAAGTCGTGCGCTGGAGTGATTTTAACCGCACCGCTACCAAACTCTTTATCGACGTAATCATCGGCAATAATGGGGATCTCACGACCAGTGAGGGGTAGCACCACCATCTTGCCGATCAGATCAGCGTAGCGCTCATCTTCAGGATGGACGGCGACAGCAGTATCACCGAGCATCGTTTCAGGACGGGTTGTGGCAACAACAAGAACTTGATCACTCCCTTTAACAGGGTAGCGCAGATGCCACAAATTACCCTTCTTATCATCGTGCTCAACCTCAAGATCGGAGAGAGCGGTATGACAGCGAGGACACCAGTTGATCAAACGGTTAGCACGGTAGATCAAACCATCTTCATACAATTTAACGAACACTTCACGCACGGCACTACTTAGGCCATCATCCATAGTAAAACGTTCACGCTGCCAATCGCATGAGGCACCAAGACGTTTCAACTGGTTGATAATCTGACCACCCGATTCTTCACGCCATTGCCATACTCGCTCAACAAAGGCATCGCGACCGATCTCATGGCGATCTTTACCTTCGCTGGCTAGCTGCTTCTCAACAACATTCTGCGTAGCAATACCAGCATGATCGGTTCCCGGCATCCACAACACTTCGTGGCCTGTCATCCGCTTCCAACGCGCCATAATATCTTGCATAGTATTATTTAAGGCGTGGCCCATGTGCAACACACCGGTAACGTTTGGAGGTGGAATGACAATGGAATATCCAGGTTTATCAGAGGTTTCATCGGCGTGAAAATAGCCTTTTTCCTCCCATGTTTGATACCATTTTGTTTCAAACTCGTGCGGCTCGTAGCCTTTTGCCAGTTCGTCTGCCATGATGCTGTCATTCCTTCAAGTGGAGCTACGCCAGCGGCGTATAATCCCCACATTAGATTCAGTGTTTTTGGTGTAATACAACTCTATATTTAGACACGAAAAAAGGGGATTTTAGCAATCCCCTTTTTATCCGTCAATGCTATGTATTCTAATGTTACGCGTCAGGCTTAATCTTCGCCATCTCTTCGCGAACCATACTCTCGGCAAGATCAGGAACAACCTCCCACACAACTTGCTCAAGCATTGGTGCGGCAAGACGTTCAATAACGGCCCCAGCAACACGCTCAACAATCTCTGTTAACTGCTCATCGCTCAAAAATGCGACCCGCTTTTCAACACGCTCAGGAGTTGCACCATAGGCACCCTCTTCAGCGATATCAGATTCCTTAAGTTCAATAATGCCATCTTGCGACACCGCAGCAACCTCAGGTTGCGCCGCTACTTGAAAGTCAGCAATAGGTATAGCTGCGCCGACAGGCTCTGCCACGCTAAGTTCGACAGCTGTCGACTCAGCAACAGAAGGTTGTTCAAATGACGTATTATCGAATGAAAACGATTCCTTTGGCGCCGCAACCTCTTCCACAACGGAGGGCGGTGTCTCTTGGGGGGTAAAGCTAAAATCTTCCAGCGGTGGCAGTTCGGCAAGATCAGGCTGTGACACAGCAAAAGAGTCTTCAGCTGGTGCTGCAATCTCTTCGACAGGAGCGGCACGATTTGCTTCGGCAAAAGGATCAACCAAACGATCACTGGTTGTTTCAACTTCGATTGCTGGCTCGGCAACAGGTTCTTCAATTTCAAAACTGAACGGAGCTAACTCTTCCGTTGCTGTTGAGGGACTTTCAACCTCTGCTACAGGCTCAAAAGATGGTGCCGCTTCACCAGGTGATAAAATCTCAACGGGTGTTGGTTCTGTAGGTACTTGAGAAGCAACAACCTCCTCAAGAGCTTGAAGAATATCTTGATCACCAGGAGTTTGAGATGGTGAAGCCTGCCACTGCTCGGCAACAGGAACATGGGCCAAAAGTTCTTCAACCTTATCAATTAACCCTTGAGAACTAAAGGGCTTAACAATCCAATCGTTGGCCCCAGCAGCGCGAGATTTTGCCTCATCAAACGGCTCAAACGTGCCAGCAAGGAGCAAAACAGGGATATCTTTTAATGCCTCATTATTACGAACAGCTTCACACAGTTCATAGCCATTAAGTCCAGGCATAAAGACATCAGCTAGAATCAAATCAGGAGACTCATTGATCGCCATCTGCAAAGCATTTGCCCAACCTTGTACCACTCTCATTTACAAGCACAAAAAGCTAACATACACCTTCTTTAGTGTCAAGTAAACCAGCCGTCATTACAGCGTTGCCCATGGCCGCGGCAGAAAGATATCACAATACAGTTTCATAGCGTAACGGTCTGTCATTCCAGCGAGAAAGTCAGCCACCCAAACTTCGGCTGAATCATGTTCCAAACATAACGCACCATAACCCTGTAAACGCTCAGGCTTCTCCATAAAGTAACCATAGAGTTCCTGTAGCACACGACCTGCTTTTTCAAAGTCATTATTAACCCCCGGCAGCCGATAGACGTGAGTAAATAACCAATCACGCAATTCAGTAACCATTGCCAAGGTTTGTTCCGACAACGCAATCTCAATGCGGTCACCGCGACTTGAGGTTTCAATCAAGTCCCAAACCATCATGTTGATCCGTTGGGCGTGACTGTGTCCAAGACAATCTAATAAATGTGCTGGGATATTGGCAACAGCAACAACACCTGCACGAATAGCATCATCAAGGTCATGATTCACATAAGCAATAATATCGGCAAATCGGACAATTTGACCCTCAAGTGTTTTGGCCTTTGCGCCAACTTCACGCACATCAACTGGGCCCGACCCTTTCGAGTGGTGTAAAATCCCATCACGAACTTCAGCGGTTAAATTTAATCCGTGGCCCTCTTTTTCGAGTAGATCAACCACGCGTAAGCTTTGCCTGACATGGTGAAAGCCCTTTGGTAGCAAGGTATTCAACATCCGTTCACCGGCATGGCCAAAAGGGGTATGACCCAAATCGTGACCAAGAGAGATCGCTTCGGTTAAGTCCTCATTTAGAAACAACGCTCGCGCGACAGTGCGGGCGACCTGTGAAACTTCTAGGGTGTGAGTCAGGCGAGTTCGATAGTGATCGCCTTCAGGAGAGAGAAAAACTTGCGTTTTATGCTTTAAACGCCGAAACGATTTGCTGTGTAAAATTCGATCGCGATCATGCTGAAAGCATGTTCTGAGCAAGCAAGGTTCCTCTTCTACCAAGCGCCCGATACTATTAGAGCTCAAACATGCGTATTTAGAAAGCGTCTTTTTTTCTCGTTGTTCAATGATAGAACGGATATTTACATCATACATCGGATCAGAGCCCCTCTAATCTTAACAATTAACGACAATGCCATTCAATTAATACCACTCAAATACTAGCAAACAAAGGTTATTTACAACGCTATTCAACAATACAATCTTTTTTACTTACTTTTCTTTAAATAATGGCGTATTAAATCTTAAGAGTACATCGACAATTATAACCTTGAAAGGATGTAACTTCAGCAAAAGAGCTTGAGCCACCCATTCCAAGGGACGCATGAACCCATCCATGGGGCTTGACTGTCGCCATCCGAGCGACAGACACCCTTTCCATGGGCGACTCAAGCCCTTATGGATGAGTGCTGAATAGTTACAAAAGGATAAACACATGTCAAAAATATTAGAGATGGCTGTTGGGATTGTATCTGCGCATGCTTCAACAACGGCGATGACCAAAGAGGAACTCGTTAGCGAACTGACCGAAATCCATGCCGCACTTAAAAAGATTGAGTGCAACGATACGTTAGCTGAAGAGGGTCAAACTGAACAACAACCAGCGATTTCGTTAAAAAAAGCGTTTGGCAAAGATAAGGTAATCTGTATGATTTGCGGCAAAGCGATGACAACCCTTGGCCGCCATATCCGCATGGTTCACCAAATCACCCCAGCAGAATATCGCAAACAGTTTGACATCCCCCGCACGCAACCGTTAGCGGCTAAAGCGTATTCTGAACAACGTAAGCAAATGGCCATTGACCGTGGACTTGGTGAGAAACTCGCCAAAGCCCGCGCCGACAAAAGAAAAGCAAAATAAACAACAAAGGTGCAACCACGCCTCGGCATTGGTTGCACCTTTAAGTCTAAAGACCTCGTTCCACTAAAAGATAGAGAACGGGACAATCAATAACGTCTGCCCTTCACTATTGAGCACTTCAACCCGCCAGGCTCCCCTCCATTGCGGCATCACCCTTTTAGATGACCACGTACGCCAATTTAAGCAGGAACGGTATTTAAAGAATCGATAGGTGCTCGTTTTACAATTTGAGTTGTAATACTGGCATCTTCAACCTCAAGTGCATGCACTGAAGAAACAAACACCAAGCTGACGAGTAACACTAAGCGGATAATCCTAGGTAAAGCCATTGTGACCCCCTCTTTCAACATTTACCTTGAAGCACAGATACTGAGCTACGTAAGCTCGATATTTAAGCACAAGGAACCAATTGCGGCAAAAAACTCTCACCAACGTCATTTGGCAAATCAAAATTGTGCGCTAATGTTGCAGCAATATCACTAAAGGAATGCCGTGTGCCCAAAGTTTTGCCTGCAACTTGACGTGAAGACCAAGCAAGCAATGGCACATACTCACGGCTATGATCTGTCCCTGGCATCGTCGGGTCACAGCCATGGTCTGCGGTAATCAATAACAGATCATCAGCATTGAGTTGCTGCATAAAGTTCTCAAGCCACGGATCAAACTCTTCCAATGCCCGAGCAAAGCCAGCCACATCGCATCGATGTCCATAGAGCATATCATAATCGATCAGGTTCGCAAAAACCAGTCCACGTTCAACGCTATGCAGCGCAGTGGTAATCTTAACCATACCATCGCGATTGTTCTCGGTAAGGTAGTGATAACTAATCCCACGACTGCAAAAAATATCATCGATTTTACCCACAGCAGCCACAGTAAGTTTAGCGTCAACTAGGCGATCAAGTACATTTGTTGGTGGTTGAAGGGAAAAATCGTGCCGCCGGGAGGTACGGACAAAGTTATCGGCTTGTGTGCCAATAAAAGGCCGTGCGATAACACGCGCAATACGATGAGGTGCCAACACTTCACGCATTGCCCGACACAGTTCATACAGCTGTTCTGGTGGAATAACACTCTCATGCGCGGCAATTTGAAACACCGAATCGACACTAGTATAGACAATAGGCCGCCCTGTCCGCAGATGTTCCTCGCCATATTTCATCAGCGCGTCGGTGCCACTGATGACTACATTACCCAACGGTTGACACCCAGCGATACGGCTAAATGCGGCGATAATCTGTGCGGGAAAGCCATTTGGGTAGGTTGAAAATGGTTGCCGTTGTTCGGCCCCGGCGATCTCCCAATGACCAGTTGTGCTGTCCTTACCAACAGAACATTCAGCCATCCGGCCCCAAGCAGCGCATGGTGCTGAGCTACGCGTGACCCCGACCATCGAGACAATATTACCGAGGCCAAGACGTTGTAGAGTCGGCAGCGAGACGCCGCCAACTTCTTCAGCCACATGAGATAGGGTGTTAGAACCTACATCACCGTACTCGTCGGCATCGGGTAAAGCTCCGCAGCCAACACCATCTAACACAATTAACACCACACGTTTAAATATCATGATTCAACTATCAGCTGAGAAATTCGAACAATACGAATACATACACACGCAACACACACAATTACGTACGATAATCAGCATTGATTTTCACATACTCATAGGTTAAATCTGAGGTGTAGTAATCGGCGCAACCTTGACCGAGGTTCAAATTGATATGTACCGAAAATTCTGCTCGTTTTAACACCTGCGTCGCCAACTCTTCCTGTTGCGCGCCGGTCGTTAAACCTTCTGCAACCACCTGAACATCGTCAAAGAAAATATCAATTTTGTTTGGGTCGACATCAACGTCAGCGTAACCAACAGCGGCGATAATCCGCCCCCAATTGGCATCCTCGCCAAAGAATGCTGTCTTCACCAGACTTGATGTCGCCACGCTGCGGGCGGCGATCTTCGCTTGCGCCGCATCGGTTGCACCTGTTAGCTGAATTTGGACTAACTTAGTCGCCCCCTCACCATCACTGACAATCATTTTCGCCAAATCGAGCAGCACCTCATTCAGTGCCGTTTGAAACAGTTGCGCGTCATCGCTGCCCGCAACAATCATCTCATTTTCAGCGGCACCATTGGCTAAAACCAGCACCATATCGTTGGTTGAAGTGTCACCATCAACAGTGATCGAGTTAAATGAATCGTCCACCGCTTGTGTCAACGCCGGTTGCAACAATGCGGGATCGATCGAGATATCGGTCATGACAAAACCAAGCATGGTCGCCATGTTGGGGTGGATCATTCCAGCGCCCTTGGCAACACCGAGGATCTGACACGATTTACCAGCGACAACAATCGTCCGTTGCGATGTCTTAGAAAAACCATCGGTGGTCATGATCGCTTCGGCAACCGCACCAGCTTGATTCGCCGAGAGAGCAGAGCACAACGCTGGAACAGCTGCAGTGAGACGCTCGACAGGTAACGGAACACCAATCACCCCTGTCGAAGCCACGGCAACCAGCTGTTCATCAATCTGCAGTTCGGCAGCTAATACCGCCGCGCTCTGTTGGGCATGCTCCAGACCCGCTGCGCCAGTACAGGCATTGGCATTACCACTATTAACCAATATGGCTTGACAGCTTCCCGCAGCAATCCGAGGTTTACTGACGATCAATGGTGCTGCAATCACTTTATTTTTAGTAAACACCCCAGCGCATGCCGCTGGGGTATTCGAGCTTATCAGGGCACAATCATTGCGACCATTGGCTTTAATCCCAGCTTCAGCGGCGGCAAAGGTAAACCCTTTCACGTCAAGTATTGAAGCGGCCACTTGAGTGGCTATTGGAGTACTCATCATCTATTCCCCATTCTGCTAGCATACTGCTGACCTACTGGCCGCAGCATTTTTTATATTTTTTACCACTACCGCAAGGACATGGATCGTTACGACCAACCTTGTCTTCATCGCGGATAACAGGTTGCGCCGGCTTATCTGCCTCATCACTACGATTGATGATGATTTTACGTTTTTTCTGTTCCGCTTCCATCCGCTCAACATCATCCTGTTGCACCAATTGAATCATGAACAACTTCTGCAGCACCTCTTGACGGATACGACCCATCATCTCCATAAACAGACTGTAGGCTTCGCGCTTGTACTCCTCCTTGGGATCCTTTTGAGCGTAACCACGCAAGCCAATCCCCTCTTTGAGGTGGTCAATTGACAACAAGTGATCTTTCCATTGACTATCAATCACTTGTAACAACAGCACGGTCATCAGATGCTCAAGCACCTCAGGGGTAAATTCAGCCTCTTTCTCAAGAAGACGACCAAACACCTGTTTTTTGAGCTGCTCATTGAGCAGTTCAGTATCCCCTTTGGTCGCGACATCTGGAAGGTTCGGCTCAAAATTAAATTGTGATGCATAATCGGCCACAAGGCTGGTCATATTCCAGTCAGCCGGCGCTGTTTTTTCGGGACAGAAGGTGGCGACAATATCCTCCACCATCTCTTCAATAATTGCGTTATAGGTGCCGCGAATATTTTCTCCGGCCAACACCTCACGGCGCTGATCATAGATCACTTCACGCTGGCGGTTCATAACATCATCATACTCAATCAAATGTTTACGAATATCGAAGTTATGCCCCTCAACCTTCTTCTGCGCATTTTCAATCGCGCGTGAGATAATACCGTGCTCAATCGGCTCATTTTCAGGAATCTTGAGCTTTTCCATGATGAAGGCCACACGATGACTACCGAAGATACGCAACAGATCATCGTCAAGACTCATATAGAACCGGCTCGCACCAGGATCACCCTGACGACCCGCACGGCCACGAAGCTGATTATCGATTCGACGCGATTCATGGCGCTCGGTGCCGAGGATATACAAACCACCTGCAGCAATAACCTTCACTTTTTCTGCGGCACACTCGGTGGTGAACTCTTCAAGCAACGCTGGATAACGCTCATCATCAACATCACCATTCACGGCTGCCCTAGCAAGCATCTCAGCGTTACCACCGAGAACAATATCCGTTCCACGACCTGCCATATTAGTGGCGATAGTAACAGAACCGCTACGACCCGCTTGCGAGATAATCTCCGCTTCTTGCTCATGATGCTTAGCATTCAACACATGGTGCGGCACGCCCGTTTTTTTCAGTTGTTTCGCTAAGCGCTCCGAGTTTTCGATAGAGATAGTACCCACCAGAACAGGCTGCCCCTCAGCATGGCTCTGACAAATATCTTCAATAACCGCGTTGAACTTCTCCTGCTCACTTTTATAGATCACATCAGATTGATCTTCACGCTGGCTGGGCTGGTTGGTTGGAATCACCACCACATCAAGCTTGTAGATCTCAGCAAATTCAGCTGCTTCGGTATCCGCCGTACCGGTCATCCCCGCTAACTTGTCGTACATACGGAAGTAATTTTGGAAGGTGATCGTTGCGAGAGTTTGATTCTCGCTTTCAATCTTCACCCCCTCCTTAGCTTCGACTGCTTGATGAAGACCATCGCTCCAACGCCGACCTGGCATTAAACGACCGGTGAATTCATCAACAATCATCACCTCACCCTCTTTCACCACATAATCGACCTCATTCTTAAATAAGGCGTGGGCCTTTAAGGCCTGATTGACATGGTGCAGCACCTCAATATGACGAGGATCATACAGATTTTCGATACCAAGAATTTTTTCAACCGAAGAAACACCCTCTTCAGTCAATGTCGCTGACTTAGCTTTTTCATCGACGGTATAATCACCGGTGAACTCGCGCGAGCTTTGGCCAATCTTGCCATCGCGATGCTCAATCATCTCCCCTTTTTTCAAGCGTGGGATAATCTCATTAACACGATAGTAAAGATCACTAGATGCCTCACTTGGCCCTGAAATAATCAATGGGGTTCTAGCTTCATCAATGAGAATCGAGTCAACCTCATCAACGATGGCAAAGTTCAATTCGCGTTGAACGTAATCGCTCAACTCAAACTTCATGTTATCGCGCAGGTAATCGAAGCCAAACTCGTTATTGGTACCGTAGGTGATATCGGCTTGGTAAGCCGCGCTGCGCTCTTCGTCGGTAATGCCATGGACAATGCAGCCAATGGAAAGCCCTAAAAAACGGTGAACCTTGCCCATCCATTCCGAGTCACGACTGGCGAGATAATCGTTAACGGTAATAACATGAACCCCTTTACCGCTCAGCGCATTCAAGTAGGTAGCAAGAGTTGCCACCAAGGTTTTACCCTCACCAGTTTTCATCTCAGCAATTTTGCCAGCATTCAGCACCATGCCACCGATCAACTGCACATCGAAATGGCGCATTCCCAACACCCGCCACGCTGCTTCACGCACCACAGCAAAGGCTTCAGGCAATAAAGCGTCGAGGCTCTCACCATCAGCGTAACGCTGCTTAAACTCATCTGTTTTGGCTTGTAATGCCACATCATCAAGAGCCTTAGTCTGTTCTTCTAGCTCATTGATTTGCACGACCACTTTTTGCAGCCGCTTGAGTTCACGATCGTTTTGGCTACCAAAGATTTTCTTAGATATGGAACGGATCATCAAGATTCTCCGATTTAAAGTAATGAGTTTCGTATTGACAATGTTGATCTTAGCCCGCAGCGAAGACCAGCAATAAAAATAAAAACGATTAAAATGACCAGAAAATTTACCACACTCCTTGCAAGGCGACAACGTCAATTTCATTGAAAACAATCTAACGAAAGGCTAATATTCTAAAGTCAGTAAATTGTTTCACCTTGTCTATTCACCACGTTCCATAGATTCAGATTTTTCAAGAGGAGTTTCTATGTCATCATGTTCCATTGGGTCATCGCTGCCCCGTACAGTAGTTAACGCTATCACTACGCTATGCTTATTGCTGCCCATCGGCTGCACAACGGCCACGCCGCACCGGAACAATGCTGTCGAAAGCGACACCAGCTGTGTCGAGTTGTGGCACGACATGGAACAAAGCTTCTCAAACAACAATATTTACGATGCCGCCAGCGCGCGAATTGGCGGCTACCCCTTCCTACGCAGCAATCGCTTTTATGCCGCAGCAGCTTCTCTATTTGAACGCCCTGAGCAACAACGACAGATTGTCCACCAGTTGCAACAGCTCGACCTTGAGGGTCGCTATCGCGAACTAAACCGCTTGCCGAGTGCTGAACAACAACGCCTTAGCCAACAATGGGCAAGCTCGCCATCTTTAGGGGCGTTAAAAGCGAAAATTTCTCGATGTTCGTCAAAGTTTTTACGTCAAACATTCAACCAAGTAGCAGCGTGGTTTGTCAGCTCATCAACCCATCGCGCTCACCTCAAAACACAACAAAGAGTTCAAACCTACGATCCCTCACTACAGACCAAAACCAGCATCACCTACAGTCCGCAAGTGCGCCGACCGCTATCCCACAAAGTGATGAGGGCTATTTTAAAATCCACCCGCGACAACTGGATCAGCACCTCGCTACTCAGTTCAGCAGACATGCAACGGATTGCTCACAGTTGGGCACCAACCCTACATCAACTTATCGACCGCGAAAATGGTACTAACAGCTTAATCGGCCGAGTCCGCCGCAACAATGGCAGCATCAGTATCGATAGTCAGCAGCCAACCGTTTATTACTACACCTCGCATACCTTGCTACAGGGGCAACCAACCATTCAAATCAACTATGTGTTTTGGTATGCCAGCAATCACAGCAAAAAAACACCATGGTGGGCGCGTGGCAACATGGATGGCTTCACTCTGCGCTACACCTTGACCAGAACGGGCGAACTAGCGATGGTTGACCTCATCAAAAACTGCGGTTGTTACCACGGCTTTATCCCCAACGACGCGTTGTTTGACACTGAAAACCTCAAACAGCCTGAGCGTGGTGCTCAAATCTTACAACACCTGCCACAACACGAGGAACGGCAACGACTAGAGTTTACCCTTTCCGACAGCCATCAGATCTTACACGTATCAGCAGCGGGTAAAAACGTTCCAGTCCAGCAATCGTATCAGCTGCGTCCCTACAGTGACCTTGAACAGCTGGTCGACGAGAAGGGCCATACCAGCAGTCTATTCAACGCTCAAGGGATCGTCCCTAACACCACGCGCGCAGAAGCAGCCATGCTGTACTCGATGGGGATTAAATCTGTCGGCAGCATGCGCCAACGAGGTCACCAGCCCATCACTCTCATTGGCCGTGACCACTTTGACAATCCACACCTGTTTGATAAAACATTTCACTATTTACAGCCGCCCACTAAGGCAGACCACTACCTGCGCCGCAGTAGTAGCGGATTGTCAAAACGAGTTAACAGCCTGAAGCAGATGTCGCAGCAACCCTCACCGGGAAAGAGACTGCTACCATAACGAACAACCGTGGTATTAATCCTGCCATGATCCCAATTGGACAACCACTTTAATCCCAAGCTACTGTATGATCTCGGCCATGGAAAGTGGCCTTTTTGACGAGCTTAGTCTCGGTGAGCTCCGTCAACGCTGCGCAACGATGACTGGGCGAACGACGATTGAACGCACCATCGCTCAAAATGCTAAAAAAGACCAACCTGTCAGCTTATTGGAGCAACGCCTCAATACAGAAGAAGCGGGAGGATACAACCCGTTTACCCTCACAGCACACCGGCGCAACTACCTACTGCCTGTCACATACAACAATAATACTAATGGTCGCCCCTTTATCTGGAATGACATCATCGGTGATGCTGATCTATGGGGTGCCTACACCAACATATCGTTTTGGCAGGCTTATAACGATACCTACTCCAGCCCATTTCGTGACTCAAACCATGAACCAGAGATATTCCTAGCCTTTCAAGGAAAACGAAAATTCCTCGGTTTTCAAAACACCTACAACACCTTTGGCGTTGTCCATCAATCAAATGGTCAGGGCGGATCACGCTCACGTAGCTGGAACCGCGTCTATCTCCATTCAGTCTTTGAGCGCGGCAACTTTGCCATAGCCTTCAAGCCGTGGTACCGCCTACCCGAAGATAAGAAAAGTTCAACTACCGATCCTTCCGGCGATGACAATCCTGACATTGATCGCTTTATGGGCTATGGCGAAATTACAGCGGCCTACAAACTCGATGAACACGTTTTTTCACTAATGCTGCGTAACAATTTGCGTGGTTCGGGCAATAAAGGCGCTGTTCAACTCGATTGGACCTTCCCTCTCACTCAGCACCTAAAAGGCTATGTTCAATATTTCAACGGCTACGGAGAAAGCCTCATCGACTATGATGCCTCGGTGAACCGAATAGGTGTCGGTATTGTTTTGACCGATGCGCTGTAACAAAGTACCAATCCCCCCCGTTGAGAATTCAATAACAAATATATCTGGTCTGAATTGATTTTTATTCCAAAAAACGCAACATTAGACAGATAAAAGAGGAGCAGGTATGGGGAAAAATGACATCCAGACATCATGTATAATTGTTTTGTTGTTTGTAGGTTTATTGCTTTTGTTGTCGATAGCGACACCCGTCTTAGCGTCGGCATTGCCAACGTCATTTGATCTTCGCGATATCAATGGCCACAGTTATATTGGTGCGGTAAGAGATCAGGGTAATTGTGGCGGTTGTTACAGTTTTGGGGCTATTGCCGCAGCTGAAAGTAGCTACAATGTTGCCAATGACCTATATGATGATCAAGCTGTGGATTTTTCTGAAGCGTTTATTTTGTGGAATTTGTCTTCCCATTATGATGATTTTTACGGATGTGATGGTGCCGGTTACGAGTTCGAAGAATTAACGTCATTAACACAATATGGCGTGTCCTTGGAGAGGGATTTCCCCTATACAGTTACCCAACCCAGTGACAATTCCCACTGGGACGACCCTCGAACCATCTTTACCGATTGGTATCGTATTCCTATCAACGATATAGAAACTACTAAACGGGTGTTGGCAAACATTGGTGCTGTAGATGCTTCTGTTTTGGCCGATGATAACTTTATAGAATATGACGGGGGTATTTTTAATAATAACTATACCGTGGTCCAGGCAGTACTCCCCTATTATACTGCCACCAACCACTTAACCGCTCTAGTCGGTTGGAATGATGACCACGATGCCGATGGTCTTGGAACTTGGACGTTGCGCAATAGTTGGGGAACTTCCTGGGCTAATGATGGTTACATGGATATTGGTTACACCTCCGCTGCTGTCTTATTGGAAAGTAGTTATCTGATTGCTAACCCATGGAGCGGTACCAACTATCAGTTATCCGTTGAAACCTCACCAGATGTGCAAAAATGGAGTAGCGGCGGGGTGCTCAATGCCCATGGCGTAGATTTATGGGGTGCTCCAGCCAGTAGCGTTGATGTCAATTCAGACATTATTATAGAAGCCGTCAGTGACAATGAAATGACTTTTGCTCGTGGAATTTATCTGTGGGGTGGAGCAGGTGGTCGAGTGACCAACAACCAGAACATTAAGGTGAAATCCGCTAGCCAAGGCAAACAAGCTATTGCCTACGCCGTATGTTTGCAGGGTGGGCAGGTAACCAATAACGGATTATTGCAGGCAGACGCGATCACCAACGCTGACCAAGCGCTTGCCTTCGGTATCTGGGTTGCTAATGGTAAGAATCCTATCACTGTAACCAATAGTGGCAAAATCATTGCCCAGTCAAAAGGCGGAATAAAAGGTGACACCGGCTCCATTGTGTCCACAGCCCCTCATGAAAGCACCAGTAACACTGAATTCCAACTTGATTGGTGCGGTTAAATTGTTTGGTGCTGATGATTCATTGCTATTACTCGGGGATGGGAAGGAAGATGAAAGTTTTCTAGGGGTAGAATCACTGACAATGGCAGGTGAAAACTGGCAACTTGATGGCGACTCAGATTTCAACAATATCCAAATTGGCGGAGATGCTACCATTGCTCGGATCGGGACACTGGGTGGTTCTGGATTGTTGATTGGCACAGTAACTAATTCTGGCTGTGTTGCGCCGGGAAATTCGATTGGAAAGTTAACCGTAAATGGTGATTTTATTCAGGACGCCACAGGCGTGCTGGAAATTGAAGTTGGGGATGGCGTTGCAGACCTGTTAACCGTGACAGGAACGGCTGATCTTGCGGGCTCTCTGGTGGTATTACCCTATGGATATGCAACAAATGGCTCATATCATATTCTTGATGCGCAAAACATTTTTGGTGAATTTGAATCATTAAATAGCAGTGCGGTTCTTCATGTGGCAATAACACCCACCGATTCCAATACCTTGATGCTTGACGTAGATCGGCGCAGCTATTTCAGCCTGAGTTCGCCCTATACCCGCAGTATAGCTACCACTTTAGATACTATACGTCCTGTTGCTCATGGCGACTTGGCAACGGTGCTGAATACTCTTGATTTAACCATGACTGCAGCTCGACTTGATGCTTCATTAATTGCCATGACTCCGCGTATTGCTGGGATATCGACAGCTATAAGTTTGGATGAAGCAAAGCAATGTTTGCGGCAGATTGATACGCACATCAACCATCATTACCTGTTTAAGAGTAACCCAAGCAGTAAAGGTGCAAATAATAGTTCGCCTACACTGTGGTTTAGCGCAATTGGCAAACGTAAGGATTTCGGCAGCAATGGTTTTTATAACAAAACACGTCAATCACAAGCTGGTTTTATCCTAGGGCTTGACCATGTAGATGATAACCTACTGGTAGGTGCGGCAATGTCTGCCACAAAAAGTAGATACAGTGTCACGGGTAGTGCCGCAGATGGTGAGAATGAAACTTTTGGAGGATATCTGTATGCGGGCTGGCATGATAGTCGTAGCGCAACAGGTTTGCACTTTGATGCAATAATCAATAGCAGTCATATAGCGATGACATACGAGCGGGACATCACCTTTATGCAACGTGACGCTACGGCAGATCACACTGCATACGATTTTGCAGGGCTAGTGAGTTGTGGATATACTATGACAGCTTCTGATTGGATATTTGATCCAGTCCTTAGCTTAAGTGGCGGCACTTTACGTGAAGAAGATTTTACGGAAAAAGATGCTAACGGGCTTAACTTATCCATCGACAGCCAACGCAGCCATTTCTTACAAAGTCAACTCTCCTGTCGCATTGGTCGCCAGATATACTGTCAAGATATGATCTTACAAACAACGCTCTACTCAGAATGGTCGCACGAATTTAACTCTGATGGAGAAACCATTAAATCTCAATTCGTTGATACCCAACTACCATTTAATACCGCTGGGCGCGATGCTGCAGAAAATAGCCTACTTGTCGGAGCAGAGATAAGGGCGTTGTCATCAGATAATTGTGCCTGCCTTCTGCGCTATGAATACTGTCAACAAGACAACCGTAACAATGTTAGCCATGGTGTAAATTTCCATATAGCCGTACAGTTTTAATCCGCACAAAGAAACCGAACTGTCACGTTCTGGGAAACCCCAACG
>NBLY01000002.1 GCA_002084665.1 Desulfobacteraceae bacterium 4572_35.2 | reverse complement strand
CAAACAAATAGACATTTACCTTTTGTTATTATCGTGAATCTATTATTAAATAACAGCATGCACAACGTGTGTCTCAACCTTAAAAACAACAAAAGGCTTTCTATTCTATGAATCTTCGACCTTATGCGTGGCTATTTATCCTGTTAGGATTTTTATCGAGTATTTTCATCTTTTACCCTGTCCACGATTTTTTGAGTTACTACGAGTTTAGCAATGGTTCAACAACTAAGTTCGTGGAATTTGATTCCGCAACTCACTATGTGATCCACAAATTTTTTAAAACGCTCTACGGTGGTCGCCTACAAGGCACTTTGTTTTTTGGTGCAATCGGAGTGATTGTCGGAGCATTCTTTTACGTTGTGTTACACCGTTACTTCATTAACAAAAGCAGTATCGAGGCACTACGCAATATGGTGCGCGACGACTTGACCGCGTTGATCTCTCACGGTGAAAACGATCGCGTTGAATTTAAATCGAGCTTTCGTTGGGATCACAAACAAAACGGTGTCAACAAGGCGCTTGAGCATTCTGTGCTAAAAACCATTGCAGCTTTCATGAATAGCGAGGGCGGCTGCCTCCTTATCGGCATCAATGATGATGGTGAGGCTGTTGGTTTAGAAAAGGATTTTACAACCTTAAAAACAAAAAACAGGGATGGTTTTGAGGTGGCAATCATGACCGCAATCGCCAGCAAACTCGGTACCCCTCAATGCAGCAAGGTCACGATTCTTTTTCACACCATTAACACCATGGAGATATGCCACATTCTAGTCATTAAAGCGTCCAAAGCTGTATTTGTAGAGGAACGCAAAGATACAAAATTTTTCCTTCGCACAGGTGGCGGCACGAAAGAGCTAAATATTAAAGAAGCTTCGGAGTACATTGCCGACCATTGGTCATAAACGAACAGGACAAGGTTGCCCTTGTCCTGTTCGTGATTATCTATAACAAAATGACTACCTCAAATTAACGACCAAGCAGGTTGCTGCGCACTTGGCCGCTCGGCCGAGCAGGAAGATTTCTTGCCGGTGCAGCAGGTGTTTTTCTCACTGGTGCAGGAGTACGAATCTCTTTTTTTACCGCCTCAACTCCTTGTCCACGTCCTTCATCAATGAGTTGAGAACCTTTTTTAGCGGGAACGGTCACTTTTTTCTTACCACTCTCTACCAACTCGGCTCCACGCTCAGTTGGCGGTGTCCAGTCAGCTTGGACCTTCTTACCCGTTGTAGCAACTGGACGTTGAACACCTTGGCGATCCGATCGCTTCAGTTTCGCATCGCTACGGCGCGACCTCTTACTCAATTCTACTGAGGTTTTACTCTTACGCACTGAAGTCACATTGTAGGTATTATTCACATTAATATGAACGTTAACATTGCGATGATAGTGAGCACGTGGATAAGGACGCCACGGGCGGTAATATGGAGGGTAGTAACCCCAATAGTATGGCGAATGCCAAGGGTGGTACAATGGCCCCCAGAAAAACACAAAGATCACTGGGGAATGGACGTACACTGGCTCAACAATATAACTGGGACCGTACATCGCCACATCACCAACGACCTGGACACTATCCTTTTCAACATCAACAGTGGCAACATCTTGATATTTGTCTTCCGCAATAACGGCCTGAATAGTTACCAAGTGGGTATCGCCTTTTGAGGTCTCAATCACCCGTAAATAATCAACCTCGCCGTCTTCGTTGAGGTCAAGGTTCGAAATCTGTGTATCTGGATCGTTTAATTTCTTTTCAAAATCCTCAAGGTTTTCCGCTTCGCCAAACACTGAAGCAACAGCATTCAAGTCAAGGTTTTCGGCGATATCGCTACTCTCTGCTTCTACAGTTGTTACATCTTCGGCATGAACACTCACGGCAAAGACCAGTACCATTAACACCACTAATAAGTTACGCTTCAAAACATCCTCCTATTTCACTAAAGAAATCGTCAATTGACGATGCTACTTATTCAACTAAATCGTTACTCGAATCGCTAACAACAGCGGGCTGTTTGCTAAACTTTTCTGACAAACGAGCAATAATCAAATAGAACACTGGAACAAAAACAACACCGAACGCTGTCGCTGAAATCATGCCGTAGAAAACCGCAGTCCCTAATGCTTGACGACTTGCAGCCCCCGCACCGCTGGCGATAACTAACGGGAAGGTGCCGAGGATAAATGCTAACGATGTCATGAGAATGGGACGAAAACGCAACCGAGCTGCTTCGGCGGCAGCGTCGAACAGTGACCGCCCCCCTTTGCGTTGTTCGACAGCAAATTCAACAATCAAAATCGCATTTTTACACACTAAGGCGATAAGGAGCACAATGCCGATTTGAGTGTAAACATTGTTATCCATCGAGCGCGCCATCACCCCGGCCACGGTACCAAACAACCCTAAAGTAACGGTCATAATGATACACAACGAAATACTCCAACTTTCATACTGAGCACAGAGCACCAAGTAGGTAAAAATGATACACATCATAAAAATTGGTAGTGGATTACTGGCAGTTTTCTCCTGATAGGACATATCACTCCAGTCGATCCCCATTGAACTCGGCAATGTTGCCTGAGCAAGATCTTCAATCACCTGCAAGGTTTCACCTGAACTGATTCCTGCGGCACCTGAACCACTAATTGTTGCCGATGGGTACATATTAAAGCGGTTGACAACCATGGGGCCAAAGTCTGGATTTATGGTTAGCAGTGTTGCCAGTGGAATCATTTTTCCTTTATTGGAACGAACCTCGATGGCACCAATGTCGCGAACTTTTGTGCGAAAATCTGAGCTAGCCTGAACACGCACCTGAAAAGTACGATTAAACTTGTTAAAGTCGTTCACATAACTTGAGCCTAAATAAGTTTGTAATGCAGAAAATACTTCTGAGAGCGGAACATCTAAATCTTGTATCTTCGTACGGTTCACTTCAGCAAACAACTGGGGCACATTGGCTCGAAATGTGGAAAAGGAGGAGGCTATTCTTGGATCCTCACTGGCGGACATATAAAAATCACGCGTCACTTCACCTAAGGTGTTAAAGCCAACCCCAGCACGGTCTTCCAATTGTAATGAAAAACCCCCTGTCGAACCGAGCCCCATTATCGGCGGCGGCGGAAATGACATCATGATGCCATCTTGTGTCTGTGCAGCAATCTTACGTAATTCTCCCATAATATAAGCGAGAGTATATCCTTCAGGATTTCGCTGCTCGAAGGTATCAAACATGATAAAAAAGGTGCCACTATTCGAAGCGGCAGCGCCATCGAGAATGGAAAAGCCTGGAACACTGGTAACACTGGATACTCCACCAATTTCAACGATTTTTTCGGTGATGCTTGCAACAACTTTATCGGTACGGTTGAACGATGCGCCATCGGGCAACTGGACCGTAGCCATGGCATAGCCTTGATCTTCTGTAGGAATAAATCCACCGGGGAGCTTAATAAAGCCCCAAAATCCAGCCGCTGAAATTACCGCAAAGATCACCAGCATGATAAATGTTTTTCGCAATCCACCTCTAACCAACTTCATATATCCTGTCGTTGCAACATCAAACCCTGCATCAAATTTACGAAATAGGATATTTTTTTTCTTCGAAGTTGGGCGTAATAATAACGCACAGAGTGCAGGACTCATGGTTAGAGCATTGATCGAAGAGATCAAGGTTGCCGCAGAAATTGTCAACGCAAATTGTCGATAGATCTCCCCCGTAATCCCGCCCATAAAAGCGGTGGGAACAAACACTGCTAACAGTACCAACGTGGTTGCGACAACAGGGCCAGCGACTTCATCCATAGCGCGAATCGCAGCCTCTTTAGGTGGCAAACCATGCTCATCAATATTTCGCACACTGTTTTCAACCACAACAATAGCATCATCAACTACAATTCCTATCGCCAAAACAAGGCCGAACAGGGTAATCATGTTGATTGAAAATCCCAGTGACAACATGATCCCAAACGTACCGATCAACGATACAGGGATCGCCACGGCAGGAATAAGAGTCGCTCGCCAATCCTGTAAAAATATAAAAATTGTCGCAAACACCAGTAAAATAGCGATAAACAGCGTCACAATAACTTCATCAATGGAGCTTTCGACAAAGACCGTGGTATCAAACGGAATCTCGTATTCTAATCCGGGTGGAAAAACTTGACTGAGTTCCTCCATCTTGGTTTTTATCGCCGCAGCAAGGTCTAACGCATTGGCACCGGGCAGTTGATAGATCATCATGCCTGCAGCTTGCTCATTATCAAGAAAGATATTTAACGAATAATCTTGGCTGGCCAGTTCAACTCGGGCGACATCTTTTAGACGGGTGAACCTTCCCCCCTCGCCTCGCTTGATAATCACATCCTCAAATTGGCTTAGTTCTGAAAGTCGCCCTTGAACGTTAATGGTATACTCAAAGGCAACGTTATCGGGAGCCGGTGCGGCACCAATCTTACCTGCGGCAACCTGAACATTTTGACTCTTCAGTGCTTTGGTTACGTCGCCCGTTGTTAACCCTCTGGCCTTAAGCTTGGTAGGGTTCAACCAGATACGCATGGCGTAATCGCCAGCACCAAAGGTACTCACATCGCCAACACCTTCTAATCGTGAGATTTCATCCTTTAGACGCAGGGTAATATAGTTACTTAAAAAATATTTATCGTATTCACCGCTCGGTGAGGTCAAAGAGATCAACAACACCATCGAGGTTGATTTTTTCTTTGTTTTAACACCTAGCTGAGTCACCTCTGAGGGCAGTGATGACATCGCTGCGGCAACACGGTTTTGCACAAATACCGAGGCCATATCGGGATCGGTACCTGACTCGAAGGTTACGTTCAGAGTGTAAGTGCCAGAATTGGTCGAGGTTGATTTCATATAAATCATCCCCTCGACTCCATTGACCTCTTTTTCAATTGGCCCAGCTACAGCATCGGCAATAATGGCAGCATTGGCCCCAGGATAGGCGGCAGTGACAGCAATGTTGGGTGGTGCCAACTCTGGATATTGTGAGATTGGAAGAGAGTTCATCGAAATGAAGCCTGTCAACACAATGAGAATTGAGATCACCGCAGCAAAGATAGGTCGGTTGATAAAAAACTTACTCATCTCTTTTTATCCCCCTATTTTGCAAACTGGTCGACAGCATGCTGTGTCGCATCGCGCTGTTGTGGTGTTACCACCATGCCAACCCGAACCCGCTGCAAGCCATTAATGATCACCTGAGCACTGCGCTGTATCCCTTCGGTGATAACAACGGAGCCATCCAACATACTTTGACCGACAGTCACGAGTCGATACTGAACCTTGTTGTCACGATCAACCACCATTAAGAAACGACCACGCTGATCGGTTCCGAGTGCTACTTCAGGAACAAGGAGAGTTTCAGGATTGGTAAATAGTGGCAAACGAACTTTAGCAAATTGGCCTGGGGTGATGAAAAAATCACTGTTTTCGAACCGGCCACGCACTTGAATGGTTCCTGTTTCGCGGTCAACCGTCGGATCTTGATAATCAACAAAACCGATATAGGGATAATCCTTCTGCCCTTCAAGACTCAACTGCACTTCAACCATCTCGACATTGCCTTGATCACTATGTTTTTGGCGCGTGGGGTGATTTTTTTTGTATTGCATAAATGCCGCTTCATCAATATTGAAATAGACATAGATGGGATCAAATGCCACCAACGTCGCTAGCTGAGTTGTACTGCCAGCGGCACCAACAAGATTGCCAACATCTACGAGATTTCGACTCATTTTACCGGCAATGGGCGCCTTAATGCGGGTGTAGGAAAGATCGAGTTTGGCATTGTCAATCTCTGCGTGTGCCCCTTTTACAGCGGATGTCGCTTTGACGAAATCAGCTTTAGCTTGCAAGAGAACCATTTCACTGACAGCTTCTGTTTCAAAAGCCTGCTGATGTCGCTTATATGCCGCATCAGCCAAATCACGTTCTGCTTGCAAAACTGACAGATTCGATTGCGCTTGCTCCAACCGTGCCTGAAATTGTCGTGGATCGAGGGTAAACAGTGTCGCACCTTTTTCGACCAAACTGCCGGCCTTATATCCAATACTGGTAAGCTCACCCTCTACCCGTGCCATCAGATCAATTTGAGCTGTTGGCGCAGTAAATCCAGTAAAGTAGATATACCGTGTCACCTCTTTCACCATAGGCGCTGCCACCGTAACCGTTGGCGGTTTTGGTGCGACAATCTCTTCTTTAGCCTGACACGAAGTTAGAAGCAAAACAAAAATGAGTGCAAATACGATTCGACAGCTTTGACGCATTGAATTCTCCGAATTTAACTAGCACCCCAGCCATGCAAACTCACAAAGTGCACATTGCCAGAACACTAATTTTTAATAAAATGTTCCCGTAGTAACTGTTCAAACAACCAACGATCAGTTGACTAAATCACGGCTATTTTCCCAGCCACCCGCTAAGGCGCGGTACAGATCAGCAAGATAAATAGAGGTGTTACCTCGGCCTGCTTCATAGTTGTTTTCCATCTCAAGAAGGGTACGTTCTGCATCTAACACAACTTGAAAATCGATTAAGCCCGAACGGTACAGATCTTGAGATTTGTCCATCACCAATTGTGCTGCAATTTGAGCATTGTTGAGAGAACGTAACTGGATTTGTTGCTCGTGGTAGGCAACCAAGGCATTTTCTATCTCTTCGACCGCAAGCAACACAGTCATCTCATAATGATAAAGAGCCTGTTTAGCCCGCTCATCCTCAACGATAATCTGCTGACGAAGATCATTACGATTAAACAGATTCATTTTGACGGAAGGGCCAAGAGAAAACTGGCTCGATCCACTACTAAAAAGATCGCCAATACTTAGAGCACCTGTCCCAAGAGAGCCAAACAATGAAAGTGTCGGGTACAGCTCAGCTGTTGCAACACCAACACGGGCTGTTTGTGCGATCAACAGACGTTCTGCTTGCCGTACATCAGGTCGTAAGCGTAACCGATCAGCGGGAATGTCAATGGCAACATCTTCAGGCGGCAATGGAACATCGGCCAAAGGGGTAAGAAGGTCGTTCACGTAGCCTGTCGGTTGGCCAAGCAAAAAACTCAACCTATTGATATTATTTGACAGCTCAGTTCTCAGCGACGGCAAATAGGTTTGAGTCGTTGAATACACCTGCATAGATTGATTCTCTTCGAGACCTGAACTAATCCCTGCGGCGCGACGGTCTTGAACCATTTTTAAGATAATTTTCTGACTATCGATATTTTTTACCGTTATCGCAACCTGTGATTGCAAGGTGCGAATCATAAAGTAACGCCGTGCGACATCGGCACATACGGAGATGAGGAGATCATTCAATTGTTCTTCAGTTGCTTGATATTCAGCTTCTGAGGCTTCGATGCTACGACGTATTTTTCCCCATAGATCAATTTCCCATGAGGCATCTACACCAACGGCATATTGTGTAAAGCTACTACGGTCAATGCCTGTTCCAGCATCACTTTGACGACCACGCGCCACTGAGGCCGCGCCATCAATGGCGGGTAATAACCGCGATCGTGTTACACCATATTGCGCCCGCGACTCATAAATACTTGATAGAGCAACTTTGATATCAATATTGTTTGAAATTGCTTCGTTAATCAATAAATTCAATGTTGGGTCGTTAAATATCCGCCACCAGTATTGAATGTCGGCCTGCTGAGGCACTAAGCCGGTAAACTCACCATCAACAACACTTAACTGCACCTCTTGTGCAAAAGCTGGTTGTTTATAGTTCGGCCCAACCTTCGCACAACTGGCTAACAATACAGCGCACAAAAAAAGTGCAACACAATTCAGAAAACGGTACCGACTCGCTTGATGACGTAGCATTATTTCAACCTTGAATATCCAGTAAATAAGTAAAAAAGCACCCTGCAATTCACAGGGTGCTTCACTTGTGGTTCAGAACGTCTAATCAGATGAGTCCATCTTTTTTCATCGCAGCACTGATAACCTTTATATTATCTTCAATAATGGTTCGTACTGAAGTTGGGTTATAGCTTCGGGTATCACCGGCCCACAACATCTCTTCAGTTTCGGTACGAAACACCGTTGTGTTAAGCTTTACCGTCGTGCTTTCAATTGTATAACCAGGATGGTAAATCATCTCGTAACTGCGGCCATAATAACCGTACATACCGTATGCACCGCCACGTTGAGGGATATAAACGGGAGGAGCGGCAACATATTGCTCATTTTTTTCAACCCCAACAAGTGTCGCTATCAAAACACTATCAGCAGCCGAGCTCTTTACCGCTTGTTGAATTCGTTGTTTATTCTGCTCTTTACCACCATCGAGATTTGCCACCAATGTATAGCTTGCGACGGCATCGCCCCCTTCAGCTTTTAATTTTGCAACAAAGGAATCTTCGTAAAGGCGACGCTGAAGATCTTCTTTAGCCACAGCGAGCACGAGAACTTTTTTGAGGGCGGGACCAGAAAAACCTTCTTGTGTCCAACTAGAAACAAGTTTCGTACTTGCGCACCCTGTTACAACAAACAACATCATCACAACACAAAACACATAGCGGCTAGCCATCTTCATAATTTCTCCTAAATTCTAAGTTGATATTAACGGTAAAAAACGGTCGAATGGTTAGTGGAACTACCTGTACATTAGAAACACGACATACTAAAGCATTTCTCACAATAAATCCACACAGGAAATTACGCAATACTATATTTGAAAACTACCTGAAATTAAGAGAGGTTAGCCATGTTGAGACAAGCAAAGAACAAACAAACACTCACATCGCAAAAAATCAGCACAGTCACGGGATAATATCAAATTGATAGAAATTAAACTAAAAAGGCCGCAACACATGAGCAATGCGTTACGGCCTTTTTGACAATCAACAAGATCCACAGATTGACCTCTACAACACTTCAAGCTCCGCATGCAAGGCACCAGCCGCCTTAATAGCTTGAAAAATAGCGATCAGGTCGCGAGGTGTCGCACCAATAGAGTTGAGTGCTCGGGCAACATCACCAATATTAACACCCATTGGCAACACAACGAGATTGCCAGCATCTTCGGTTGCGACAATATCTGAGGTAGGCACCGTGGCTGTCTCTCCATCGGAAAAAGCATCTGGTTGTGAAACCATGGCCGATTCGCTAATCACTAAATTAAGATTACCGTGTGAAACGGCGATAGTTGAAATACGCACATTCGATCCCATGACAATGGTGCCAGTTCGTTCATTAACAATGATTTTTGCTGGCATGTCAGGCTGCACTTCAATCCGTTCAATTTGGGCAATAAAATCGACCATGGAGTTAAGGTAATTATCGGCAATAGTGATCCGTACGCCAGCACTGTCGACAGGGCGGGCAAGAACTTCACCAAAATGTTGATTGATCGCCTTGGCCACTCTCGTTACAGTTGTAAAATCTGGACTGCGCAAACGGTACGTTAAGATAGGATCTTGTGGCAGATGAAAAGGAACCTCCTGCTCAACAAGTGCACCGCCAGGGATGCGACCAACCGTTGGATGGTTTTTTTGCACCTTGGCAGCTTTACCACCAAACGATAATGCACCAACAGCTAACGGCCCCTGAGCAACAGCGTACACTTGGCCATCGGCAGCATTAAGCGGAGTCATCAGCAGCGTTCCACCGACAAGACTATCCGCATCGCCAATTGATGAAACGAGCACGTCTATGGTCGTTCCAACCTTAGCAAACGGGGGCAGCTTTGCAGTTACCATAACGGCGGCGACATTATCAACCTTAACCTTAGTGCGATCTATTCGCATCCCAAGTCGTTCCATCATGTTCACTAGAGATTGAGTGGTAAATTCAGTACTCGAACTGTCTCCAGTGCCATTTAAACCAACAACAAGGCCATAACCGACCAATTGGTTATTACGCACCCCTTCAATATCTGCCAAGTCTTTGATTCGACTTGAATAAGCTGGCGACGCTAACACGATAAGGACAGTGACAATTAGTATATGTATCAGTACGCGTTGTTTTTTTCCCATCTGAATATCCATAGTATTCATCATCCGCTAAAAAGGGCTAACGTTATCTAACAATCTCAACAACCAGCCGGGTTTCTGCTTATCGTCGATAACCCCTTTTCCAGTATAAATAATATTCGCATCGAGAATGTACTTTGAATCAATCAGATTTGCTGCCGAGATATCCTGCTGACGAACAATGCCCGACAGTTGGATCAACTGCTGCTCATGGTTAACCGTTACGCTTTTACTACCCGAGATGCGTAACGTTCCATTTGGCAACACCTCAACAACACGCGTGGTTAACGTTGCAACAAGATCCTCTTTACGACTGGTGCTACCTGAGCCCTTAAAATCGTTGGTATAGCCAGCACTGAGTAGCTTCGCTGGATCAATCGCACTATTAATATTAGCAATATTAGATTCAAGACCAAACAAGCTAGTAATATCAGCACTAGCACTGGTCGTTCTGCCCGTTGAAGTAGTTGCTTCTTTATTGGCTTCGGCAACCTCGTAGATAGCAACGGTCAAGATATCTCCGATTTGACCTGCGCGGTTATCGACAAACAAACTACCGTTGCCTGTTGTCCACAAGGAACCGGGCGTTTTAGGTGTCGGCGCTTCAATCATTGGGTGCTCAACAGTCACAGGCTTCGTTGAGATAGGTTCGTGCGTAGCAATTGGGGCACACGCTGTCGCTACCATGAGGAGTACAACTCCATAAATATATCTCATATCAAAATTCCACCTTAACTTTAGATGGGCCGATTACCCGACCACGCACCTCTTTTTGGGAACTACTATTTTGGACACGAATAACTTCACCCATGCGTCCGTCTTGGCGGGCAACACCTGAAGCTGTTAGCACCATACTGCCGCGCTGAGCAATGATTCTAACGAAATCACCTTTTGTAACAACAGGTGGATATTCAATATTTTTTCGTTCAACAATCTGTCCAGCACGGAGACTGCGAGCAACCCGCAGTCCAACAACATCAGACAATTTAAACAGCGGATCATGAGCCTTACTAATATCTAGACCAACTAAGTCAACATCAGATTGTGAAATAATTGCGCCGCGGCGTAGTGGTTGCTGAACAACGACAACTTCACTATTTGCGTTCAATCGACCACGGACAGCTAGATTTTTGATGGTTCTACCATCGACACGGTAAATCAGAGTAAAACCGCGACTACCAACAATTGTTTTCACCGCAGGAATAACATCAACCTGTAGAGAACCTACGGGTAAAATAATTGTGTCAGGAAGTGAGTGAGGAATAAATTCAAAAATTATATGTGGTAAGCGGAATTCTGCATCGCGTAAAAAAGCGTCAATTTGTTGCTGAATATCGTCTGAAGAGATCTTCTGGCTAGCACCGACAACATTGACGATCTTCGATCCCGACCAGGTAAGAGCAGAGATATCGACACTATTTTGACGAAGAATTTTTTCTATTTGTCCACGCTTGAGGACAACAGTCTTTGCGGGCGCGGGCGCACGAGCAATTCTTTTGTTAGCAAGTTGCGGCGCGGCAGGTGAAAGATCTGCAATCATGCCTAATGTTATTTGCGAGTTTGGTATAACAGCACTAGATTTTAGGGCAATATTTTGCCCCAAAACTACCGTGTAACTACCAAGTAGGAAAAAAATCAAAAACACAAAACTTTGTGCAAATCGAATCAAATCAATGGCCCCTATACAAGATTATTGGTCATTTGTAAAATCTCATCGGATGTTTGAATCGCTTTAGAGTTTACCTCATAGGCACGCTGGGCGGCAATCATGTTAACCATCTCTTCCATAACGCTAACATTTGATCCTTCGAGATAACCTTGAGACAGGGCACCCAAACCATTTTCACCGGGAACACCCGTAGTAGGGCCACCAGATGAAACGGTTTCAGAGTACAGATTACGACCAAGGCTGCGCAGCCCAGACTCATTACTAAACGTCGCCAGCTCAATCACACCGATCTGAGTTGCAGTTGAGTCACCATCAAGAAAAACATCCACCGTACCATCCTGGCCGATAGAGATACTGGTGGTATTTTCAGGGATAATAATTTGTGGCGTCAACAAATACCCCTCAGAAGTAGTTAAGCGGCCATCACCATCTTTTTTCAATGCACCAGAGCGTGTATAGGCGGTAGAACCATCGGGAAGATCAATCTGAAAAAAACCACGCCCCTCAATCGCAAGATCGAGTTCGTTTTCAGTCTGCATCATATCGCCAACACTAAAGATCTTTTGCACCGCAGCGGTCCTTGAACCTAACCCAATTTGAATGCCAGTTGGCGATACGGTATCGGCTGATGTCGCGCTACCTGGAGTTTTACTCACCTGATAAAGCAACTCTTGGAAATCAGCCCGACTCTTCTTAAATCCACTGGTATTAACATTGGCCAGATTATTGGCGATGACATCAAGATTTGTTTGTTGGGAGTCCATCCCGGTTGCTGCCGTCCACAATGATCTGATCATAAGGTTTCTCCTAAAACTTCGGTATTTTTTTCAAGTAAAATTTTATAGCGAGCCAATTTCATCGGCTTTAGCATCAATCGTATAGTAATTTTTCATCGCTTTTTGATAACTTTCAAAGGCGCGCAGACTGGTCATCATAATCACAGTTTCTTCCATTGATTTCACGTTGGAACGCTCTAGATATCGCTGCATCACTTGACCATTATCACTCTGACGAACCCCCGTATCATTGCCACTATAATAAAACTGCCCATTGCCTCGTTTTTCCAACAAGTTGATATCGGGATCAAAGACACCAATCTTTCCAACTTCACCTTCAGCAGCCAAAATCGACCCAGCCTCATCAATACTGATAGGCCCTTCTGGTAGAACAATTGGATTACCGTTTTCGCTCAGCACAACATCACCAGTGCGGGTAACCATTGTTCCATCAGCGGCGCGATCGAAATTACCCAAACGAGTATAATAAAATAAACCATCACGATTAATTTTGAAAAAGCCATCACCGTCAATTGCAACATCAAGATCATTACTGGTAGACTCCATTACGCCTTCGGTAAAATCCGTTACAGTTTCAGGAACATAGGTATAATTCATACCATTACTTTGTTGTGTTTGAGTTGCGGCATCAAGGACAGAAGCAAAATGGAGTCGATCTTTTTTATAGCCAGCAGTATTGACGTTACTCAAATTATTCGATACGACTTCGACAGCCTGCATTTTTGAGATAGCACCGCTAAGGGCGGCATAGATTCCTGAACTCATGATGAACTCCTTTGTTACATAGCCTTTCGACCAAAGGGGTAAGAATCTTTAGGACTGGACAAATTATTTAGTGGTAGTTGCTAGAATCAAAAGAGGGAGCTAGAACGTAAGAGCGGTTATCATAAATCGAAAAAGCATACAAATAGTTTTAATTGTGGCGAGGGGCTAAACGGGCGAGTGAAACAAGTTGATTCGCTTCAGGGAGGGAGATATTGAGAACTTCGGCAATCTGTTCGACAGCCATACCTTGATCAGCGAGTGAGGCGACATGGCGATATTTGCCAGGAGCATTGCCTAGTGAGGCTGGAGCCTGAAGTCTATTTTTCAGCTCAGCATGATTTAAATCTTGTTCAAAATGTGGTGATGACTGAACTGCAAGTGTTGGCAAGTCTTCCAAATGGGTAATTCGTTGCAAGGCATTCAACAATTGGCGATCAGACTCCTCACGCCGCTGACGTTCGAATCGGATTTGATATTGAATCCGCAATAAAGCGATAGCAAACATGCCGATCAACACCGATACAATCAGTAACTCAAGTTGGGCAAAACTGAACAGTTTATCGATCCAAACATGTAGGGTATCTTTCATGGTATGCCTCGTATTAACGTCGGATATCGAGCTTAACTTTCAATTTAACCAAAGCCTGACTGTGCAACTGGGAAATACGGCCCTCAGTGAGCTCAAGAACCTCAGCGATCTCTTTTTGGGTCAGCTCTTCATAATAATATAGAGAGATCACCAACCGCTCTTTTTCGGTCAACTTTTCAAGCTGACTAGCAAGCTCTTGCGCCACTTCACTCTGTTCAATTTGCTGATGAACGCTGGGACTGTCATCGGTAAGCATATCCATGAAACTTCGGCCATCATCCCACTCATCTAATGTTTCATTGAGGCTGACGCAACCTAAATGACACACTTGATTCAACATGTGACGATAACTATCGATATCCATGCTAAGCTCAGCGGCAACTTCGTCCTCATCTGGAGTTCGACCGAGACGGTGTTCCAGCGCCGCAATGGTTTTACCGATCCGCCCCTGCTTCTCACGTAAGGAACGCGAAAACCAGTCCATTTTACGCATCTCATCGTAAATCGCGCCACGGATTCGACGCTCAGCAAATGTTTTAAACAAAACACCACGGGCAGAATCGTAGCGTGTTGCAGCATCCATCAAGCCCATCATAGCAGCACTGGTCATGTCATCTTTAGTGACAAACGCTGGCACTTGAGCGCGCATTCGCTCGACCACAATACGCACCAGCGGCATATTGGCTTTGACTAATTCATTTTTATCGTTACCCGTCGCCGGGTGAAAGCTGTAGGTCGGGCTTGTCATTAGCTGCCACTTCCTAGGGAAAGTAACCGTTTCCAAAAAAACTGCAAAGAACCTTTAGGCTGGGTATCACCAGGCTGAGACATTACGTTGTTGGCCAAGGTCTCAAATGCTTGACTTACCTTGTGACCGGGATACATTTCAACCATCACTTTTTGCCGGCGCACCGATTCATACATCTTACGATCGAAGGGAATTCCTCCCATAAAATCGATAGATATATCGAGGTAGCGATTAGAAACCATCGTCAGCTTACGATAGACATCTAACGCTTCATCTGAATGACGCACTGAATTGACAATCAAATTAAAGCGCTTTTCGTGGTACTTAGAGGACAGTAACTTCATCAAAGCGTAGGCATCGGTAATAGCCGTTGGCTCTGGCGTGGTAACCACTAAAATATCTTGTGCTGCTTGATTAAAATAGGTCACATTCTCCGAGATACCCGCTTCAGTATCGATCAATACTACATCGTAATCACCTGGAAGTGTTTCCAAATCATCAAGAAAACGAATTTTATGATTGGCATCTAAGTGAGTAAACTGTTGAACACCTGAACCCGCGGGCAGAATTTGTATCCCCGCTGGGCCATCGACAAGTATTGACACCAAACTTTGCTGGCCGGAAAAGTAATGATTTAAATTATATCGCGGCGCTAAGCCAAACACGACATCAATATTTGCTAAGCCAAGGTCAGCATCAATAATCAGAACCTTCTTGCCCATTTTACCCAGTGCAACGGCGACATTTGAAACAACGGCTGTTTTACCTACACCACCCTTACCGCTGGTTATCGACAGCACTCGTGCAGTCTTATTGCCACCAGCATTCATTTGTGGGGTGTCATTCAAACGATCACTAAGTGAACGGAGCGTATCGGCCTGATCGGCATGTTCGTTCGCTTCCATCATTACGTTATCCTTCGCTGTTCTCTAAAATTAGTGCACTAACGCCTTCGGCGTCAGCTTGCACAAGATCTTCGGGAACTTTTTGGCCGTTAGCCAAATAAGATAAGGGGCAATTGTTCCTCAAATGGATATTGAGTAACACGCCCAAACTTTCACACTCATCAAGTTTGGTCATGAGCAAACTTTTCGGCGACAGCGCACTGAAGCGACTATAGGTCTCGTAGAGATCACGCTCGCGAGTTGTGGCTGAAAGAACAAGGTGTGGTTCAATTTCTGGATCAACATCAAGAAAGTTCTGCAGTTCGTTTAAGCTGACATCATCTTTAGGGCTTCGCCCTGCGGTATCTATCAATATAAGGTCTTTATTGCCATGGCGGGCGAGGACATCACGCAGTTGATCGGCACTCATCACCACCTCAACGGGCAAATTCATAATTTCGCCATACACTTTTAATTGCTCAACAGCTGCAATACGATAGGTATCGATGGTGATCATAGCGACACGCTTACCACCAGCAAGGAGAAACGCAGCAGCCAGTTTTGCAATGGTTGTTGTTTTGCCCACCCCTGTCGGACCGATCAAGGCAAGCCGTTTTTGTTCACCAGGTTGCGGTAAAATAGAGCCTGTTGTTTGGACTAATTCAGCAATGGTTTTAGAGAAAAAAGCATTGAGCACCGCAGGATCGGTTATTTGCCTCGTCGACAACTGACTCACGGCATAGTGGGCAATTGTTTGCGCCGCTTCGGCTTCAATCCCTAGGTGCGTTAGTGCTTCGAGAACAATTTGATTCGAGTCGAGTGATTTATTGCCTTGCAAATTAGCTGCGGGGTAAAAAATTGGCTGTGCTTTGGCCTGTGTCGCTTTCTCAAGCTGTTCAGGTAACTCTTTGACTAAATTCTTAATCAAATCACGCAGCTCACCTACTTCAGATTGGATGTCGTTTAACCGTGGCTGCTCAGGTTGCATGTTTCGTGCATAAGGGTTGGGACGCGGATCGATTGAATTCTGTTGCGCCTGTTGCCAAACCTCTTGGTAGCTAATATGATCTTCAGGGTTCTCATCATACACACGTTTTTCAACTTGCTTAGCGAGAGCGGCATTCAGACGAGGTGAATTAGCAACGGCAAGGTTTTCATGTTGGTCGCTCTCCGCTTCACCAGCGGGGTCGATTGCAGCCGTCACCTCAAGAACAGGCTTCCCAAACAGCCCCATCCCCCCCTTACGAACAGTGCGCGACGACAAAATCAAAGCATCAGGCCCAAGAGCCTCTTTAATTTGGCGTAACGCTGAGTCCATATTGTCTGATTCGAAAACCCTAACTTGCATTTAACCTCACGGTACTTAAAGACCTCACTTTTAAATGGGATGCAATCTCATTATGAGAAATTACCACCAAGCTTGGCAGGTATCTTTCAGTCAGTTTTTTGACATGTGGTCGGATTGTTGGCGAGCATAATAGTATCGGTGTCATGCCACCACCAAACTGCTGAATCTCACCACTAATTGCATCAAGTACGGCCTGTGCTTGGCGAGGGTCAAGGGCTAAATACTGCCCGCCCTGCTCCATTTTTTGCAAGGACTGGTGAATCGATTCTTCAATTTGCCGCTCTAGAGTCATCACCGGTAAAACATCGTCATCTTGCGCATACTTACTGCTGATTTGTCGCGATAATGCACTACGAATATGCTCTGTCAACAGGTCAGGATCGGCTACGGCCTGTGCGTAATCGGCCATGGTTTCTAGGATCGTTCGCAAATCGCGAATGGAGACCTCTTCACGCAGTAAATTTTGTAGCACCCGCATGATTAATCCAAGACTCAGTAAGTCGGGGATAAGATCATCAACCAGCTTCGGATAACTCTTCTTTAGGTTATCTAGCAAGTTCTGTACCTCTTGTCGACCAAGGAACTCATGTGAATAGCGTTTAATTATTTCACTGATATGAGTCGCCATAACCGTTGTACAATCGACAACGGTGTAGCCGGCAATTTGGGCGCGCTCTTTTTTGTCTTCAGAGATCCAGATCGCTGGCAAACCAAAGGCTGGTTCTTCCGTAGCAACCCCTTTAATCGTCTCGGTAGCAACGCCAGAATTCATCGCCATATAGTGGCCGGGTAGCATCTCAGCACCAGCAACCTTGACCCCTTTAAGCATAAATCGATACTCATTCGGCTTTAACTGCAGGTTGTCTTTAATATGGACAGGGGGAACAATAAAACCTGAATCAAGGGCAAACTGCTTGCGAATAGAACGAATGCGAGTTAGCAGTTCACCATCCTGACCTGCGTCAACAAATGGAATCAAGCCATATCCGACTTCAAGTTCAAGCAGATCAACGTTGAGCATCTCATCGTAGTTTTCCTCTTCATTGAGAGCAGAACCAGCTCCAGGCAGTGCTTATAATTAGCGCTGGGATTTGACCAACTAGACCATCTCCAACGGTGAGAATGGTGTAGTTTTGTGCTGCCTCGAATGCCGGCATCCCTTTTTGGACAACACCAATAACGAAACCAGCACCAATATTGATCAAAGTGATGATTATTCCAGCTATGGCATCACCTCTGACAAACTTACTGGCACCATCCATCGCCCCATAAAAATCAGCTTCGTTGGCAATTTCGGCACGGCGGGTTTTGGCTTGTTCATCGTCAATCAAGCCTGCATTCAAGTCGGCATCAATTGCCATCTGTTTACCCGGCATAGCATCGAGAGTAAAGCGAGCGGCAACTTCAGCTACGCGCCCTGCACCTTTGGTGATAACCATAAAGTTGATCAAAACCAAAATAACAAAGATGACAATACCGACCACATAATTGCCGCCGACAACGAACTGGCCAAAAGCCATGATGACCGAACCTGCGGCACTAGGCCCCTCTTCACCATGGAGTAAAATCAAACGGGTCGAGGCCACATTGAGAGAAAGTCGAAACAGCGTTGTCGCCAATAATACCGCAGGAAAAACCGCAAACTCCATTGACTTAGAAGTGTACAGACTGATAATTAAAATCAGCATCGATATGGTAATATTAAGCGAAAGAAAGATGTCGAGCAACATTGGCGGCAGTGGCAGGATCATCAGCATAAGAACCGAGACCAAGCCAAGCGATACTACGATATCGCTGCGCACGAATAGTTGATACCATCTATTTTCAGTGAGAGCTTCAAACATAAATTATCAACGTCGTTTCAGGCTATAGACATAAGCAAGAATTTCGGCAACCGCTTTAAACATTTGCTCGGGAACCACGGCACCAATATCAACTTTGTATAATGCACGGGCCACGGGTACATTTTCGACCAATGGCACATCGTTTTCCCGGGCAATTTCCCTAATTTTCATGGCTAAGTTATCCGCACCTTTGGCGACAACAACTGGTGCGTCGGTTTTTCCTTGTTCATACTGAATCGCAACCGAAAGGTGGGTTGGGTTGGTAATAACCACATCGGCCTTAGGCACTTCAGCCATCATGCGATTGCGGGCCATCTCCTGCTGCAATGACCGAATACGAGCCTTAAGATGAGGATCACCTTCACTCTCTTTATATTCCTCTTTTTGCTCCTGCTTAGTCATCTTCATCTTCTCTTCCATCTCCCAACGAACGAAGATGAAATCGATTAACGCCAGCAACAGCATGACCCCGCAACTTTTAAATAATACTACTAAGGCGACACGGCCCACATAGTTAAGAGTCTCAACGGTTTCCATTTGAACGAGATATAAAGCATTTTCAAATTCATTAAATACTGTCTTAAAGGCAACGTAACCAACGAGAATAACCTTAGCCAGCGACTTCAACAACTCCACCATTGACCGTTTTGAAACAAAACGCGCCGCACCCTTAATGGGATCTAGTTTCGAGAAGTCTGGCATCAGCGGTTTGGTGGTAAACAACCAGCCAATTTGAAAAAAACTGCCACAAAACCCAACAACCAAGACCATTAAGAATAGTGGCGCCAGCAGTTGTGCGCTATTTTTTAATACAAAACCATAGATCTGCACTATCGATTGTGGTGTCACTTCATAATGACCAGCCTGAACAAAAAAATGTTTAAATATCTCTGATAGCTTTGTCCAGAAAGTCGGCCCATAAAAGTACCAAAGCAAAATCGATACCGCCATCAGTGCCGCAGTATTAATCTCTTTACTTTGAGCAACTTGACCTTTTTTACGAAAATCGTCACGGCGTTTACTACTGGCTTCCTCTGTCCGTTCTGAGCCAGATTCTTCAGCCATCTGACTACCCCCCCAACATCAACAAAAGGTGTTCAAACTGAACAGGTAGCATTGAAAACTCTCGACTTAATAATGCCACAACCAAATTCATTGTCAGTCCAATAACCGTAAAGGCCATACCAATATTAATTGGAAACGACAACATAAACGCATTGAGCTGCGGAAATACTCGAGATAAAATCCCGAGGACTAATCCTGACAACAATAATACAGCTAGAACTGGTGCACTAAAACGGATTGCCAACACAAACATATGGCTAGTCAGTTCCATAATAAAAGGGACTGCACCTGCCGAAAAATCTAATAATCCAGGCGGCAGCAAATAATAAGAATCCACCATGACTCGAATAAATACATGATGCACATCTAGTGCCAAAAAAATTAAAATAGCAAAGACATTCTGGAATTGTGACACTAAGGAAACTTGGCGCTGATTCTGTGGATCGTATACGTTTGCGGCAGCAAACCCCATTTGGTAACCAACAATTGTTCCACCGAACTCAACGGCAGTGAAGATAAGTCGAGCGATAAAGCCCATCATGATACCCAGCAAGGCTTCATTGGCAACCAACAAGCCAAGAGAGACTGGGGTAAAGCTGGATTGCGGCAAAGTTGATTCAACGGCAGGCAGGATTAAAACAGTAAGCATTAATGCCAGAATTGCTTTGACTCGCGCAGGAACTTGAGCACTACCAAATATCGGCATACTGCCAAAAATTGCCGCAACTCGAGCAAGACAAATCAGGGCAAGCTGTATTTTATCGACCGGAACTAATAGTAGCTCCATGTGACTTAGCCCCCGACAAGTGAAATCCCTTGAAATATATTCTGGGTAAAGGCAAGCATAATACGGATAATCCACGGAGCAAACAGAATCAGTGCGACCAATACGGCAACGATTTTTGGAATAAAAGTCATAGTTTGCTCATTGATCTGTGTGGCGGCTTGAAAAATACTGACCAGCAAGCCAACAATGAGCCCCGACAGCAACATGGGGGATGAGATCAATAAGACTGTTTTAACTGCATTACGACCAAGGTCGATAACAAACTCAGGTGACATCATTGACCTCCACCACTAAGAAAAGCTCTTTACTAGCGCCCCGACAACGAGCCCCCAGCCATCAACTAAAACAAACAATAACAACTTAAATGGCAAAGATATAATTGGCGGCGGCAACATCATCATCCCCATCGACATCAAAACCGATGCAACAATCATATCAATGACCAGAAACGGTATATAAATCATAAAGCCTATTTGAAAGGCGCGATTCAATTCTGACAACATAAATGCTGGGATCAATGCCGTTGTTGCGACCTCTACTTGACTAGCAGGCTGATCATGACCTGAAACATCGATAAGCAGTGCTAAATCTTCTTCCCTTGTTTGCGAAAACATGAACTCACGAATCGGATCAATTGCAAGCTCTAAAGCAACCTGTTGATTGATTTTACCAGCTAAATAAGGCTGAACGGCCTGTTCATTGACCACGCTATAAACGGGCGACATAATGAAAAAGGTAAGAAACATTGCCAGACCAACAATGACCTGATTCGGCGGCATCTGTTGCGTACCCATCGCTTGACGGACAAAGGACAGCACAACAACAACGCGCACAAATGCTGTGGTCATTAGAAGAATAGCCGGTGCCGCTGATAAAACCGTGAGCACTAGCAAAATCTGAATGGCACTAGAAACTTCGCTAGGCGTCGTTGCGTTTTCGACACCTAAACTAATTGTCGGCAGATCAATAGCGAACACCGACAACGGGTAACTCATCAATATTACGGCGATTATCACTCGAACGCACAAGCGCAACGTCATTCAACCCCCGAACGATCTGGTTGGGATTGTGGAACACATTCTTCACTTAAAACATGCTCAAAGTTGGAAGAGTTTTTCTTCACTAGTGGCCACTGAGCCAAAGTTTCCATCCGTTCACTTGTGCCAGACAGAAGCAACTTTGATCCATTGACCTCAACAAGGTAAAGGGCTTTTTTAGGTGCTAGATAGCGCACTTCAATCAAGTTTATTTCACGATTCTGACCTGTCGCTATCCAGCGGCCACTTTTTTTTAAAAGAGCATACAGCAACAAAACAGATAACTATGCCAAATTCTCTATACGCTCAGCTGGGCTGACGACATCGGTGAGCCGCAAGCCGAGCTTATCGTTTACCAGCACAACTTCACCGCGAGCAATTAAGCGCGAGTTGACATAGACATCCAAGGGGTCACTGGCACCCTTACTTAATTCAATAACGTAACCTTCATCCATCATAAGTAAGTCACGCACCAACATCTTAGTACGTCCTACCTCAATCGACACATCAAGAGGAATATCTAGCAATAATTCAAGATTTTTCAATCCTTCTTGAAGTTCGTCAGCAGCCTGTTGGGAATGCGACACGGACGAGTTATTTTCTGTCTCTTCCATACAAACTATCTCCTTTTACTCACTTTATCTATTATACGCAGGGCTTTTTTGCCATCCTGCAAACCAATTAATCCTGAGAATTTTGAATGTCCTTCAACCTTCAAAGTGACAGGACTATCAGGTGGACACCCCAAAGGCAAAATATCACCAACGCGCAGATCAAGAATATCGCGCACAGCGAGTTGTATTTGAGCTAATTGAGCGGAGACAGCAACATCCATCTCTTGTACTTCCTCGGCGAAATACCCCCCCCATTGGCTACCAGAGTTTGTCGCACCGAGTTCACTTTTAAGTTTTTCACGAATCGGATCCAAGGAGGAATAAGGGATTGCCAAACGCATCAAACCAACAGTGTCATCAATTTTAACCTTAAACGACGCAACGATCATCTCTGTATCGCCGGGAACAATGGTTACTAAGCGCGGATTAGCCTCAACCCGAACAAGCTCAGAGGCTAAGGGTTCAATCGACGAAAAGGCTTTATTGAGCTCTTGACAACCTTCAGAAACAACGTCTTTAACAATATTAATTTCAATAGATGTCATGCCACGATTGGGCGTAACTACATCTTGGTCTGCGCCACCACCACCTAACATAATTTCGACTTGAGCAAAAGCAATGTTAGCGTCGAAGATGAGGAGGCCATTTTTTTTTAAAGGATCAAGAGTTATAATTCCATACAGTTGATGATTACTACATTCGTTAATAAGCGATTCGTACTCCATTGAACCGATATTTTCACGTAAAATACTCACCGCACGCTGTAGGCGACTGGAGAGAGAAAAGGACATGTTGCGCGAAAAAGCATCGAGCAAAATATCAAAATTAGCTAAGCGAAGTCCAGACTGTCCCTTGTTTTGCACCAGACTAAACCCTGAGACAGCACGAGACTTTTCACTATAATCTTCATCGGGCGCAAGTTCAGAATCTAACGATCCATCTTTGACCGCAGAGAGTAATTCAGCAATTTCATCTTTGGAGAGAATTCGCTCCAAATGTCCCTCCCTTTATTGCACGACAAATTCGGTAAAATAGATCCCTTTGACTTTCCCTTTTTTCAACAATTTATTCAAACGAACAATAATCTCTGCACGCAATTGAAGCTTACCCTGCAAATCATTTAACTCAGCAAACGTTTTATTGCCAACGAGTAACAACACCGAATCACGAATTTGTGGCATCCTCTCATTCACCTCAACGACAGTCTCTTCGTTTTCAAGCTCCAGAGTGATCGCCGCCTTGAGGTAGCGTGTTTCATTTTTATCAAGAATATTGATAATAAAGTCGGAGACATCGACCATCGGCCCAATACCTTCAACTTTCTCGGTTTCTTCAACTTCAGCTGCAACGGGAGCCGATTGGGCCGATTTCGATCCCAACAGATAGGCCGCAACACCAACCGCAACCAATAAAATAACAACTCCAACGATGACAATAAGCATCATCTTACTCTTGCCACCACCTGATCCTTTATCTTCCTCTTCGGCCATATCTGGCTATCTCCTGCTAGAATGAATCTCTTAGTGAATTACTCATTACAAAAAAGAAAACCAATTAAAATGGAAGTTGTTCATTGGCATCAATCAAATACGGTAACTGTTCTCGGTAATTACCTAAACTTTCTAAAACAAATTCAACTCTCCGATTTTTAGCACGATTTTCTGGTGTATCGTTATCAACAAGAGGATGCTCAGAGCCATAACCAACAGCTGACATCCGATCAAGGGGGAAGAGTTCAGCCGTTTGAAAATACTTTAGCACTGAAACAGAGCGCGCCACGGAAAGATCCCAATTATTCATATCAGAACGACTATAGGGAATGTCATCGGTGTGACCCTCAACTCGTAGCTGTAACGGCAGTGGGCGGATCAAACCAGCAACTTTTGCTAAAACTGGATAAGCGGATGGTTTCAATTGTGACGTACCAGGTGAAAAAAGGATTGACTCATTGATACGCAAAATAACCGCACCACGCTCCTTAACAAGCTTAATAGATGGATCAAGGCGCAAGCGATTCATCTGGGTCATAATTCGAGAATAGAGTCGTTGCACGAGATCATCATGAACGGGAGCGAGTTCGACAATAGAAGGTGGCGAGATCTCTTTTTGATCCTTACCACCAAACACCCCAAACGCTTCATCCCCTCAGAGATCAGTGTTTTCCCTAAAACTTCGCACGCTGAGCGGTGCTTCAACTTGCCTGACATCGGTGTAAATAAAATATTCGCCGCAACGGCGCCATAAAAAGTGGTTAACAGAGCAACGGCCATAGCAGGACCAATCGAAGCGGGATCATCCATGGTTTGCAGCATCTGCACCAAACCGATAAGAGTACCAATCATTCCCATTGCAGGTGCGTAGGCGGCCATGGTGGTAAAAATATCTGCACCACTGTCATGACGTTCCATCACGTACTCAATTTCCCGTTCCATCATCTCGCGTAAGGCTTCGGGTTCTTGGCCATCAACTGCCATCTGTAACCCTTTAAGAAAAAATGGATCTTCAACTTGAGACATAACCGATTGTAGCGACAAGATCCCCTCTTTTCGGGCCTTACCAGAAAACTCAATTAATTGGCCAATGATCTCACCTGAAGCTTGTTCTTTATGGAAAAGGGTTTTTTTTGCCACAGAGATTGCGCGAACAACCTCCTTGAATGGATAATGGATCAATGTGGAGCCAATCGTTCCTCCACCAACAATCATAAGTGACGCAGGATCGACAAAGAGTAAAATAGAGCCACCGTTCATCATTGCGGCCAAAACCAGACCAAAGGCAACGACAGCACCTAGTATTGTAGAAATATCCATACAAAAAAACCTTTAGAACATTAGAAAAAGATCGTCAAGTAAATCACCTAGGTTAAACCACCCCGAATACCAATCTCTCGACCGTTTATTCTACACACTTCTGCGTTGTGATGGAACTGCTAAAGTGGTTTAAATCCTAAGCTCTTATATCAGCCCCAAAGAACTGCTTTCGATCTCAAGAAAAAAGCCGAGAGATCACATAGCGTGCCCCCTCGGCTTTTTCCATACTACAACGACTACCCAAAACCAACACTTCATGCAGAGTGGTACCTTAACGTTTAAGGTTAATCAATTCACCCAAAAGCTCATCTGTTGTTGTGATAATTTTAGAGTTTGCCTGAAAACCACGTTGAGTGGTGATCATTTTGACAAATTCCGCCGCCAAATCAACATTCGACATCTCAAGTGAATTGGTAAAAATTTGACCAACACCAGAACCAACGGTACCAACTATCGCAGTACCCGATTGATCCGTAGCGCCATACATATTATTACCAATTTTTGATAAGCCAAGAGGATTTGAAAACTTTGCCAAGGCGATTTTAGCCAATTTACGCGGCTCACCGTTTGAATAGTTACCGAGAATATTGCCATCATTATCAACCGTTAGACTGACCAATGTGCCAGTAGAATAACCATCCTGACTTTGCGAGATAACATCGGACTCACTTGAATACTGAGTTGCATTAAATGCCATAGTTATAACTTGGCTAGGCTCAGCCTCATTAACCCAACTCAACTCACCGACCCCCGTCGACGCTGTTGGTGTTTGCGCAACCAGCTCAACATCAGTTGGCAACGGATGACCAAACGGCCACCAGTATCAAAAGACAAAACACTGCGCCCCACTTCAGTCCACTCTGCGGCATTCGCTTCGGCCAAATCACGAGCAGCAATTAAAGTAACATCAGTCGGATTAGCAGCCAAAGCTGCTTCGGCAGCCACCAGATCAGCATCTGCTATTGCCATCTGAGCTGGAGTTTTCACTTCGGCCTCAGCAACTACGGTGTGCGATTCCCACTGAATAATACCTGGTGGGTTTCCTGTCGTTGGCACTGCAGCATCGCCAACGGGATTTAATTTATTAAAATAAGTGGTCATTAGGTGCTCCCGCCCTAATGAATCGAATACTCGTACCGATGACGCATAGTTACTGGTATTTGCGGGGTCAGAAATATCAAACGGTGATACAGCATCCGTCGTATTGCCCAAATAAGGATCATTTGCATTTAGGTTTGTAGCTAAAGTGATCTCCTTAGTGGGGTTAGCTGGGGAAAAAGAACGGGTGGCGATCGTCAAGTCGGTAATATCACCCATGGTGTCACCATCATCATTAA
>NBLY01000045.1 GCA_002084665.1 Desulfobacteraceae bacterium 4572_35.2 | reverse complement strand
AAAAAAACGATCTGGAAGGATTATTTGATATGGCTTTCGTAAAAAAAAGTACATCTGGTCGCCGATTTGGCCGTCGTAAAGGCTGCCGCTTCTGCGCTGACAATACAATTAAAATTGATTACAAAGAGGTGCGTACTCTTCGTTACTTTGTTTCTGAACGTGGTAAGATTGTTCCCCGTCGGATCTCTGGTAATTGTGCAATTCATCAACGTAAGGTTACTGAAGCAATTAAACGTGCGCGTAATATCGCATTATTATCATTTACTTCAAATCGGACGGTTGATTAATTGGCAATTAACTTTGCTGTGCAAGAAAAACCGAGCTTTTCGACTACACTACTGATGGTTGTCGTCAGCTCAATCGTGACATGTGGTTTGCTGATGTTTTCACAGGCACTGGGGCCGCTTGCAGTTGTTTTGAATTTGGCTTTATCTTTACCCATTGCCTATGTTGCTATGAGGTCTGGATTTGTCGCTGCACTTATTTCGTTACTGATTGTGTTTGTCGTCGATGTTCAATTGTCGAGTATCCAGCATGGCCTGTTTTACGTCTTCCAGTTTGGTGGTGCTTCTGTCGTATTACCGAAATTATTGCGATTAGGCGTAGGGTGGTTTAAGTCCATCGCTGTTTGTTTGCTTTTGACCAGTGCTATCGTTTTTGTGTTTAGCTGGGGCTATGCTTCCCGGATGGATACAACGGTGCCATCGATTGTGGCAGCATATATTTCGAATGAAGTTGCTGGTGCACGGCAGATCTATCAAGATGCTGGCTTGGCTCCAGAGCAACTAGGTGAGCTGCTAACGGTTTTAGATACAACAGCGATTTTCTTTCAGCAAGCCTATGTTGGCTTGGCGGTGATCTCCTTTGCTGTTGTGCTGATTGTGACGTTATTACTACTCAGCGTTGTTGCTCGTGGGCGATATGTAATTTCTGGTGAGTTGTTTCATGAACTTCGTCTGCCAGAATGGTTGATTTGGTTTTTAATTGTTTCTGGCTTTAGTTTGTTGATTGATTCTGCTGTGATTCAACAAATTGCTTTAAACCTGTTGACCGTACTATTGCCGCTGTATTTCTTGCAAGGTATTGCCATAATGACTTTCTTTTTTAGAAAGAAAGCATTTTCGACTTTGTCGCGAGTATTTGGTTATGTGCTAATACTTGTGATTAATCCCTTGCCCTTATTGGTGACGGCCATAGGGGTGTTTGATATGTGGTTTGATTTTCGTAAGCCACGTGCAAAAACTACGTAGATCCTTTGTGGAGGAGAACGATGGAAATCATCTTAACTGAAAGTATTGATGGGTTAGGCGAAATTGGCGAAATTGTAAATGTAAAGCCAGGTTTTGCTCGTAATTATTTATTGCCTCAAGGCTTTGCTGTTGTTGCTGATCAAAGCAGTGTTAAGCAATTTGAGCACCAAAAGCGTCAACTTGAGCATAAGGCATTGAAGTTGACCAAGTCTGCTGATGCTATGAAAACAAAGATCGAAGCTGTTGCTTGTGTCTTTGCTCTTCGTGCTGGTGACGATGGTAAGCTTTTTGGTTCTGTAACCTCATCTGATATCTGTGCCAAGCTTGCTGAAGCCGGTGTTGAAGTTGATCGCAAAAAAATCCAACTTGATGAGTCAATCAAAGTTTTGGGTGATCATAAGGTTGCTGTTAAGTTACCTGCAACAGTTGTTGCTGAAATCTCTGTTTCTGTTGTTGCAGCAGAGTAGAGTGTTTAGCCCTACGACAGGCTGTTTTGCTTGTCGTAGGGGGTTCATCTTTTGATTTAACCTTCACTCTGGGTCATGTCACTAATAGAATCGTAGATCAGTCTGCGATTTTTAATATGGTATTGACAGATTAAGGTATTGTTTCGTCCTATGTCAGAGATGCTTACTCATAAATTACCACCGCAAAACCTCGAAGCTGAGATGTCTATTCTCGGTGGAGTTCTGTTAGATAACGAGGCCCTGAATAAGGTTCTTGAGATTCTCACCTCTGAAGATTTTTATCGCGATAGCCATCGACAAATTTTCAATTCCCTTGTCGCACTCTCTGAACGCAGTGAACCCGCGGACCTAGTAACCCTTACGGCACAGTTGAAGCAAGGCGATAGTCTTTCTGCTGTTGGTGGCAGTGCTTATCTCGCTTCGTTGGTGGATTATGTTCCCACTGCTGCAAATATTGTTTATTACTCCCGACTTGTTAAAGAGAAATCCGTTGCTCGTCATATGATCAGCGTTGCCACTGAGATTGCCACTCGCGGTTATGAGGGGCAAGAGATGGATAAGACCCTCGACTGGGCTGAAAAATCCATTTTCGAAATTGCCAACATGAAAATTCGGCCCTCCTATTTCTCAACCAAAGAGATTATGAAGGATACGTTTAAAGCGATTGAGAAATTGTATGAGCGTAAAGAGTTGGTGACAGGTGTGCCGACGGGTTATACGGAATTGGATACCATGACAGCGGGTTTACAAGGGGGAGATTTTATTGTTGTTGCCGGTCGACCCTCTATGGGCAAGACTGCTTTTAGCGTTAATGTTGTTGAGCATGCAGCAATGCACTCTGATAAGCCTGTTTCCGCGCTGATATTCTCCCTAGAGATGGGGAAAGAGCAGTTGGTACAGCGGATGCTGTGTTCGGTGTCTCGTGTCGATGCCAGTCGTTTGCGTACAGGTAATCTTGGTGAATCAGATTGGCCTAAATTGACCAATGGTGCAGGGTTGCTGTCAGAAGCTAAAATTTATATAGACGATACTCCCGCTATCTCGGTGCTTGAAGTGCGTTCTAAATCGCGGCGCTTGAAAGCTGAACATGATTTAGGTTTGATCGTTATCGATTATTTGCAGCTCATGCAGGGGAATAATCCTGAGAGTCGTCAGCAAGAGATCTCAGAGATCTCTCGATCATTAAAAGCCTTAGCAAAAGAGTTGAATGTCCCTGTTATCGCCTTATCTCAGTTGAATCGTTCTTTGGAGAGTCGAACTGATAAGCGACCCATGATGTCTGACTTGCGTGAATCGGGAGCGATTGAGCAGGACGCTGATGTCATTATGTTTGTTTATCGTGAGTCCGTCTATTGCGAAGCCTGTCGCCGTCGTGATGGTAGCTGTGACCAAGATCACGATCAGGACGCTGAGATCATTATTGGTAAGCAGCGTAATGGTCCTATTGGAACCGTACACTTAACTTTTCGTGGACAATATACCCGTTTCGAAAATCAATCCCACCGCAGCGAAGGCTAATATTTTTAGTGACCGCCATTTTTACCTGTTGTAATCCCTAACAATTGAATTTTTTTGCGTAGCGTATTGCGGTTTATGCCGAGGACCTCAGCAGCACGAACTTGATTGCCGCGTGTTTTATCCAAAATGATTTGGATCAATGGTCGTTCCATTTGGTGTAAGACCATTTCGTATAGGTCATTTATCTCAACAATGTCCCGTTGTGCTAAGGACGAACGAAGCTTGTTACCAATAAGAGCTTCAAGGGCACAATCTTCACTTGTCTCCTGATTATTGTTTTGCTCTAGGTGTGGAAAGTCGCTAGCTCGTAAGGTGTTTCCCTGACTGAGAAGGCAAGCTCTTTGGATCGTGTTCTCAAGTTCGCGAATGTTCCCCGGCCAATGATGGTTGACCAAGATTCCCATGGCTTTGTCGCTGCAATGGCTGATTTCTGAGTTGAATTCGCCGTTCGCTTTTTGAATGAAAAAATCGACGAGCAATGGGATATCTTCGGTTCGGTCGCGCAATGGCGGCAGTTCAAGGGGGAGGACATTGAGTCGATAATATAGGTCTTCACGGAAACTCTTTTCAGCAACACATTTTTCGAGAACTTTATTTGTTGCTGCAACAATGCGAACATTGATCGGGATCGGCTGGTTGCCACCTGTTCGAGTAATCTCCTTCTCTTGCAGAACACGTAATAGTTTTGTTTGTAGATCCAAAGGCATGTCGCCAATCTCATCGAGAAAAATTGTCCCTTCATTGGCTTGTTCGAATTTGCCGATTTTGCGTTCATTCGCGCCGGTAAAAGATCCTTTTTCAAATCCAAATAATTCACTTTCAAGGAGCTCGTGTGGAATAGCCGCGCAATTTAACGCGACGAATGGCATGCTAGTGCGCTTGCTATTGTGGTGCACGGCGCGTGCAATCAGCTCTTTTCCTGTTCCCGATTCGCCGGTGATGAGTACTGTAATATCTGAGGTCGAAACTTTGCCTAACAATTTGTAGACTTCTTGCATCGGGTGGCTGTTGCCGATAATTGATTTTTCAGAACTCGATTTTTTTGGTTTTTGTGGTGCGACAGCAGCTGTTAATCCGTTGGCAATAGAATTTTTTTGTGCTTTAAGAACGATGGCTTCAATGGCATCAAGGTCGAACGGTTTAGTGATGTAATCGTAAGCACCACGTTTCATTGCTTCAACAGCATTTTGCATCGATGATTCTGCCGTCATCATTATGACAAAAAGTGAAGGGTGGTCGCTGAGGACCTCATCAAGTAGGTCAAGGCCTGAAATGTCGGGCATTTTAATGTCGATCATGGCGAGGTCATAGCGATGGGTCTTTAGAAGCTCTCGTGCACTGGTACCGCAATCTGCTACATCAACGTGTAGTCCTTGGCGAGTAAGGGCTTTTGATAGGACCCAACGAATGCTCTCTTCGTCGTCGACAACTAAAACACGTTTCAGTGACATTTTTATAACTCCAGATCGGTATTGGGGATAATGGTTGAGATAAACGGTAGGTAGACGCTACAACATGTACCTTGGTTCGGTGTACTGTCAAGGCGCAATAGCCCATCATGGTCGGTGACAATCTTTTGGCAAATTGCTAAGCCAAGACCGCTGCCGTTGTTTTTTGTTGTATAAAAAGGGGTGAAAATTTTCTGTAGAATCTTGGCGCTAATACCGGGACCATTATCACTTATTCTTACAACAACAAATGACACGGTTGTTTGGCCAGGGCGGGTTAAGTGATGTTCGCTGTCAATACGTGTCGATATTGTAATGTCCCCATCTCTTGTGAGCGCCTCTGTCGCGTTCTTGATTAAATTTAAAAACAACCGTGTGAGCAATGTTTGATCGCCTTTGATAGGCGGTATACTTGGGTCGAGTTGCAGATTGAATTGAATCTTTCTCCCCTGTTCCGTCTGCGCCTGCAGCAGGACTATGTCATTGATTGTTTTGCTCAGGTTGACCTCGCTAATCACTTTAGACCGTGGCGAGGTGAGATTCATCAACTCTTCGATAATGCCATTGATGCGATCTGTTTCCTTGATCATTACCTGAGTGTATTCACGCAGGTCCCGACGTTGGTCTAATTCCATTGCCAGCAATTGTGCTGCCCCACGTATCCCGCCGAGTGGGTTTTTTACTTCATGGGCAAGTCCCGCAGCTAGAGTTTTGAGCATCTCTAAGTGTTGCGCCCGTTGAATATCCTGTTCAAGTTGCCTGAAGTTGGATACGTCATGTAACGTTAGAATGATGCCGTTTTGTACGCCTGCATCAGTATAAAGTGGCGAAACGTTTACGCTGACCGATAGCGGCAAGGTGTTCGCTCGTCGTAGCTGAATTGTCTCTCTGTCAGAGATCGATCGCCCTTCAATCATCGCGGTATTAATCAGGTAGACGATGTCATCTTGGTCTTTGAAAAGATTTCGAACGTCGCTGTGAGAAGCTTGGCGAGCGGATAATCCCGTGAGGGTTTGCGCCGCCGGATTGATGAAGACGATTTGGTGTGAATTGTCGATGGCAATAATGGCTTCATTGGTGCTATTGAGAACGTGGGTTGCTAGCTTCTCTTGATCCAAATGTTGGTCGGGCATGGTATTATCCCAGCCCAGAGAAAAAAGAGTGGATGGTCTCTTCAAGTTCATCGATTTGGTCGATTTGGTTGACCCGAAAACGAAATTCCCCCGCTCCCGTCAGGCCACGAGAGTACCAACATAGGTGCTTACGCATCTCAGTTGCCGCTCGACGATCACCAAACGATTGTTGATACAGTTTGAAGTGACGGATGATTGTCTGCAGTCGCTGCTGAGCTGAAATGTCACGAAGATCTTTACCGTTCTGTTGCCGCAAAATATTCTCGATAAGCCATGGGTTTCCATAGCAACCACGGCCAATCATGATGCCATCACACCCTGTTTGCTGCAACATTCTAAGACCATCATCAGCGGTCATAATATCACCACTGCCAATAACGGGAATATTGACAGCTTGTTTCAGTTGCGCAATGTGGTTCCAGTTTGCTTGGCCAGCGAAACCTTGACACCGTGTCCGTGGGTGAAGAATGAGAGCATCAGCACCACATTGTTCGGCAATTTTACCAATTTCAATAAAATTGATGGTTGAAATGTCCCAGCCCGAACGAAATTTAACCGTCATTGGTAGGGAGGAAGCTTTGCGCATCGCGCTGATCACATCACCTGCATGCAGTGGATTTTGCATTAACGCGCAGCCAGCACCTGAGCGCACTACTTTCTTAACCGGGCAACCCATATTGAGGTCAAGAATCTCGCCATACTCAGAAATGATTTTAGCAGCTTCAGCGAGGACAGTTGGATCATCTCCAAAGAGTTGAACGCCAAAGGGTGTTTCAGCTGGTGAGCGTTGTAGCAGTTCAAGTGTTCGTTGACCGTCACGAATAAGGCCATTAGCACTGATCATTTCAGAGTAGACTAGTCCAACTCCAGACAGCTTACAGATTTGGCGAAAAGGGGAGTTTGTAATTCCAGCCATTGGCGCGAGAATTTGAAATTGTTTTTTTCTTCACGATGAGTGGTCGGGGGGACTTATTCATCTGAAGTAATTGTAGTTGGTTGGTGATCATGTAGGTCACCCCATTTTCATTTCCATTTATAAGGAGAGAGAAAAAATGTCAACATTGAAGCAAATCATGAAGCAAAAGATTGATGCTCATCGTCCTCGTACTACCAAACTGGTAAAAGAGTTTGGTGATGTGTCTTTAGGTGAAGTTACTATCGCTCAATGCATTGGTGGCGCACGTGGCATCAAGTCTCTTGTTACAGATATCTCTTATCTTGATCCAATGGAAGGTATCCGTTTCCGTGGCCTGACTATTCCTGAGACATTTGCTGCCCTGCCTAAAGTTCCAGGTAGTGAGTATCCTTATGTTGAGGCCTTCTGGTTCTTGTTAATGACTGGTGATGTTCCTACAATGGAGCAAACACTTGAGATTGTAGAAGAGTGGAAATCTCTTTCAACTCTTCCTCAGTACGTAATTGATGTTGTCCGTGCGTTGCCACGCGACTCTCATCCAATGGTAATGTTCTCTTCTGGCATCTTGGCAATGCAGCGTGATTCTGTATTCTCAAACAACTATGCAGCAGGTAAATTCAACAAGATGACTTGTTGGGAAGACATGCTTGATGACTGTAGCTTCTTGATGGCTAAGCTCGCTCCTTTGGCAGCTTATATCTATCGCATGAAGTACAAAGCAGACGTTCATATTGCTCCTGATCCTGAGTTGGATATGGGTGGTAACTTCGCTCACATGATCGGGCAAAGCGATAGTTACCTCTTCACGGTTTGGCAAACGAAGAAGTTCTTCGCTGGACTCAAAATTTCATGCAACAACTTGGTGGTGAGGTTCCAACTGCTGAAGGTCTTAAAGAAGCTCTTTGGGCAACACTTAACAGTGGTCAAGTTATCCCCGGTTATGGTCACGCAGTATTGCGTAAGACTGACCCACGTTATACTTCACAGCGTGAGTTTTGCCTCGCTACAGAGGGCTTGAAAGACTATCCTCTGTTCCAACTCGTTAGCATGATCTACGAGGTTGCTCCTGACGTACTGCTTGAGCAAGGTAAAGCTAAGAACCCTTGGCCTAACGTTGACGCACAGTCTGGCGTTATCCAGTGGTATTATGGTCTGGTTGAGTATGAGTACTACACAGTCCTTTTCGGTGTAGGTCGTGCTTTAGGTTGCTTACCTAACGTTACATGGGACCGTGCTTTGGGTTACGCTATCGAGCGTCCTAAGTCTGTTACCACTGCAATGCTTGAAAAAGCAGCAGGTATCAAATAAAAAATATCTAAAATTTATTTTAGATTTAAAGGGGTGCCCAATGGGCACCCCTTTTTTCATGTCCAGTCTAACTCCAAAAACACATTGTTTATGATGTTTTCAACTATTAGCTTCTTTTAGGCTTATCCTTTAAAATTATTCTTTAAAATTCTGCGTAAATATCTTTGTCTTGACCATTTCATTGCACCGTCCACTTGTTGCACAAAAATAT
>NBLY01000044.1 GCA_002084665.1 Desulfobacteraceae bacterium 4572_35.2 | reverse complement strand
ATTGTCGACCTCACCTATGCGATTGCCGAAGTGATGGGTTTTCAGGTGGAGATTCGCCTTGGCGATTGGCACGATATGCGCCGCGCATTAAAAGCCGGTGAGGTGGATATTTTACAAGGGGTCGCCTATATCGAAGAGCGACTAGATGAGCTTGATTTCACCCCGCCCCACAGCACCATCTATCAGTCTATCTGGACCAGAACTGGCGCACCGATTAAAACGTTACACGACCTACGTGGCAAAGAGGTGATCGTGATGCGCGACAGCGTGATGCACGAGTTCATGGTGGCTCAGATGCCAGAGGTGACACTGATCACTACCAGCTCTTTGAGGGATGCATTACAACTGCTTGCGGCAGGAAAACACCACTGTGCTTTGGTGTCTAAACTGCCGGGCGAATACTTGAAGCGAGCGGGCAGATTGACAAATATTCAACCTATCGCCAAATCATTGGTTGAGCAACCCTATGGCTATGCAGTGCGGAAAGGTAATCACGCCCTAGTTGAACGGTTTAGTAATGGTCTGGTGATCCTCAAAAATTCGGGCCGCTACCAACAGATCTACAACAAATGGCTCGGAGTACTGGAACCGCCCCGCCTGTCGTGGCAACGAGTGTTTAAATATAGTGCCTCAGTGATCGTGCCGCTGTTGATGATCCTTGCAGCGACCGTGCTGTGGTCGCGCACCCTGAAAATCAAGGTCATTGAACGTACTGCACAGTTGTCGCAGGAAGTTAAAGAGCGTAAGCGAGCGGTCGAGGAGTTACAGCTACGCCAAAAACAGTTATTGCAAGCCGACAAGATGACCTCATTGGGGATTCTTGTTTCTGGCGTTGCTCACGAGATTAACAATCCCAATGGGCTGATCACCCTAAATCTGCCACTGATCAGCCGTGCTTGGTCTGATGCCTTGCCTATTTTGGAACAACACTATGAGCAGCATGGCGATTTTAAGCTCGGTTGGTTGAATTATTCCCGCATGCGCGATGAGATCCCAGCGTTACTGTCCGAGATGCAGGTTTGCAGTCGCAGCATCAAAAGCATTGTCGAAGACCTGAAAGATTTTGCCCGCCGCGATGATGAACCAGTGACCGAGAGTGTTGATGTGAATGCCGTAGTCGAAACGGCGAGCCGGTTGTTGGATAATCAAATTAATAAAATGACCCACCATTTTCAGCTCCAACTCGCACCATCCTTACCAATGGTCTATGGTCGCGCCCAGCGCTTAGAGCAGGTTATCATTAACCTGCTGCTCAATGCCTGTCAGGCTCTTGATGATCCTGAACAAGGGATTTGGCTCTCCACCCGCTACAATGCACAGGAGCGTTCGGTGGTGATTGAGGTGCGCGATGAGGGTTGCGGTGTTGAGAAAAGTCAGTTACCGTTCATGATCGATCCGTTTTTCACCACCAAGCGTGAAAAAGGTGGCACAGGTCTGGGACTATCGGTATCGGCCGGTATTGTTGAAAACCATGGTGGCCGATTAGAGTTTGACAGTACGGTTGGTGAGGGGTTGTGCGTCACCCTTTTGTTGCCTGAGGAGGGTGTGCTTAATGAGTGAGAGTCGGTGTCCTGAGTTCAAAATTTTACTGGTGGATGATGAACGCTCGTGGCTTAGGAGCCTGAGTATCACCCTAGAGGGGCCGGGCGGCTACAATAACCAACTCATGTGTAGCGATAGCCGACAGGTTTTGGATATCTTATCACGTGAAGACATTGGCCTAGTATTGCTCGACCTGACCATGCCACATGTTAGCGGCGAGTCGTTACTGGAACAGATCGTAGCGAATCATCCACAGGTGACAGTGGTGGTGGTGAGCGGCATGAACCAGGTCGAAACGGCGGTGCGCTGTTTAAAAATTGGCGCATTTGACTATCTCGTCAAGAGCGTAGATGAAGAGCAGTTACTCGACTGTGTTCACCGTGCCGTACGAGTGGTTGAGTTAGAGCGTGAAAATCAGGCATTGAGTCGCGGTTTGTTGCATCAACAGTTGCGCCACCCCGAAGCGTTTAGTTCTATTCTGACTCAGGATAGCAGCATGAAAGCGATCTTCCAATATGTGGAGTCGGTGGCGGCAACGCGGCGGCCAATCCTTATTAGTGGTGAGAGTGGTGTCGGTAAGGAGTTAATTGCTGGAGCACTACACCAGATAAGTGGTCGCAGTGGCATGCTGGTCGCCGTTAACGTGGCAGGGCTGGATGATAATGTGTTTTCCGACACCTTGTTCGGTCATGTGCGCGGTGCGTTTACTGGGGCGGATAGTGCGCGACCCGGCATGATCGAAAAAGCAGCTGGCGGCACCCTATTTCTCGATGAGATCGGTGACCTAAGTATTGCCTCCCAGGTAAAGCTTCTTCGTTTACTTCAGAGCGGCGAATATTATCCTTTGGGCAGTGACCAGTCTCGGCAAATGAAAGCCCGGGTTATTGTTGCCACCCATCAAGACCTGATTGCGCGACAAAATGATGGCCGCTTCCGTAAAGATCTTTACTACCGGTTGCGCACCCACCATGTGGAGATTACTCCGCTGCGTAAACGACGTGGCGATATTTCACTGCTGTTTAGTTATTTTCTTGAAATGGCCGCAAAAGAATTGGCCATGAAGGTACCAGTGGTTCCCGATGGTCTCCTCGGCTCGCTCTCCAATTATGACTTCCCTGGCAATGTGCGTGAATTAAAGATGCTTATTTACGATGCATTGAGTATCAGTCGCGGCGAAACATTATCATTACAACCTTTTCAAAATGCGATTGGCGTTAACGCCGACATACCAGCTGAGCGCGCTGAAATGGATGAGATGTTGGCCGCCCGTTTGTTCAGTATGCTAAACCAAATACCGACACTGTCCGAGGTTGGCTCACTGTTAGTCGCAGAAGCGATGCAGCGTTCTCAGGGCAATCAAAGTGTTGCCGCACGTTTACTTGGTATCTCACAACCAGCCCTAAGTAAGCGATTGAAAAATTCCCCCATAAATCCCCTAAGTAATCCCACCTCTTAATCGTTTATCTCTTATAACCAAAGTTATAGTGAATAGCTAAGGTTATAGATCCTTTTAAGTGCTGTAATTCCAGCAAGTTATCAATTGTTAGGTCAGAGGCTATAACTTTTATTATAGTTGCTTCGTCTGGCACTCAGCGGCGCTCAGTCCATTTATTGTGTAAATACAGCACGTTATGTGAATCGCGCCGACTTGGCACTCCCCTTGCTAATTAGTATTAATGTGCAACACTATAATGTGTCGTCTAGGGGGGATGTGATCAACATCCTGAGAGATTGAAATCACCATAAGGAGGAATACAGCATGAAGAAAACAGCACTATTTTTTGCCGTTATGGCCGTTTTTACTTTGATTGCAGCACCGGCATTTGCCGTTCGTTACGTCACCATTGGTACCGGTGGTGTCACTGGAGTGTATTATCCAACCGGTGGCGCGATCAGTAAGTTGGTGAATAAAAAACGTAAAGAATACAATTTGCGTATGACCGTCGAATCCACAGGTGGTTCAGTGTTTAATGTTAATGCCCTGATGAATGGCGACCTAGAGATGGGTGTCGTTCAGTCTGATCTGCAATATCAGGCGATGAAAGGGATCGGCGCTTGGCAGGGAGAACCGCAGGAAAAACTTCGTGCGGTATTTTCTATCCATCCTGAAATTGTAACCATCATTGCAGCTGTTGATAGTCAAATCAACGGTATCGCTGACTTCAAAGGTAAAATTATCAATATTGGTGCTCCGGGCACTGGACAGCGGGTTAACGCCTTAGATTTGATCACCGCAGCAGGTCTTGATCCGAAGACGGATCTGCAAACTGAAGGGATTAAACCAGCAGAGTCTGCCAAGATGTTACAGGATGGCCGCATCGATGCGTTCTTCTACACCGTTGGTCATCCCAATGGTTCAATCAAGGAAGCGGTCGCTGGTGCGCGTAAGGTGGCATTTGTCCCCGTTGAGCAGGCTCTAATCGATAAACTGGTTGCCGATCAACCTTACTATGCTGCGGCCAATATCCCTGTTGCACCCTATGCCGGTGTTGCTAACAGCGAGCCAGTTCCTAGCTTTGGCGTTAAAGCAACAATCTGTAGCTCCGCCGACGTGCCTGACGATGTGATCTATACCATCACCAAAGAGGTGTTTGAAAACCTTGAGGTACTGAAAACACTGCACCCTGCCCTAGCGATATTAACCAAAGAGAACATGCTACAAGGCTTGAGTGCTCCGATACACCCCGGCGCGTTGAAATATTATCGCGAAGCAGGATTGGTAAAGTAAACCACTTTTACCGAGGTGGGGAATCAATTCTCCACCTCGGTAGATTGTGCTATCCACGTAATTGTTCCACGGTCAGGAGGTCTGATGAAAACAGCTGATAATCAACAAGATAAAAATATTAACCCCACAGCACCAGAGCAGGATGAAGGGATTGCTGCCGCCAAGCGGATTCAAGAGGAGGAAGAACTTGGTATTCGCTATCTTCATGGTTGGCAAAAGTTTCTCGTCCCGACGATTGCTCTGATCTGGTCGCTGTTTCAATTATCGTTATCGAGCTGGCTATTGATCGATTCGACCTATATTCGTGCCATCCACCTGACCTTTGCACTACTCATTGTGTTTTTGTCCTACCCCATGTTCAAGCGCGACATCCACATTTCGGGCTTGCGTTGGTTGGGTGAAAAACATGGAATCCCCTGGCCTGACTTTATTTTGGCTGGCATTGCTTCGGCAGCTGCCCTCTATCTAGCCATTGACTACGAGGGGATTGCCAACCGCATCGGCCGCGCTAGCGATTTGGATATTGTAGTTGGGGTTACCTTAGTGGTGATTCTGCTCGAAGCAGCGCGACGGGTGATCGGTCCAGCATTACCTGTTATTGCTTCGATCTTTACCGCCTATGCGTTTTTCGGCCGCTATATGCCTGATTTTCTCGCCTTTAAAGGGGTGAGTCTTGCCCGTTACCTCAGTCAGATCACTTTGTCGACGGAGGGGATCTATGGAATTCCTCTCGACGTCTCGGCGCGGATTGTCTTCCTATTTGTGTTGTTTGGCGCGATGCTCGACAAGGCTGGAGCAGGTAAGTTTTTTATTGATGTTGCCATGAGTCTGCTGGGCCGCTACAAGGGCGGACCAGCCAAGGCGGCGGTGTTATCGAGCGGCTTATCTGGCTTAGTATCTGGTTCAAGTATTGCCAATGTGGTGACCACTGGAACGTTTACCATTCCGCTGATGAAAAAAGTGGGCTATCCCGCCCACAAAGCAGCGGCGGTTGAAGTGGCGGCAAGCACCAATGGCCAACTAATGCCACCAATCATGGGAGCGGCGGCATTCATTATTGCTGAATATGTCAATGTTCCCTACCTTGAGGTGGTCAAGGCGGCGATGGTTCCAGCCTTCGCATCCTATGCGGCATTGTTTTATCTGACCCATCTTGAAGCATGCAAATTGGGCATGAGAGGGCTAGCTAAAGCTGACCTACCGCGCTTTGTCGCCACATTTATGGGGGGCTTGCACTTCCTTATCCCGATCTTCGTTTTACTCTACGAGCTAATTATCCCCCGTCACTCACCCGATTTAGCCGCATTTCGTGCAATTATGGTGTTGATGGTGTTGATGGTGTTGCAACGGCTGATTCCAGCATGGCGACAAGGGCTGCCGAAACTTGACGCATTTAGACTGGGTTGCGCTGAAATTGTCGATGGCTTGATTGCTGGTGGGCGCAACATGGTCAGTGTCGCGGTAGCGACTGCGGCGGCAGGGATCATCGTCGGTGTTGTCACAATGGGCCTCGGCGGATTGGTGACTGATATTATCGATTTGCTCAGTGGTGGCAATCTAGTGTTTATGTTGGTGATCACCGCGATCGCTAGTTTGATTTTGGGGATGGGCTTACCGACAACGGCCAACTACATCGTCATGGCATCGCTCACGGCACCAGCGTTAGTAGCTTTGGCTGACATGCAAGGGTTTGCCGTACCGCTGATCGCCGCTCATCTATTTGTCTTTTATTTCGGTATTTTAGCCGACGACACCCCGCCCGTTGGTTTGGCGGCCTATGCCGCAGCAGCCATTGGTGGTGCCGACCCGATCAAGACTGGCTTGCAAGGCTTTATGTATGATATTCGCACGGCCATCTTGCCGTTTATGTTTATCTTCAATACCGACATTTTATTGCTTGGCATCAGTAACCCGTTGTTGGCGGTCTATATCTTTATTATGACCTGCGTTGGCACCTTTGCCTTTGCCTCAGCGACGCAGGGATGGTTTACCATGAGAAACAGTTGGTACGATACCCTGCTGTTACTGATGGTTTCGGCGATGATGTTCCGTCCCGATTATTTTGCTCGTTTAGTCGGAATGGAGAATCACTATCTTGCCTACCTGTTTGGTGTGGTTCTATGGGCTGGGATCTATTTGTTGCAAAAAATGCGTGGTGGTTCAACACCAGTTGCTTCAGCGTAGGGGGTTGTTATGTTACCAAAGTATAAGACTATTTTACTTGCTATCGATCTGTCGGAAAATTCAGCCTATGCTTTACGCCACGCGGTAGCCATTGGTCGCTGTCACAATGCTAAAGTGCATCTGCTTCATGTATTACCAGACGTTGAACCAGCGGTGTTAAACTATGTGGCAACAGTGATGGGTGAAGGTCGCCTTGCTGATTATGAATTACAGCATAAAGAGGATGTTCGCGATAAGGTGCGGGTATCGGTCCACGAGTTTGCCAAGAGTGAATTACTCAACAATCCTGAATACCTTGCCCTGATCGACGATATTCATGTTCATCATGGAACTCCCTCATCCGGTAAGGGGCGGATCAGCCATGCTTTCCTTGGTACCATGGCCAAGCGTTTGCTACGTAAATCTGTTCGGCCAGTGCTGGTGGAAAAATGAAGCTGAAGGGGAGTGAATTACTCCCCTTCACCTACCATCTCACCAATGAGATCGTATTCTGTGGTGTCTGTTACAGTGATAGCGACAATATCACCGATATTCGGTTGGCCTGCGGTGATGTAAACAATGCCATCGACATCGGGTGCTTGGCCGCGATAACGGCCCTGCAGAAGCAGGTCAGTCTCCTCACTGAAGCCATCGACTAACACATCAATCTGTTGTCCGAGCAAGGCATGATGTTTATTGAGCGAGATCGTGCTTTGCGCTTTCATAATCTGCTCTTGACGCTGCTGTTTCAGCTCTTCATCAATTTGATTGTCCAACTTCGCTGCCGAAGTGCCCTCCTCTTGCGAGTAACAAAACACACCAACACGATCAAAATTGCCCTCGTTGACATAATCGAGAAGTTTTTGAAACTGATCCTGAGTTTCACCAGGAAAACCGACAATAAATGAGGTGCGTAAGGTGATATTAGGAACCCGTTGACGAATGCGCTGAATGAGGGCGCGCAACGGTTGTTCGTCAATACGCCGATTCATTTTCGTTAAAATCGCACCATCAATATGTTGCAACGGCAAGTCAAGATAGTTGCAAATTTTTTCTTCGCTAGCAATCAGGTCTATCAACTCATCCGTTACCCCTTCAGGGTAGGCATACAACAACCGAATCCATTGCAACTTTTCAATTTTAACCAACTCGCGCAGCAGTTGTTCTAGCGTTGAACCGTCGCTTAGATCGTGACCGAAAGCGGTAATGTCTTGCGCGATGAGGTTGATCTCTTTTACCCCTGCCTGAACACTGGCTTCCACCTCGGCAACTACAGAAGCGATGCTACGCGAACGCAGTGGCCCACGCAGTTGCGGAATGATGCAGTAGGAGCAGCAATTTGAACAACCCTCGGCTATTTTAACGTAGGAGGTGTAAAATGGTGATGCTTTCACCCGCGGCGTAGTGTGATCATGGAGCGTTATTGGCGCACTCACCGCCTGTAGTTGCTGCCTTGAAGCGCGATATTCATCAATCAGTTCGACAATCCGCACCGCATCACCCGTTCCCATGAAAATATCGACTTCGGGAAGTTCTTTGGCAAGATCAGCTTGATAACGTTGCGGCAAACAACCACAAACAATCAACAGCTTACACGAACCCTCATCTTTAAAACCCGCAGCTTCTAGGATCGTATCAACAGATTCTTCCTGAGCATCACTGATAAAGGCACAGGTGTTGATGATTAGGATATCGGCTTGTTCCTCATCGTTGGTGATATTAAAGCGATCACTACTGAGATGGCCGAGGATCACTTCTGAATCAACAAGATTTTTCGGACAGCCTAAGCTGATTAAACAGACATTTTCTTTATTCAAGCGAGTTCTCCACTACTACGAGCGCATGTTTATAAATTGGAGGTCAACCTCAAGGTCAGCCCCTTTGAGCATCTGCATCACATCTTGCAAGTCGTCAATTTTTTTGGCCGAAACACGCACCTCATCGTCGGTAATTTGTGGCTGAACTTTGAGTTTCATCTCTTTGATCTTTTTTATGATCTCTTTGGCTTTCTCTTTAGAGATCCCTTGAATCAAGTTGATATTCTGGCGAACAGCGACACCAGATGCATTTTCCACCTTGCCGAAGTCGAGACACTTAGCTGACACATTACGCCGGGTTAGTTTTGCCTTGAGAATATCGACAATCGCTTGCAGCTTATAATCATCGGCAGCCAAAATGGTGATGCTATCCTTATTGAGGGTGACCTCGTTGTGAGTACCCTTAAAATCATAACGCTGATCGACCTCTTTACATGTTTGGTTTACGGCGTTATCAACTTCTTGTAGATCTACTTTTGAAACAATGTCAAAACTTGGCATAAAACTGCTCCATGAAAGAGTGGTGAATTATTTGAAATCAACGGTTAAATCAGATGGTCGCACGCTATCAACGCCTTCTGGAATAACGAAGGTAAATGATTTACGGGTTGAGCTTTGGTTAATTTTTATCGCCCGAAATTCGATCTCAGTGGTGTTACCTGTTGGGTCGAGAACGCTGGCCATATGTAATGGAAAGCCCGCTTGAGGTTGCGTGTCAGCCAACCATTTAGGCACGGCGAGCATCAGAGTTTTGATGTAGACCGACGACTCTTTAGGGGTGAGTTGGAGCAAGTAGTCTTCATCGTTATTTCGTTGCGGCACACCCCATACAACCGAAAAATGTTGTGAGAGCTGACCGAGGTTGCGTAAAAACAGCAGCGGATCTTCACTGTAATAGCTCTCATCGTTCACTTCAGAGACCATCACCTGATTGTTATCAGGGAGATACACCCATAAATTTTGACCGTCAGACACCACTTGCTGTTGGTTCGGTACACTATATTGCCAGTGAAACAGAGTTTCAGTCTGTTGCGTATCTGCTGCACGGACAAACTTCATCGCCATGGTGCCACGTGCTGTTTGGGTCCTATTTAGACTGGCAATATGAGCCTTTTGATAAAAATCTGCCTCAACCGTCTGAATGCTTTGCTCTCCAGCACTTGCGTTGAAACGCTGCTGAAAGCGTTCGAGCAGTTGTTGTGGACTTGGACCGGAGGTCTGCGCCCAGGTTGGGCTGGTGATACAAAGTAAAATTAAAAAAATAACAGTGCGCATGCACAATTCCTTTCGGGAAGTTGAAACCGGACGTTACCGGTGAGTCATTAACGAAAATGGTTAAAACCTGTTGATTGAACAGGATGCTGTTGCCCCGCTGGATCGACCAGTGTCAGCCCTTGACTTGCGGGGCCACAAACACCAATTTTGGTCAGCGGTAATCCGAGTTCAGTAGCGATTTGATTGATCCTATCATTGTTTAGCGCTGGAGCACAGAAAAGGAGTTCATAATCCTCACCGCCACGCAGGGCAATCTCAGCATCTTGTGGATTATCTTTAAGGTGGTGCTGCGCTGCATCTGAAAGGGGAAATTGATTTTGAATCAATTGTGCGCCCAGTTGAGATTGTTCAAGAATGTGACCAAGGTCAGAAAAAATTCCGTCTGACACATCGATCATTGCCGTTGCTAGATTGTTTTTGGCAATCGCTTGGCCTAACTCTAAGCGCGGAGTTGGACTGTGGTGACGTTGGCCTAAGTAGGCCGTAGGTGTTTCGCCGCGCAGAAGTTGAGCGAGGGCGATAGCGCTATCGCCAATAGTACCTGAAACATAGATGAGATCGCCCTGTTTGGCACCATCTCGACATAGCATATGTTCGGGTAAAATAGAACCATGCACGGTGACAGAGATCAGCAAAGCACCATTGCTGCGACAGGTGTCACCGCCGCAAAGTGTTGCTCCAGCAGCATTGGCCTCAGCTAAAAAACCTGAGGTAAACTGGTCGATTTCGGTTTCCGTAAGGGTTTTAGGCAGGCCTACACCTAAATAAAGGTGAGTAGCCTTACCGCCCATAGCGGCAATATCACTCAAGTTGACGGCGGCACTTTTACGGCCGAGGTGGTACATATCGGTCCAATCTCGGCGAAAATGGACATCTTCAATCAGCAGATCTTTACTGGTAAGCAGTAATTCCCCGGGGGGCATAATGGTCGCAGCGCAATCATCGCCAATACCTACAGCAACACTGTCACTGATGGCAACTTGGTTGCGAATTCGATCTATAAGGCCAAATTCACCGAGTTGGCTGAGGTTGTTGTTTGTTTCTGCAGAATTCATGGCGATAACTCTATGCAAACTGCGGCTAAATGTCCAGCAGAGACCGTATCATTCTAGCCCTTCAAGAGTGTTTATCGCTTGTTTAAATGGTTGAGGCAGTCGGCACGCTTTACGGGCAGTGTAATCTAAGACGATGAGAGCCGTTGTCCCCTCTGCTGTTAATTCACCATTTCGCTCAATCCGATAGCTCATCATCACTGACGATCGTCCCATCTCAGTCACCCGTACGCCAATCTCCAACTCATCAGCAAGAAACATTTCAGACCGATATTTTACGTTTGCTTCAGG
>NBLY01000043.1 GCA_002084665.1 Desulfobacteraceae bacterium 4572_35.2 | reverse complement strand
ATGCCATGAGCGGTTTTTTATCAAACCAGATTTTTGAATTAAATAAACGCGGCATTGATTATAATGTCATCAACCCTGCGCAATATGGTTTTTTTATGAGCGCAGTCAACTTATTCAGCTCTAAAAATGAGGTACGTGAACATCCGCAACGAACACAACGCTTCGTTAAAGCCAGTAATGCTGGCTGGGAATACGCTTTCAACCATCAAAAAGAGATCATTCAACTCATCCATGACCACTACGCGCCCAATAAGTCAATTGCAGCGCTGACCTTTGAGGCTGACATCAGCGAAGAGATGTTTGTCCGCGGTCTTTATCCGATTGGAGCCGTCAATTATGAACTGACCAAGCGCACCTACAAACAATTGCTGATGCACCAGATCATTGACAAGGATGAGCACCTAGCCCCATTCCTCCTTGAAGAGGTGATTCAAAATGAACAGAAATGGACTGGATTTAACGATGACGAGCTTGCTTATCTGCTAAAAAAAGAAAAAATCACCATGTGCGTTGATCCAAATTGGATGCCTTTTGAAGCGCTCAAAGATGGCACCCACTATGGTATTGCTGCGGATTATATGGCCCTATTGCAGAAGAAACTACCCGTACCGATTGAACTTGTTGAAACAACTTCATGGACAGAATCGATCAAAAAAACGCAACAGCGAGAGTGCGATATTTTCTCCCTAGCAGCTAGTACGCCAATACGGCGTAAATACATGAACTTCACCACCCCATACATCACCCTACCAGTGGTGATTGCCACGGCTAATGATAAAATTTACATCGAAAACATCGAAGATATTCTCACTGAAAAAATCGGCATTGTTCAGGGCTACGCAATTGCTGAAAACCTTCGACTAAGATATCCTCGTGCGAATATTGTTGATGTTGCCTCGATCACCGATGGCTTAGAGAAGGTCGAAAGTGGTGAAATATACTGCTATATTGACAATTTAATGGTGATTGCTGAACAGATTCAGAAACAGTTCACAGGGACTATTAAAATTTCGGGCAGGATTCAACAAGAGATCAAGCTTGCCATTGGCACTCGCAACGATGAACCGTTGCTCAACAATATTTTCAACAAATTAATTTCAACGGTAACCCCCGATGAAAAACAGGCGATCTACAACAGATGGGTTTCAATCAATCAGCAGGTGGAGTTCGACTATCATCTATTTTGGCTACTGTTTGGTGTTTTTACCCTCATCAGCGGCTTTTACGCCACTCACTCTCATCAATTAAACAAATACAATCGCATGCTGCTTAAGCTATCAGAAACTGACAAACTCACCAATCTGTATAATCGTTGCAAACTTGACGAACTGTTACTTGAAAAAGAGCAGCTGTTCTACCGCTATCACACAGCCTGCGGTGTCGCGATTCTTGACATTGATCATTTTAAACAAATCAACGATAACCACGGTCACCAAACAGGCGATTCAGTTTTGATTGAGTTATCGGCCTTGATGAGCGAAAGCTTACGCTCCACAGATGTGATTGGTCGCTGGGGCGGAGAGGAGTTTCTCATCATCGCGCCAAATAGTGACACCCAGGAAACGACGATCATAGCTGAAAAGATGTTGCAACAGATCCGCTTGCACCGCTTTCAAAAAATTGGAACACTGACCGCCAGTTGCGGTGTCTGCTCATTCAATGACGGCAAAGACATTCAGAACACCCTGCGTCTTGCCGATGAAGCACTCTATAAAGCCAAGGCACAGGGGCGCGACCAAGTGGTCTCCTCATCTTGATTCAATTTCACTGAGTTGCTTCAACAATGCGGTCGCTTTTTTCTGTTGCTGTCGATAGCGTTGAGCGTTTTCAAGAGCCTTGCGCGCTTGCGGCCACAACTCACCATTCCAAGCGGCGTAGCCTTGCATCAACCACGCTGATCCAGGATTTTTATCCAATCGTGCTAGCCGACCAAACACCTCAACTGCTTCCTTGTAGCGTTGCAGACTAAAAAGCAATTGTCCCTGTAACATCAATAACTTAACATCGACCGAATCACCCCGAACCTGCTGCAGCCACAGTAGCGCATCTTCGGGATGATGCAAATTCAAACTGGCATGTGCCAAGCGGGCCAACAGCTGTTCATCGTATGGCCGTTGTTGCTGCAATATTTCATAGTAGCGGATAGCCTCTTGCGGTACTCCCAAGGTCAGATAAAGATCGGCCAACAGATGCTGCTCTTGCTCTGTCAACGGTTGCAAGTAAGCAAATACCTTTAGAGCAACTAATCCCTTGCTATAGCGCCCAGCATCAAGGTGAATAGAGGTCAACAACTTCCACCACAGCGGCTCAAGACCATCAATTTCAGTATATTTATCGACAGCGTGTAACGCCTTGTCGACCATTTTCAAAATCAAATAGTGCTGAACAAGTAGCTCACGCCAGCGTCGCTGGTCATCACCAGTGGTCGCATCCGCTAAAAATTCAAGATGAGGTATTGCTAGCTGGAATTGATCTAAACTATTATAACTCTGCACTAGGGCTGCGCGCCACGGCAGGCTATTCTGCTCAGGAAAATCGCCCACCAACTGCTTTAACAACGATACCGCTGCCGCAGGATTATCACCCTGCAGGTAAGCAAGGGCAGCATTGTAACGCAGCTGAGACCGCTGCGGCGTAATGAGCCGGTAACTGTGCTCAAAAGCTTCTGCCGCGTCAGTGTAACGCTCTAACACATAATAACACTGGGCCACATTCAACCATGCACCACTGTACTCAGGCTGCTGCTTCAGCACCGACTGATACCACTCAACCGCTTGAGCATGACGTTCAGACAACAGGTAGATATTGCCAAGGGTGAAATCGACAAGATAATGGCGCTGCTGGCGTTGACGTTGCCCATCAAGAACAGCCAAGGCAGCATTATATTGCTGTTTCTCCATCAACTGTTGAGCTTGCACGATCACTTTACGAACGCGCAATGGTGGCATTTCACTGGCAGCGGACAATGTTGGCCACCATATCAAACTGAAAACCAGCAAGCCCAAAAGCCCATAACGATTTATCACCATGAGCACCATTATGATTCCAGCTCGAAACGAACCGTAGTGGTAACCCAACTGCGCACAGGTTCGCCGTCAACAGTCCCCGGTGAGAAACGCCACATCTTGACGCCACGTTCCACCGTCGACTCAAAAACATCTTTCGGTTGAGCATCGATCACTGTCACCTGTTCAACATCGCCGTGCTTTGAAATTAGTAATTTTATCCTAACCCAGCCCTCTAGCCCGAGTCGTTTCGCCCGTAGCGGATAGATAAAAGGGGATTGCGCCAACGGTGTTAACGGTTTATCCAATGCGGCACTATCGAAAATTTCCGGCAACGGGGCAAGGCGAGCCAGCTGCACCTCAGGCAGTGCAACCGAGCCCAACGCACGGGGAAGTTCAGGCTGCAACATCAAATCGAGTTTCAATTCTGGGGTTGGCTGAGCGGGGCGTGGTTGCGCCATTTGCTGCACCTGCTTAACAGCCTCGGGAGGTTTTTTATTCGCTTGCTGACGAGGTGGCGGCGACTTAACCGGTGCCACTCGAACCACAGAAATAGCTGGCGACAAGGTACGAACGAGCAAGTCATCTTCCACCCGTGTCAAGTAAGGCAATACGGAAAACAGCACCAAATTAAGCACCACTGTCCCAGCGATAGCAGTCAAAACTCTGGCTAGGTTTGATTGATAAATCGTCCGCCACGCCACCTGTTAACGCCCCCCTGTAGTCGGCGCTCCAGCGGCGATGGCAACATCTTCTGCCCCCGCTTGACGACAGGCATCCAACACTTGAATCGCAGTACCGGTACGGCTAGCACGGTCAGCGACAATGACGACACTCCCTTCGGGGTTTTCAGCTAACGCACGCTCAACATGAATCCGTAACGCTCTAATATCAATCAGGCTAGAGGAAGAAGATCAGTAAGATAAAAACCATATCAATTAATGGCGCGATATTGAGTTCGAGTGATTGCCGACCTGCTCGCCGCGCTGCGGTGACATTAATCATTCCCCCCCCCCTCTTGCGCTACCGACAATGAGCGTTTGAGACCCATCGCCAATGAATTCACCTCGTGTTTCACATTTTGTAGTCGGCGGTGGATAAAATTACGCATATATAACCCTGGAATAGCGATCAACAATCCTGTTTGCGTGGTAATAAGTGCCTGTGAGATACCACCCGCCATCGCTCGGGCGTTACCAGTACCGAACAGAGTGATGGTATTAAAGGTGTTGATCATGCCCAGCACCGTGCCGAGCAAGCCCAACAGTGGCGCAACAGCCGCCAACACACCAATTAAAGTTAAGCCACGCTCCAACGTGCCATTCAACTCAGTCACCAATTCATCGACCACATAGCCATCGAGGTCAGCATCACCTGTTCTACGCTGACAAAAGGTGTAGAGCAACTGCATCGTTGCGCTGGTATTACCTCGACTGCGTGTGGCCAACTCAGCTGAACTCCACTGGCCAATTTGACTCACGGTGCTTCGGTCATTGGCGCTAGCGCGCAAAGCGAGCAAGTGCAACAGACAATACAAAACCATCCCCCACATCACCAACGATACCACCACTAAGGGCTGCATAATCACTCCGCCACGCTGGAGATAATCTTCGAGCAGATACCAACCGACAGCCATCACTTCACCGTTACCTTAGCCAAACGCACCTGACAGACTAAATTAACAAAACGGATCGATTTCTCTTCAATTTGGGCAATGGATGTTTCAACACGCCGACTGAGCAAACTATGACTAAGCATAATTGGGATCGCCACACCGAGGCCAAGCATGGTGGTAACAAGGGCTTCTGAGATACCACCCGACATTAAACGTGGATCGCTGGTGCCGTGAAAAGTGATCACCTGAAAAGTGTTGATCATACCCGTTACAGTTCCCAGCAAACCGAGCAATGGGGCGATAGAAGCTAGTACCGCCAGAGTCGATAAGAAACGCTCCAAGCGCGGAATTTCGGCTAAAATAGCTTCCTGCATTACGTTTTCAAGTTCTTCACGTTCTAAATATCGAAATTTCAACCCCGCACACAACACCCGTGGCAGCGCTTTTTTCTGACTGCCACGACATAACGCTTCACACTCTGACCAGTTTTCAGCCATAATTTGAGGTTGCAACTTACGCATGAGAGAGGTAGCGTCAAACCGATTTTGGCGTAAAAACCAGATCCGCTCAGCAATAAGAGTTATGGCAACCAGAGCGATAACAAGGATCGGCCAAACTATAAAGCCCCCCTGATTGAGTTGATCGGTCACCGCGGTTTGGTAGGTCAGTTGTCTTAATGACGCACCGCGACCGACATCAATTGGAATACTGGCACTCTCGCCATCCAAATAGCGTTCAATTTGACGTTGATAGCGACCACTCGGTAAAACCGAAAGGGCAAACAAACGGCTACTCGGCTGCGAATAGAGTAAAAATCCTGTTTCATCAGCGCTACGGTAGGCGGCACTAAAATCACCTAAAAGTACTGTTTCAGCGGTAATCGACTCCCCTTGGCGATCTAAAATCGATTGCTTAACAATCTGCACCTGACCCGAGGCTTGACTTTGCGCCAGCAGCAGATCACGCAGGGAGCGCACTTCATCCATCCCCGGGAAACGTTGCTGCTCTATCAATGGCCGTAACACCTCGCCGCGCTGTGGATTCAGAGCGTTGAGCTGACTTTGATGAATCAAACTATCAACGTCACGGGCGGCCATACGGATAAAGCCAACCAACTCTTGTAGTTGAGCGGTTCGTTTTGATTTTTCAACATCTAGGCGCTGATGTTGGCCAACCAGTTGTTTCTCTTTTTTAGCCAACGTCACCGTCTCACGAGTCAAACGCTCGACATCGCCGCGCACCTGCCGTATCGCCTGCTGCAACGCCTGTTTATCATGCGATAATTGTTGTTGTATTTCAGCGGCTTGAGCCCGAGCAGTCATTTCATCCTGCTCAGCCTGAGCCACGATTTGTTGTTGACGCTGTTGATAATGGCCAATACGCAATTGATTCATCAATAGATCGCGACCGTCAATAACCAACGATTGTTGCGCCACCTCAATATCAACACCATATTCTGTTTCGACACGCAGAACCTCCATCACCCGGCGAAACTTTTCCCCTACAGCTAGCTGTGGGTCAGCCAACCCTTCACTGAGATGATCTAACCTCAATTGGCGCTCCTGTGAAAGAAACGGTAGATCCTGCTCAACCTGCTGAGTAATCAAAGCAAAGGTTTCAGCAAGAAACGGTGTCATTTCTCCCGTTAACCGTTTAGATTCCTCTATAGTGCGTGTGAGTTGCTCAATCGTTTTCTGTTCGCTATCAATACGAAGAGTCTGTTCCGTTTTCTTGAGCTCTAATTGCTGGTGCTGCTGTTGCAACGCCGTTAATTCAGCTACCAGAGCGAGGCGCTGAGCTTGCCAACCATCGGCTTGACGTTGACTATGCTGCTGAACAGCAAGGGTATCTGCAACGGGTTGCGTAACCTGTTTGGCAAAGGTCGCGGTGATCTTTGAGGAATGTTTTTACACTGAATTACGCAGACTATCAAACCTGTTTGGCTGATTCAAATGGATTCTGCACAAGGACAAAACTTAAGTTATTTAACAAGGATAAACATTATGACCACCTCACCAAATTCGGGCTTAACCATCCACATCCCTGGTCGCCCCACCCTTGAGCTCCACCACTTAATTCTCGACTACAATGGCACCATAGCCTGTGATGGCCAACTTCTGCCTGAGCTGATCGCCCCCCTCAACGAACTGGCCCAACAGCTCACCATCCATGTGCTCACCGCTGATACCCATGGCAACGTGACTGCTCAGGTGACAACATTTCCCTGCACGGTGTCAATTATTGCCAAAGACAACCAAATTAGCGCTAAACAAAAGTACTTGCAGCAGCACACGGCGAAGCACTGTGTGGCCATAGGTAACGGAACCAACGATCAACTACTACTCAAAGATGCCGCCCTCGGCATCGGCGTAATACAACAGGAGGGAATTGCCATCGCCAACCTAATGACGGCGGATATCGCTGTCACCAACTGCCTCGCCGCCCTTGACCTTTTACGCAACCCACAAAGGGTCATTGCCACATTGCGTCAATAATCAACAATATGTTACAACCCCATTTGCTAGTTGTGACTACATCTTTTTAATGTTGACAAAATCGCTCAACTTTCTATGATGTTTGCCTTTGAGCCAAAGCAATGAAACAAACATACATTCTATAACTTTATTTTGGAGGACCACCTGTGAAATACACCCACCTCATCCTTATCGCCCTGTTAGCAACCAGCTTAACAGCATGCAAAGAGAGCAAACCAGTAGACCCAGCTCATGCGCCAGCCCCCCAAGCAACAATAGGCCAAACCGAACAAGCCCAGCTATGGGTTCAATGGCCAACGACGCGGCAGGTCATCAAAAACCAGCAACAACGACTGTTGATGTTGATTTCAGCAGGCTAACAAAAGCCGAAAACGGCTACACCGTTGCTGAAATTTTTGCTCAACAAGCGCAACTTGCCACCCAAGAAGTTACTATTCGCGCAAAAGTGGTAAAGTTTAGTCCAAACATCATGAAAACAAACTGGATCCACCTGCAAGATGGCAGCGGCGTAGCAGGAACCAATGATCTGACCATCACCACTAGCGGTCAAGCCGCTCTCGGCGATACCGTTTTAGTCAAAGGGATCATCGACCTCAACCAAGATTTCGGTTACGGTTACAAGTACGATGTGATCATTCAAGATGCTCAGGTTGTTGTTGAGTAAAAACTATATAACAGCACTAACACGAAAAAAGCCTGTGGAGAAACTCCACAGGCTTTTTTATTTTTTTAACGGTTACGGCCAGTTAGTCCGCGTTATCTCCATGAAAATGGTCGTAGACGGTTTGCGCTGCTGTTTCGGGCAGGCCGGCAACCTGGCGCAGATCATCGAGCGATGCCTGCTTGATTTTGTTCACGCTGCCGCAATGCTTCAACAATCCCTTCCTGCGTTCGGGGCCAATGCCAGCAATTTTTTCCAACTCCGATTCAAGGCTCCCGCGAACGTTGCGCTTAACACGACTTTTAGCGATGGAAACGAGATCAATGCGCGTCAGCAATCCTAACTGAGTCATGACATCTTCAACCATCGACAACTGCCCCTTGCCACCGTCAATGAGGACCATATCGGGTAGGTCATTTTCCTCTATGCCACGGCTGAGCCGACGGCTTAACACCTCGTGCAGCGAAGCGTAATCATCAGAGCCTTCAACGGTTTTAATGCGATAATGGCGATAAGCGGCCTTATCTGGTTCACCATCAGTAATCACCACCATACTGCCGACGGTATGCGTCCCCTGAACATGAGAGATATCGTAACACTCCATCCTGTTGGGTAGCCGCTGCAAACCAAGTTGCTTACGAATCTCTTGCAAAACAGCATGGCGCGCTTCACGTCGATCGCCCCGTTCACGGTAGCTATCGCTGGCATTCTTATTTGCCAGCGCCAACATGTCAAGCCGAGGGCCACGCTGTGGAACGTGCAAGGTGACTTTTTTCCCCAACCGCTCGGCTAACCACAGTTGCAAAGCCTCGGAACTACTCGGCGCAAACGGCAGCACAACAACAGGGGGGATAACGGTATCCTTGCCATAATATTGCTGGAGGAAACCCGCCAACAGCTCATCTTCATCTAACGACCAACGGATAGCATAGCTGCGCCTCCCAACCAAGCGGCCACCACGGATAAACAGCAGACAAAGTTCAACCTCACCCCCTTCACGATGCAAACCAACCACATCGATGTCGACAGCATCTTGACTGACAACTTTTTGCTGCTCTAACGTTTTCTCAATGGCATAAATCTGATCACGCAAGCGCGCTGCTTCCTCAAAATTCATCACCTCGGCAGCATCATTCATCCGCTGGTGCATCACCGTTAACACGTCGTCATGGCGACCCGACAAAAAAGCGATCACCGTATTGACCAAAACACGATACTCTTCGCGTGTGATCTTACCGTGACACGGGGCACTGCACTGACCAATTTGATAGAACAAACACGGTCGCTCACGCCGGCAACACTGTGACCAGCGATGATGACGCAATGGGAAAATACGGTAGAGCTCCTTGAGGGTCTCTTTCAGCGCCCCCACCGAAGCATAGGGACCAAAATAGAGCGCGCCATCGCGACGCACCCGGCGAACAATTTGAATACCGGGAAAATCTTCGTTCATATCGATACGCAGTGACACATAGGTTTTATCATCTCGCAAATTGATATTATAACGGGGCTTGTGTTTTTTGATCAAGGTGTTCTCAAGAATCAACGCCTCTTTTTCAGTGTCGGTAACAATAGTTTCCACCTGCACCACTTTGTGCAGTAAAAACTGCACATGGGCGCGGCTATCTTCACCACGCACATAATTGCCCAATCTAGCCCGTAAGTTTCTCGCTTTACCGACATACAACACCTGGCCTTCCGCGCCAGACATTAAATAAACACCACTGGCTGTTGAGATGGTGCTTAGATCAAGATCTTGTATTTTTTTTGATTTCGTCGTCACTGAGGGTGGTAACCTTCCTGCGTTTTCAGCTCATAGCGATAATTATTCGCGTGACGGTAGCAATGACAACTAGAGCTGTCAATCCCTGTCAGCACTTGCACTTCAACGCTGGGCGTATGATATAGATTTTTCTGGTTTTGATGGGCCATACTGTTATAATGGCCAATTAAGTATACATCAACATTGTCACCATTTTAGACAGACCGACACAGGCTGGAGGCCGCTCAATGAACACGCTGTGGAACAATATTTTCCGTTCGAGTACCGAAGAGGAATCACTGGCAGGCTTTCTTGCCAAAGTTCCGGTATTTAATGAACTGGAAAAACGAGATCTCAGCTACCTTGAAACACTTATCCATGTTCGCAACTACACCGCCCAAGAGACTGTTTTCGAGCAAAGTGACCCAGGCTCTGGCATGTACATTATCCGCACTGGCCACGTGGTGATATTTACCCGCGACAGCCATGAGCTTGAAGAGGAGTTGGCCATTCTCGGTCCGGGTGATTTTTTTGGTGAAACCACCCTTGCCTCACCAGCACCCCGAACCGTTTCAGCCCGTACCACTGAGGGGACCGAGCTGCTGGGATTATTTCGCTCAGACCTTTTGGCCACAGCAACTAAACACCCCGACATTGCCAGTCGAATTCTATTTGGCTTAACCAAAATGATCAGCGAACGACTCCAGACTGCCACCTTAGAAATTCGCGGATTACAGCGAAAACTGACCGAGCAAGAGCACTAATTGAGTCTTCACATGGGCCAAAGTGAGCCATAAATGAATTTAAATAAAGCACATTTTTTACTTTTCTACTTAACCATGACAGCTGCAATTGCCAGCGGTTTAGCCATTTTTTCGTCGGCTTCAAACATCACCATCCTATTTCGTTCGGCGGTATCTGGCCTGTTCGTGCCGTTACTACTAGCGCTGGTGACCTCGTTTCTACTCGACCCCTTGGTCAGCTCACTCGAAAAGCGCCGCATCCCGCGAGTTCGCGCCATATTCATTATGTTTTTTATCGTCACCGCTCTGCTTGTCTTTACCGGAAGCTGGTTAATCCCTTACGGACAAAACATGTGGAACTCATTATTGACTGATTTCCCCCGCTATAACACCCAACTAATCGCCTATCTGCGTGAAGCACAGGTCTCATGGCAAGCGCGGCTCCCTTTTCTTGAACACTACGACCTGACAGGAACCGTACGTACGGCGGCGGAGCAAACGCTCTCCTTCGTCCTTGTTGAGACACCCAAGTCGGCCCTCAAACTTGGCAGCCTTATGATTTTACTGCCAATTTTCACCTTCTTCTTCCTCCGCGATGGAACCACCATCATGCGCGGCATAGTAGCTCTGGCACCAAACCGCTACTTTGAGATGGCCCACGACCTGTCGTTCTTGGTGAACAGACAGATGGCCCACTTCATTCGTGGACGAATCATTGAAGCGATCATCATTGGCAGTGTGGTTACTGCAGGACTCAGCGTTACCGATATCCGCTACGCTCCTCTGCTTGGCATTTTTGCTGGAATCACCAATTTGATCCCCTACATTGGTCCGCTTATGGGGATGATCCCCGGTATCCTTATCGCAGCGGTGGACCTCGGCATTGGTGCTCAATTTTGGTGGATTGTCATTCTCTATATTCTCATCGCTCAAGTGATTCTCGACAATTTTATCCTCATTCCAGTTTTAATTTCACGGGTGGCAAACCTACATCCGTTATTGGTTATCTTAGCCATCGTTATGGGTGGAAAACTTTATGGCGTTATCGGCATGATCATCGGTGTCCCCATTGTCAGCGCGTTTAAAATCGCCTTTATAGAGGTGCGTCATTACCGGCGCGCCTTTTCTTTACCCGACACCAGCGGAGACCGCCGCAGTTAATTCGTGCGCAAAATACCAACATAAAAGAAAGCAAGGCCTTGCGCTTATGTCCCTAATACAGCGATTTAAAAATCAAAAGCTCCGCGTTAAAATGTTGATTATCGTTCTACCCATGGTCATTTTACCGCTGTTACTCGTCGGCAGTATCGTCAACTACACCTCGGTAAAACAAGCGCGTATCGGTATCAACCAAGCCAGCATGGATGACCTAGAGCACATGGCGATCTTTACTCGCCACCTGCTTGAAGCGCACCACCGTCAATTTCAAGTCTATCAACAGCAACGCAAAGATGACTTTATCAATGAATTGAAAACTTTAGCAAAAATTGCCGAAAACATGGTTGACGCTGAAAACAAACTCTACCAACAAGGAACCATCACCCTTGAACAGGCCAAGAAACACGCTACAAAAATGCTGCAACAGGTCTGTATTGGTGAAACTGGCTACCTCTACGCCCTGTCCAGTGACGGAACGCTTCAGGTCCACTTGGCCCGCGAGCAGGAGAATATCCTCAACGAACAAGATGGCGATGGCCGTTTCTTCATCCGCGAGATGATCAACACCGCACTTCAGGCTCCGCAGGGATCTTTAAACCTGATCAGTTATCCGTGGCGCAATGCCACCCTTGGTGACACCATCTACCGTGAAAAACTTGCCGCCTATCTTTACTACCCTAAATGGGACTGGGTCATTGCCGCCGCTGGCTACACCTCTGAGAGTTACTCCGATCTACTCTTTGAGCAACAAGCCCTCAACGACCTTAAAGATAAAATCAAAGAGAAGAGAGTCGGCCAAACAGGCTACATCTTCTGCATGAACAGCAAGGGCACATTCACCATCCACCCTGAGGATGAAGGGGAGAATTTCTACCAGATTCGCGATAACAACGGTCACGCCTTCATTCAAGAGATGTGCGAAAAGAGACAGGGCTGGATCCGTTACCCTTGGAACAACATTGGCGAAAACGGCTCTCGAATGAAAATTGTTCGCTACGATTACTTTACCCCATGGGATTGGATTGTTGCTGTTGGTTGTTATGAAGATGAATTTTATCATGATGCAAATGAGATTAGCTGGAACAGCCTTAAATTCACCTCACTCATCACTCTACTCACCTGCTTGGGTTCAATTTTACTCGTTAGCTATGGCTCGAAAGTTATGACCAACCCGATTCGTGACATGCTCCGCGTTATCCGCCGAATCAAATCGGGTCACCTCAACGAGCAAATGAAAATCACCAACGACGATGAACTTGGCGAACTAGCACGAACCTTTAATCGTATGACAGAGATCATTGCCCAAAATCAAGAGATGGAAGCCAGCCTCGCCCAACAGGGGAAAATGGCATCCCTTGGCATTTTATCTTCAGGTGTGGCCCATGAGATCAACAACCCTCTCGGTATCATTCTCGGCTATGCGGGTTACCTTGAAAGTAAAATCGACAAGGATGATCCAAGTTACACCTATATTCACGAAATCAAACGGGAGAGCAAACGCTGTCGGAAAATTGTTCAAGACCTGCTCAGTTATGCCCGTACTCCGCAATCGGTCCTGGAACACACCGACATCAATAAACTTTTAGCACAAATTGTTAATTTTGCCGCCAACCACACCGACATGCATCATGTAACCATCGATAAAAACTTTTCAGCCAATCTGCCATCACTTAAAATTGACGGCGACCAAATGCGCCAAGTAGCCATCAATTTAATCCTCAATGCCGGTGGTGCTATCCGTGACAAAGGAAAACTGACCATCGAGACAAAACTAGATGACGAGCAAGTGATCATCACCTTCCGCGATACAGGCGCTGGCATCGAAGAAGATATTTTAGAAAAGATTTTCGAGCCATTTTACACCACCAAAGAAAAAGGGACAGGGCTCGGTTTGGCCATCTCAAATCAAATTATTGAGCAGCATCATGGCACCATCACCATCACCAGCACCGTCGGCGTTGGCACAACGGTTACCGTTCGGCTACCCATTGAAACAGAGGATTACCTATTATGAGTGGAAAACGGATCTTACTGATCGATAACGAAGAGGGTTTATGTCGGATGATGGAGGCGGTCTTAAGCGACAGCAACTATCAGGTCAAATCGTACACACGCTCGTTTGAAGCGGTAGAAGAATTTCAAAGCGGCGACTACGACCTAGTCATTAGCGATATCAAAATGCCTGGCATGGATGGACTTGAGGTTTTACAACGGATCCGCCGCAAGGATCAAATTGTGCCGGTGATCATGATCACTGCCTACGCCACCGTTGAAACTTCGATTCAAGCACTGCGTAAGGGTGCTTACGATATGTTGACCAAGCCATTTGAACCTGAGGAGCTGCTCTACCGCGTCAAAAATGCCCTCAATCACAATCAATTGGCGGAAGAGAACCGCGAGCTTAAAAAAGAACTCGCCGGTCAATTTTCATTCAAAAACATCATCGGCTCATCGTCGAGCCTTAAATCGATACTCGAGACGGTGACCAAAGTGGCCGTGCGCGACACCTCGGTGCTCATCACTGGTGAATCAGGCACCGGCAAAGAACTCATCGCTCAAGCGATCCACCACAACTCACCACGCAGCAAACAACGCTTCATGGCCATCAACTGCGGCGCACTACCCGAGTCGGTACTCGAAAGTGAACTGTTTGGCTACAAAAAAGGGGCCTTTACTGGTGCCAATGCCGACCGTAAAGGGATTTTGGAATCAGCCAACGGTGGCACTCTTTTTCTCGATGAGATCGGCAACCTCCCCCTTACCGTGCAAAAAACATTGCTCCGTTTTCTACAAGAGCAAGAGTTTATGCGCATCGGTGATACCAAACCGATCAAGGTCGATGTGCGCATCATCTCAGCCACCAACGCCGACCTCACTCAAGAGATGACAGATGGCCACTATCGCGAAGACCTCTATTATCGCCTCAACGTAGTCAACATTCATCTACCACCACTGCGTGAACGCGCTGACGATCTTGGGTTGCTAACTGTCCACTTTATCCGCCAACAAAACAAAAAATTTGGTACCTCTGTCGAGGGGCTGACACCGGAAGCGATGCAACTGTTGTGCTCCTACGACTGGCCTGGCAATATTCGCCAAATGGAAAACGTAATTGAAGCCTGCATGACCATGGAAAGTGCCGACCATATTGGCCTGCCAGTATTGTCACAATTCATCACCGCCACCTCAACCATCGCCAGCACTCCAACACAAGCCGTCTCACCTAGCTCAGAGGATTATGCCAAAGCACTCAGCGATTTTGAAACACGCTACCTCATTGATCTGCTCCGCTCCACAGGTGGCAATGTCGAAGAAGCAGCTGGCCTCGCTGGCATGAACATGGCAACCATCTCATCCCCCACTACCACCCCTGAATGATCACCACTTACGGTTACAACCTCGCGCAACAAATACAGATGAGTAAAAATGACCTCAAGAGGTGATACGCCATGTACACAAAAATCATCTGTCCTTTTTTTGGCAAAAATGAGGACGATTGCGATGTTGGCTGCGAGTATATCTCAAGCCACGATGTGAAAATGATTATTAGTTACTGTGCAAGCAACTGTCACAAATGCATAAAGTACAAGGAGCTTGCAACCCGACACCCTGAAGTTCTACCCCCCGTAACAGAACTTCAATTTCAAACTAAAATAATGAATAAGGAGAACACCATGCAAAACCTTTCCATGAAGGACACCACTGCCAATCCAGCTCCGCTTGGCCTAGTTGGCTTCGGCATGACCACAATTTTACTCAACCTACACAACGCAGGTTATTTCCCCCTCGACGCCATGATTCTCGGCATGGGAATTTTCTTTAGGGCAGGTCATTGTCGGCATTATGGAGTGGAAGAAAAACAATACCTTTGGTGCTACGGCATTCACCTCTTACGGCCTGTTTTGGCTCACCCTTGTCGCCTTAGTACTACTACCCAAGACCGGCATGGTTGAAGCGTCATCACCATTAGCGATGGGATTCTACCTCAGCTGCTGGGGTCTGTTCACGGGGGTACTGTTTATCGCAACATTCAAACTTAACCGCGCCCTACAGGTTGTGTTTGGCTCACTCACCTTACTGTTTTTCCTCCTCGCTGCCAGTGACTTTACCGGCAACCATGCCTTTAAAATCATTGCTGGCTATGAGGGGATTTTCTGCGGCCTTTCAGCAATCTACGCTGGATTAGCACAAGTATTAAACGAAGTGTTCAATCGTGAAATCGCCCCTCTTGGTGCTGTTGGCGCAAACGAAACATTAGATCAACTAGAGGAAGAAGACGAAGAGCTCGTGCTAAATTAAACAACTAGCTCACTTGCAATTTTGAACATCTATGCTAGGGCTGTTTTGCATGAATGCAAAACAGCCCTATTTCAGCCACAACCCCCTAGAACACTGGTCTTAAATACGCCAAGATGCCACAATATGGTACATCCAAACTTCAACACTCATCTGATCTACTGTTCTACCAAAACAGCGGTAAGCCGTTCGGCGTTATATGTAAAACCCATACCTATACCCATACCAAACCACATAACGCTATAATTACGAAAAGCCACCTCACAAGGGTGGCTTTTTCGTTTTATCCATGACAATTGTTAGTCTGTGTGTTTAAATTATGCCCCATTAAACAATAAGGAGTTCTAACTATGTATAGTTGTTCCGACCTGAAAAAAGGTCTTAAAATTATGATCGATGGTGAACCACATGTCATTGTAGGTTTTGACTTCACCAAGCCCGGTAAAGGCCAAGCCCTATATAAGTGTAAACTACGCAACATGATTAACGGTTCACTGTTTGTTCGCACCTACCGCAGTGGCGAAAATTTCCCACCAGCGCCACTCGAAGAGCGCGACATGCAGTATCTGTATCAAGACGATACTGGCTATGTGTTCATGGACACCAAAACCTACGATCAAATATCTCTGAGCGAAGACACCCTCGCTGACGATAAATATTTTCTCGTCGACAACATGGAAGTTAAAATATTAATGTTTGACGAGCTAGGCATCGGCATCACCCTGCCCATTTTCGTTAATCTACGCGTCACCAAATCAGAGCCTTGGGTTAAAGGCGATACCGCAGCCGGCAACAACAAGCCAGCAACGGTTGAAACAGGCTTTACCCTACAAGTTCCATCATTTGTTGACGAGGGGGTATTGATACAAATTGATACCCGCACTGGTGACTACGTTACGCGCGTCAAAGAGTAACCAACACCATGACCACCTTTAACACTGGCCTTGCGGCAAAACAGCAGCGACTCATACAAAGAGCCCGAATCTTAGCTGAGATTCGGGCTTTTTTTGTTGAGCAGCAGTTTTTAGAAGTGGAAACACCACAGCGCATTCCTTGTAACGCCCCCGAACTCTACATTGACCCAATCCCCAGCGCCGACCATAGCCTACAAACATCACCAGAGCTGTGCATGAAACGCCTGCTCGCTGCGGGCTATCCACGCATATTTCAACTGTGTCATTGTTGGCGCTCAAGTGAGCGCGGCGAAAAACATCTGCCCGAATTTACTATGCTCGAATGGTATCGCAGTCACAGCGACTACAACGAATTGATGTTGGATTGCGAGGGACTCATTCGCCATCTTGCACCAACGGAGGAGATTATCTATCAGGGCCAGCGCATCGACGTGACTGGCGGCTTTGAACACTTAACTCTCGAACAGGCCTTTAGCCGCTACGCCCCAATTGCGCTACAACAGTCGATTGAGGATGACTGCTTTGAAGAGCACTACAGCGAACATATCGAACCTCAACTTGGTATCACCAAACCGACCATCATTTACGACTTCCCCACCAGCATGGCGGCGTTAGCGCGTATTAAAGATGATGACCCACACCACGCCGAGCGTTTCGAGCTCTACATTGCCGGTGTCGAAATTGCCAACGCCTTCAGCGAACTCAGCGATGCCGACGAGCAACGCCAGCGTTTCAGCGCCGAGGAGCAACAACGGCGCGACCTCGGCAAACCAGCAACAGCGTTGCCCGGGCCGTTCTTAGCCGAACTTGCAGCCATGCCACCATCGGCAGGCATCGCCCTCGGCATTGACCGCCTTATCATGCTACTCACCGATGCCAACACCATCGATCAAGTGGTGGCTTTTTGCCCTGAAGACCTTTAACAATCAACCAAGCTACTACTTACGCAACAACACCGTGCGCTGACGTTTATGGGCATAATCGACCTCATGGGTCAGCTTCCACACCACCACTAAACTACGCCATGACTTGCGAACAAAAATAAGCACCACAATCGTCGCCGCTAGCGCCCACAACATTCCTGCGTCGCCTTGATAGTTAAAACGAAACTCGCCCCACATCAGGTTATCGCCTTCGGCGAGCAAGAAGGTAAACAACACCCCAAAAATTCCAGCCTTGAGCAGTTGACTAAGGATAATATCGTTGGCGATCTGCCCCGGTGTCGCTTTATTTTTTAACCATTTCCAGCGACTCATCAACAAGCCATGCAGTGAAAACAAGATGGCCAACAAGCTATCGACAGCACGCAGCATTAAACATCCCGCTACAGCGCCCCAGAAAAAAACAGCAACATTCATATCAATATTCACAAAGTATCCCTTCAGTTATGGCAGATATCGAACTGTGATAAATTTAAACTAAATTGAAACGGAACCTTTATGCACATAATTACCAGAAAACGAATTTTAGATTTCGCTTAGATTTCGCCCAACTGCACCCTAGTTGCGCGACAGCATTAGAATCATGGCACCAAATAGTAAAGCATTCAAACTGTGGGAGTTTTGCTGAATTAAGAGCGATTTTCCCCAGTGCTGACCACGTAAATGCTTTGACGGTATTTAACATTGGAGGAAACAAGATTAGACTAATTGCGGCAATCCACTACAATCGTCAAAAAATATATATTCGCTCTGTTCCACATTCAAATAATGAATATGAGAGCCTTGTGTTATTGCTTGATGACCTGATTGATGAAATAGGTGAAAACGAAAAACATCCTTTGGCATCACTAATGGAAACAATTGGAAATTTAATTGAAACTTACGAAAATAATAATTTTCCACGAATCCATGGTAATCCAACTGAATCATTGCGTTATTTAATGTCAGAATATAATTTAACCCAATCGGAGCTTCCTGAAATTGGCAGTCAGGGAGTTGTTTCTGAAGTGTTGAAGGGGAAAAGAAATTTAAATATCAGGCAGGTAAAGGAATTAAGCGCAAGGTTTGACATTTCACCATTGGTATTTATCCAATAATCCAATTTTC
>NBLY01000042.1 GCA_002084665.1 Desulfobacteraceae bacterium 4572_35.2 | reverse complement strand
TCCATTAACCCAGCGCGACCAAAGATACGCCGGTATGTGCGTAAAATATGATCGGGATTACTGACATCAAGGTATTCAATATTGGTCAATGCGGTACGCATACGGCTAAACATATTTTCAAGTTCAGCCGTAGTTGCTAACACACCTCCACCATAGGCTGCTTTACCCCCTGCCGTAATAGATTTGGATAATTCATAAAGGCACAACGACACCGCCTGTGCCAAGTTCATTGACGGAAATTCATCGCTGGTTGGAATGGTGATAAAGCGTTGGCATAGATCCAACTCCTCAGTGAGCAAGCCACGATCCTCACGACCAAACACCAACGCTGAAGCGACCGAACTACCGAGTTGGGCTAAATAATCACCAGCGCCATCGGGGGATAAAAAATCATCACGATAACGACCAAAACGGCGCGTGGTTCCGAGTGAATACTGACGGTCATTCAACGCTTCAGCCAAGGTGCCATACACCCGTGCCGACTCAAGTAACTCCCCCGCTTTAACCGCCATTTTACGGGCATCTTCACCAAGGTGGTCGGTTTGCGGATTAACTAAGCGCAAGTCGGTAAAACCAAAATTGGCCATCGCCCGACACACAGAACCGATATTCAATGGCCCCTGTGGCTCAACAAGTACGATAGCAATATGATGCCGATCATCACGTTGAGGTGTTTGATCTACAATTGAATCAGGCATAATCTCCTACTATATATTGAACCAGTGTGGCCGCTACAATAGCTGCCGTTTCGATACGTAAAATTCGATTCGCCAACTGGATATCAACACAAATCACGCTTTGTTGACCACCATCATTAACGCATTCGCAGTTCACAGCCTACCCCTTGCCACTGTGCGTAGCGTTTTCGCGCCGCGTCACGCAGTGCATCATCGTAAGTTTCAGCAAAATCGACCACATGCTCGAACTGACACATAAATTCAGCTAAACATGGTGAAGCCGCAATCAACACCTGCGCCCGATTTGGATTACGCTGCTGCGTGCCAATAGCAATCGCCTCTTGGTGACACTCCACTGCACCATTATCCCAAACATGCGGCAAAAACGAATGCCGATCCCATGTCCACATAAACCGATCAAGGGTTAACGCTTGGTTGTCGTCAACAACAATGATCAACACCCGCTTACCTTGATGATAAAACTCAGCGGCCAATTGGCATAAATGCTTGGCTTTTTCAGGCTTATCGAGTTTAACAAATTCAACAATAGGCACGACATTTCTCCACAGTTTTAATCAGTTAACCTTACATAACCCAAAAGCCCACTCAACGTAAAAAAGCCAAGCGCAAGCTTGGCCTTTTTATACCGCTGAAATTGATACAAACCCAGCATTTGAACACAGAAGTTATCTCAATTAGTGACGAACTCTTTAACTGGCAAAAGCTTGACGACAGAATTCAGCGCCAGCTTCCAATGCCTGATGATTCATCGGTAAAAAACGGTGATTCCGCTCTGGCAGCACCTCTTTCAATGCCTCCTTGAGTGAATCAACGGAAACAACCTTGCTGTACTCAACATAAGCTCCAAGAACAATCATATTCACCAAACGGGAATCACCAATCGCCAAAGCCATCTCGTTGGCGGGGATCAACAATCGCTTAATATCAGTGCGCCGTGAGCCGTCATCGTCAATCAAGGACGAATTTATCAACGCAAAGCCACCACTGCGAACATGGCTATAGTATTTTTCCATCGACAACGGATTCAACAATAACGCCGCTTCAGGCTCGCCAACGACAGGAGAACCGACACTCTTATCTGACATGACGATAGTACAGGTCGCTGCACCACCACGCTTTTCAACTCCATATGCGGGGAAATAGGATGCCTGATTCCCCTCTAAAATTGTGGCATACGCCAGCAAGTTACCGATCAACAAAATTCCTTGGCCACCAAACCCAGCCATATAAACATCATGATTCATACTTTCACCAACCCTTTGTGTCAACGTACTCTATACAGAAATGAAACGCGACGCAATCACTCCGTTGCATCCTTATAAACACCAAGTGGGAAACAAGGGATCATCTCCTCAGCAATACGTTCGTTGGCCTTCAATGGATCCATACCCCAGTTTGTCGGACAGGTCGCCAATACTTCAACAAAAGCAAAACCTTGACCATCCAATTGAGTTTTAAAGGCTTTACGAATCGCCTTACCCGCTTGCAGCACATGCTTAGGAGTATCCACAGCAACCCGTACAGAGTAGGCAGTCCCCTCTAAACCAGACAGCAATTCTGCCATGCGAATCGGATAGCCATCGGTGTTGACATCACGCCCCTCGGGTGAGGTCGAGGTCTTCTGGCCGGGTAGAGACGTTGGTGCCATCTGGCCACCTGTCATACCGTAGGTGGTGTTATTGACAAAGATAACCGTCAACTTTTCGCCACGATTCGCGGTATGGATAATTTCACTGGTGCCGATTGCAGCGAGGTCACCATCACCCTGATAGGTAAACACTGGACGATTAGGATGAACACGTTTTGCACCCGTTGCCACAGCAGGTGCGCGGCCATGAGGAGCTTCAATGACATCTATATCAAAATAACCATATAGAAAAACACTACAGCCCACCGATGCCACACCGATCGTTTGATCTTTGATACCAAAATAATCCAGCGCATCCGCAACCAATCGATGGATGGTGCCATGCTGGCAGCCCGGACAATAATGGGTCTGAACGTCCTTCAATGAATCGGGCCGGGAAAATACTTTTTTCATCTCTGTCGTCGTCATCATCAAGCCTCGTAATGGGTGCGAATCTGGTCAAGGAACTCTTCAGGGGTCGGCAATGAGCCAGCACCCGGAGCGCGGCCATAAAAGGACACATCCGTTCTCGGTACCGACAAGCGAACATCCTCAACCATTTGACCATTATTCAGCTCGAAACACAGTACTTTCTGTCCAGCACTGGTGTGCTCTTTAAAAGCCGCTTTCGGAAACGGGAATAGCGTGATGGGGCGCAACAGACCAACCTTCATCCCTTGCTCACGCGCCAAACGAACGGCCGTCTTAGCGATACGAGCGGTACTGCCATAGGCGGTAACAACCAGTTCAGCATCGTCAAGCTCCACCCCTTCGTAACGCACCTCTTTGACTTGCATCACCGCATATTTCGCATGTAAATGATTATTGTGTGCTTCCAGCTCACCATCGCCCAAATAGAGTGATTTAACAACCTTCTGCTCACCAGCCTTGCCGTCACCGATCAACGCCCAATCTTTCACTTCAAGATCATCTGGAGCAACATACGAATGGGGCGTTAAGCCCTCTTTCATTTGGCCAATCACCGCATCGGCTAAAATCATTGCTGGTACGCGATAACGATCGGACAGATCAAATGCCAGCATTGCCATATCATACATCTCTTGCACTGAATCAGGCGCGAGGACGATAATGTGATAGCCACCATGTCCGCCCCCTTTGACCGATTGAAAGTAATCGGCTTGCGAGGCATCAATACCGCCAAGGCCAGGGCCTGAACGACAGATATTGACAATCAAACCAGGGCACTCACTGCCAGCCATATAGGAGATCCCCTCTTGCTTCAAAGAGATTCCTGGGCTGGAAGATGAGGTCATAGCGCGAGCACCGCTAGCACTTGCGCCAAGCAACATATTGATCGATGCGACTTCGCTCTCCGCTTGAATAAATTGGCCGCCAAGCTTAGGCATTTCACGCGATATATACTCAGGGATATCACTCTGAGGAGTGATCGGATAACCGAAATAATAGCGACAACCCGCTTCCAGCGCGCCCATCGCTACCGCTTCGTTTCCTTTTACAAATAATCTTTTCGTCAAGCCTTCCTCCATAACACTTATTTAACTCCCTTAAATACCTCAATGGCGACATCAGGGCACATCTGAGCACACAGTGTACAGCCCGTACAGCGTTCTAAATCTGCACTACTAATCACTGCAGGGAGAAATCCTTGTTTATTCAGCTCTTTACTCATCTTTATCAAATTCTGGGGACAAGCTACCGTACACAGAGCACAGCCCTTACACCGCAGCTCGTCGATCACAATCTTATTTGCCACGTCTACTTCCTTCATTAAAGTTAATGGAACGATTTAAACACACCTAAATAAGTGGACACAATTTCTTAGTGTACCAAACTCAACAAATGATCGTCAAACAGATTCCCCGCAACTTCAAACTACCTGTATACGGAGCGTCTCAATAGTAAATGTGGCGTATCAATATTTTCATATCAACTTAGACAAAACCAAACAACTTACATTGTTGAATTTTATAAAAAAACACCTCTCTCACCAACAAGAAGATTGCCAACTATCGAGAATTTAACCTAAATTTAAATTCGGAAGATATGTATGTGATGCTACGGTTCGCAGCCTTTAGGGATGATTGAGGTGGCTTCAATAGACGGTGCTTAAAGATTAACCACCCCTGGGTACGTGAACCACAGATATCCAAGGCCAAGACATCCCAACATGAACAGAATAAGACACAGTGACAACACCCCCATAACCAAACATTGTTTATAATGTTTTCCGCGATACAATTTAAATGTCAGGTAAGAAAACAACGCACACAAAGGGATAGCAAAAATAATTAACATAGGGATCACGCTCCTCATTCACCCGAAATTGGCAGACGGCAACGTTATAAAGGATTCGCCACCAGAGTTCAAGCCTCATGGTGCGCTAGAAATACACAGGACACCGTCCATCTACAAAAAGCCCTCCACTGATGGTTACAGGGAGGGCTTTTTCTAACGCGCAATAGGTTTATTGCAAACAATCAATACTGTATTTCGTAACCAACCTTAATCATCCGCCCTAAACCGTAATAACGTGAACTTGTACTGCCACCAGTGATAATTTCTTCGTCAAAAATATTATCAACAGTAAATGTCGCTGAACCAACAGGCAACTTAACTTTCGTGTAAAGATTAACCGTCAACTGACTATCTAAATCATCTTCGCGATCATTTTGATTAATCGCATCGCAATTCACGGTAACCATTTCCCCTAAGTAGTTTATGCCAAAGGCTGTTTGCACTCGAGGTCCGACCTGATTTTCATCACCGTTTTCATCATCGGCAATCGGGTTCGCAACAAACCCACGCACAGACAGAGTAATATTTTTCAACTGATTGTCTTGACCATCAAATGGAAAGAAAGTCACATCCCACTCCACCCCTTTATTTTCATAATCAACCGCGTTGTAATAACTGTACATATCATCGGGTCGCTCATAAGAGATAATTTTCTCCTCAAATTTCATCAAGAACAACGCAACACGTAAGCGGATAAAGCGATGATCGTATTTTATACCAGTTTCATATGTCCAGCCCTCTTCAGGATTCAGGTCTGGATTTCCGACACGGGTATCGGTCTTATAATATTGGTCATTAAAACTCGGTGCCCGAAACGCTTTACCCACATTAGCAAAGAGGTTTAAAGCTGAGTTGACTCGATATGTTACACCTGCGCTGGGTAAAAAGCGACTGTAATCACGTGCACCATCGGCGCCATCAACAAGTTGCTCACGCGCACCAACATTAAACACTAAACAATCAAGAAACTCTCGTTTCACCTGCCAAAACAGCGCGCTATCATCGCGATAATGACGACCATATGAGTAATCATAATCTGCAACACGACGAATCACATCGCCACCCACGGTGTGCTCGAAAGAAAAGGCATCGAAACGGTAATCAGCACTTAAACCATAATTGTAGGTACGTCGTTTCTCTTCAGGTTTTTCCGGTGATGTTTGCTCTTTTACTAAGCGGTCAAAAGAATAAAAACCTTTGAGCTTAAAGCGCTCAGTTTCATAGCGAAGATTGGTAAAATGCTTATCTTGTTCTTGATCAAAAAAGATTGGACTCTTCGTCAAACTATCATACCTGCGTGTAAAACCTGTTTCAATCCGACTGTACAAATAATCGACATATAGATGCTCAAGAGGATGGTAATTTAGGCTCAACGAGTACTGATTTGTTCCCTCCATATCATAAGTGTAACCTTTTGTGGAGGACAGCTTGCGGTAGACCGTATCAATACCATCTAATCGTTGATAACCGACCCCTAAGTTAAGCTGGTCGCTTATAAAACCTAACTGGTGATTTTGATAGCCCTCTTCACCAAATTCGACTCGACCATAAGGAGAAAATTCGGTTCCTGTTTGTTTAGTGATAATGTTAATGACCCCTGTCATCGCATCAGCACCATACAATGTTGATGCCGCCCCACTTAGCACCTCAACACGCTCAACCTGATCAACAGTGATGGCATTTAAATCATAGCTACCACCTGAAGCACTTTGGATCGGCACACCGTTAATCAGAACGAGCTCGCCATCCTCCATACCACGAATACTCACCTCGCTTTTCATCCCCATACGACTGACACCCAGCGGAGCGAGTGATTTATACGATAAACTACCGACACGTTTAAGCGCATCAATAAGGTTGTTGCCACCTGTTTCTATCAACTGCGCTGCTGTAGCCACTGTCACAAAACGGGAACTTTGTTTTTCCTGAACAGGATAGCGTTCTGCTGTCACAACCATCTGTGCTAAATCATACGTAGCAGGTTCTGGTTGCCCCCATGCCACCGTTGTTATCAACATTAATACCATCGTTAATACAACCCATTTCAATTTCTCCATCTTTACGCTCCAACATCATTTTTCAATAAATCTGGGCGCAAAAAAACCCAGACCGATTTATATCGACCTGGGATCTCCCTTTTCCATCCACAAGACTTTAACACGCATCCATGCCTAGGATAAACGTATCGCGATACTTCAGACAGGTCTTCTGACTTCTAGATCATCCTACTGACTGCGTCTTCCCACCAAAATTTGGCAGTGACTTTATGCAGCGTTCGTCCCTAGTTACAGCGGCGGGCCCGTCCCTGAATTACACAGGGTTCCCCATTAAGCTCATTACGAGCATCTAAAATAATTTTTACATATGTAAAACTAACATCACTGTTTTATCAAGAGCACTAGACTCTGTCAAATAAAGAAGCTCTAAGCTACATCACTGCTTTTCTTACCATAACTCGGCCTGAAACATAAAAAGTCCCCCATTTAATTAATTAAATAGGGGACTTTTTTTAATACAATACTACCTGTTTACATTATTGGCATTAAACTACCAATTTTCACCCAACATCTCAAAATGCGCTTGTGGATGAATACATGCGGGACAAAGCTCTAATGCAGCATCGGCAGTGTGCAGATAACCACAATTTCGGCACCGCCATGTAACAGGTTGCTCACGCTTAAATACCTTACCACCCTCAATATTAGCCAACAGGTCACGATAGCGTTTCTCGTGTTGTTTTTCAGCTACGCTAATAGCCTCCCAAGCTGCAGCAATCTCAACAAAACCCTCTTTGTGAGCAACGGCAGCAAAAGCTGGATACAACTCGGTGTGTTCCTCCTCCTCACCATTGGCAGCAGCGAGCAAGTTCTCCGCCGTCGTGCCGAGCTTGCCAGCTGGATAGGTTGCTGTAATCTCTAAATCGCCACCCTCTAAAAATTTAAAGAAACGCTTAGCATGCTCCTTTTCTTGTCCGGCGGTCTCTTCAAAAATATCCGCGATCTGAACAAAACCCTCTTTTTTAGCAATACTGGCAAAATAAGTATAACGGTTACGGGCCTGGCTTTCGCCCGCAAATGATTTGAGTAGATTCTTTTCGGTTTCAGTTCCTTGAACACTTTTTGGCATGATCATTCTCCTCAGTAATTGCATGTTTTATGCGACCAATTGTCGCGAATCAAACACTACCACCTAAACCTATGCTTGAATTTCGTCCATCGTCAAATTCATCTCTGTTCTTGATTAAAGATATACTTTATTGAGTATTGCAGTTCTTAGCGTACTGTCAACTTCATGCCCCAATAACACCAAACAATAATACATACCTTTTAGTAACTATTCTTATCTGTGACACAAAAAAACCACCAACACTCCCTCTAAGTACTTTTCACAAACACCATCAACATACCCCTTATTTTCCACTTAACGTTGATGAAAAACGATATTCCTGCTGCCAAGGTTCTTGACAGTGACCAGCACATACAAGAACAGTATCCTCAGCGTAAACCCTCGCTTCATGTGTTGGAATCACCCATATTTGAATAGACGAATCATCATGACTGATTAGTTGAGGAACATCAGACAACCCCGCCTTGCTATTACGTTGTTGATCTAAAACAACACCAAAACACTCTAACCCTGATAAAAACTCACGACGGGTTTCAACTTCCAACTCACCCTGACCAGTACTAAAAACCAGCGCATCACAACCACCAAGAGCGGCAAGATAGGAGCCGATAGATTTCTTCAAACCGTAACTTTCCATCATAATCGCTAACTTGGCTCGGCTCTCCCCAGCAAGGCTTTTTTCAAGCACATCACGCCGACCACCACACGAGCCAACAATCCCCACTAGGCCGCTTTTTTCATTCAAAACCTCTTCCACCTGCTGCGCACTGAGTTCCTGCCAATCCATAATAAAACCAGGGATTCCCGGATCAACAGTGCCGCTACGTCGTGTCTGCATCGTGCCGTCAACAGGGGTAAAGCCCATACTGCAATCAACGGATCTGCCATCGGCAATCGCACAAAGTGAAATCCCCAACTCCATGTGAATGGTGATCAAACGGCACTGATCAATAGGCTTTTCCATCAACGTCGCCACACAGCGTGACAGATACAAGTGGGAGGAGCCGTGAAAGCCATAACGTCGCACCGCATGTTTTTCATACCACTCATATGGCAATGGATAGATATAGGCAGACGACGGCATGGTCTGATGAAAGGCAGTGTCAAATATGGCAACATGTACCAATGAGGGCAGTAGTGCCATCGCCGCCTCAATCCCTTCACGATTTGGTCGATTATATTTAGCTGCCAAACGCTCCAACTGGCGAATCTTTTTCAGAACCTGATCATCAATAACAACAGACTGCCGAAACAATTCACCACCGTGAACAACACGATGACCAACCGCCGTAATTGTCCATGCTACGGGGGTAGAAAAGCAACAATCACGACCTGAACTATCTAAAAGAGTTAAAACATATTTAATAGCACTATGTAGATCATTTAATATAGGTACTGTCTCCATCTGGTGCTGTGGTTGAATATGATCACAAATTAACTCAGCGTGACGACCACGGCCTATCCCAATCACGGTTCCGCAAGCCAACAGACTAAAATGTTCCGAATCAAACAGAGAGTATTCGAATGAGTTCTGACGACAGCTCAACGTTAAAATTGCCATAATTACTACTCCTCACCCTCAGTTACCGTATCAGAACTAGGCTCTTCACAACGATAACCATTGGCCCATTCATACATCTGATTCAATATAGGCATAACGCTGTGGCCTTTTTCTGTCAGCGAATATTCAACTTTTGGCGGCACCTGAGGGTACACTTCACGATGCACCAAACCGTCGCGTTCTAACTCACGTAATTGCTGAGTGAGCATTTTGCGTGTTGTTGCTGAAAATTGGCGCTGCAACTGCGAAAAACGCATCGTATCAATGGCAAGATGCCACAGAATAGACGTTTTCCATTTACCACCGATAACGGCCAGTGTCACATCGATGCCGCACTTATATGTTTTATCGCGAAACAAATAACACTCTTGCGATTGTGTGGTGCTCATAATTATCACTCCTAGTACCTTAATACATACAGATGTACCCTTTAAGATACTACGTATAAAAAAAGTGCGTAATTGACGATATATTTCCTATGGACGATAGTAGCCCAAAAGACAACATCAACGCAACGGTTGATAAATCATTGCAATTCATCATGCCCCACAATTAGGAAACAACAACCAACATAAAGGGCATGACATTAAAAAACCGTCTCATTGGCCGACGATAAAGGCCACATGACTGACAACCTGTTCAAGGTTTATGAAGATCTCGCCAAAGGCGGAGTTAGTATGATCTTAACAGGCTATACTTTTGTGATCAAAGAGGAGCAACCTAATCCAGGCATGATGGGAATTTACGACGATAGCTTTACAACAGAATATCAGCAACTGACAACCATGGTGCATCAACACAATAGCCGTGTTGTCTCTCAAATAGCCTATGGTGGTTCGCAAACAGGTTACCCCGCCGAGGGTCGCTTAATCTGGAGGCCATCCGCCATAGCAAATTTAACAACAGAGGTGGTGCCAACCGAGATGACACAGCAAAATATCACCACCGTCGTTCACGCTTTTGGTGCTGCAGCTCAACGTGCTAAAGTAGCAGGTTTTGATGGCGTACAGATACATGGCGCACACAATTTTCTACTCAGCCAATTTTCAAACCCCTATTACAACCGCCGTAGTGATAGCTACGGTGGCTGTATTGAGAATCGCGTCCGAATCTTTATTGAGGTTTATAATCAAATACACCAACAGGTCGGTGATAACTACCCAGTAATGATTAAAATTAATGCCGAGGATTTTATTGAAGGTGGGGCCACTTTCGCCGATTGCCGATATGTGTGTCATCAATTGGCTGAACGTGGTATCGATGCCATTGAGATCAGCGGCGGCATAAATTCATCAGGAGTTGAGATCCCAGCGCGGGTGAAAATCAACACCAGCGAAAAAGAGGCCTACCATGGTCATTATGCGGCGCAATTAGCCCACCATCCCAATCATTGTCGTCGGCGGTTTGCGTAGCCCTGAAGTGATCAAACAACTACTGGAAACAAGCAATATCGCCCTATTTTCACTAGCGCGGCCACTGCTGTCTGAACCCAACCTGCCCAACCATTGGCAATCGAGTGATCGTCAGCGAGCCAAATGTGTCTCATGTAACGGCTGCTTACAATACCGCCCCGGCGGCAACGTATGTATCCTTAATCTAAAAAAAGGAACCCCAGCAACATTTGTTTTTTACGAGAATTGGGCCAGTGCTGAGCATCTGCAAAAACACATAGAAACAGAACATTTTACTCAGTGTTTAGAGACCATTGAAGAGTTAACAAAAGATACAATTATTCAAGAATTGACTCAGATAGCAAGCTGACAGACAGCAATTCCCAGACAGACCATAAACCCGCTTGAGCGTGTTTGCTCCGATTACATTAAAATATTGAGAATGCTGGAAAATCGGTTTCCTCTAGGAACTGCTATCTCAACACTGAGGATAAATAACGGCTGTACACAATTTACAGAAAGAAAGTTACTTTATCCCCCAGGGAGGTGAGATTCTGTTCGTCACAATGTCGAGACTTTTGCCAGCGGCTCGCCAATTACACAATTTAATTTACAGAACCAAACACTCCCGTTACGAATAGTTATACGCGATTTTACACTTTATCGCTGCTAGGAGCAGTATCCTCTTCAACCACGTCCTTAATCACCCGTGGTTTCTTGGTACGAATCCCTGATTTAACCATTACCTCTAAATAAAATGATTCGAGCCCATTTGCTTCAGCTTGAGAGATATATTTATTGATTTCAGCAAGGTGAATCTCCTCGCTGCTAGCCTCATCGGCGCCATAACGGCAATCAAAGTCCCAAAAATCAACATCGTCAGGCAACTTTTTATTGCGCTCTCTTTTAATATACTTTTTAACTTCATGTTTAATTGCCTCAACACGACGAGGCACTGGCAATTTCGGATGGGTTATTTGAAACGTTTTTTTCATAATCTTCTTCCATAGGATAATAATTTATTTTAACAGAAAACTCTTACACCAAAGCATGATAGCATCAAGTCCTCATTTTAGACATTGTTTCATGATCTCCGCAACGGATTGGAACATTATGACACCCACAGAAACCACCATCAGCCCAACATTATCTAGCTGCCTTAAGAACAGCCTACTCTCTTTTGCATCGATGATCCCGATGATCATCGGTGTAGTGGCTCTAGTTGCCATACTGCAAACACTGGTGCCACCAGAAAAACTGGTCGGTTTTTTTACTGGCAACCCATTCATCGACACCCTCATCGGTACAGTCTGTGGTGCTATCGCAGCGGGAAATCCTATCGTAAGCTATTTACTCGGTGGTGAACTACTGGCTCACGGAGTTTCACTCTATGCCGTCAGCGCATTTATTCTCGCCTGGGTCACCCTCGGTTTTATTCAGTTACCAATGGAAGTGGCAGCATTCGGTGCCCGATTCACCCTTGTCCGCAATCTACTGGCAATCATAGCAACCCTCACAGTCGCCATCTTAACCAGTTTGACGGTGGGGCTATTGAAATGAAAAAGAATCCACAGCCGCACAAACTCAAGGGGGTACGTTTCCTCGCACTGGTCATTCTTGCCTATGTGATCCTGTTTATGACCAATAGTCAGCAAGCGCAACAATCACTGGTACGCGCACTAGGGATCATCACCCAAATTTTACCGATCATTAGTGTGGTCGTTTTGATCAACGCCCTGATCAACTGGTGGCTGCCTGCTAAAAAGATGGCACTGCTATTTAAAGAGCAAGGGCCAAAAAGGGGTTGGGGGATTGCAGTCATTGCCGGCGTTCTCAGCCACGGCCCCATGTATCTATGGTACCCAATGCTTGCCGATCTACGTAAGGGGGGTGTAACAGAAGGGATTATTGTTACTTATTTTTACGCCCGCGCCATTAAACTACCGCTGTTGCCACTGATGATTGACTATTTTGGCGTGACATTTAGCACTATTCTCGTCGTTTATATTTTGATCGCCGCCCTCCTTCAAGGGCTGGTGATGCAAAGATGGAATCAGCACTACGCCGCGTCATCCGCACGCTCAAATTGAGCCATCGCCACCAGTCGTTGATGTAAGCTCGGATGAGAATAGTGAAAAAACACATAGGCAGGATGCGGTGTTAAATTGCTCAGGTGATTAATCGAAAGCTTCTTTAGCGCATTACCCAGTGCCGTACCATCAAAATGGGTACTGGCAAAAGCATCAGCCTGATATTCATTCATGCGTGACCACAGGTTCATCAGTAAACCCGTTAATAACGAGATAGGGCTATAGAGCATACCGAAAGCCACCAAACCAATGTGGAACACTGCGGTTTCAACACCTAAGGCTTGCGAGAACACCGCCTGACTAAGAAACAGCGACAACAGGTAGAACATGATCCCCATTTGCACCAGCGAGATCACCACCCCTTGCAGGGTATGTTTTTTCTTATAATGACCGATCTCATGCGCTAGCACCGCCACCACTTCACCGGTGGAAAGATCGTTGATCAGCGTATCAAACAGCACAATCCGTTTTTTACTGCCAAGGCCAGTAAAATAAGCGTTAGCTTTCGTCGAACGCTTAGAGCCATCGAGAACAAAGATATCCTTCACCGAAAAATCAACCTTGCCCGCAAAGGTCTCAATGGCTGTTTTTAGCTCGCCATCCTCCAATTCCGTTTGCTTATTGAACAGCGGCACGATCAAGTTTGAATAGAACATCACGAAAAACAGGCTAATACCGCCCATCAATCCCCATGCATAGAGCCAAAACTGATCGGTGGTGCGATAGTAAAACCACGTGATCAAAAACAGTACCCCGCCACCGAGTAGAGCCATCAACAACCAGCCCTTTATTTTATCCATGACAAACAACTTAGCGGTGATTTTATTGAAGCCAAAGCGCTCCTCAATCACAAAGGTTTGGTACAGTTGAAACGGTAAACTGATAAGATCTTGAGCTAACATCAACAGGCCAAAAAAGATCAACGGTTGCAGCAACACATTATCGCTCACACCTGCTGAAAAGTGATGCAGCCAAGAAAAACCTGTTAGCGATAAAAAGACCAGCAACACCACTAAACTGAATGTCGAGGTCAGTAGGGAAAATCGGCTATTGGTCTTTTGATACAGCTGCTGCGTCTCGTACTTCTGTTGATCGTACAGTCCGTCAAGAACTGCTGGGATGGCTTGGCCCATACGGCTGGCGTTGAGCCAATCGAGTGCGCGCTCAAGGACGTAGTCGAAAATCAGAATAGCGATAATGAGTTTGTATAGTGTAGTTTCCATGGGGATGTTGTACCAGAAAGGGGGCAGCAGAGATAGATGAAAACATGTAAACCACTTACGAAATCAACTGTGGCCGCCGTTTGCCCTTTGTATCCTCCGCCCCCTGCTCTACATGGAACGTGGCAATGGCTTTGAAAGCATCTGAGATTTCTCGATGATTGACAACTTTTTGCCAAAAAACCTGCGCCCATCGTTTGGCATCATCCCAATATGGCATCAATTCAGGAGGTGGAGTTGGTGCTTGATAGTGACGTTCAACAATCTCTCCTGAAGGTGCTGGTCGATAAAACATCGGCAGCATATCGTAAGCGGGACATCGATCAAAACGAAGTAAAGAGTTGGTAAAAAAAGAAATATTGCCAAAATGTTGATCGCTATTGGCGATAAGAAGGCCAAAAGCTTCCTGCCAAAAAATACTTTGCATATCTTTGGTGTTAATTTTTTTATCGTCATGCAACAGCCTAGCGGCACGATGCCAACAATCCAGTTCACTACCAATAAATTCGCTATCAAGAATGCCAAGCGAGCAGATGCCACGGCGACCAAAAAGTTCGATTCGATCAAAACGCTCCACTTCAAGAAACGAACGGCAACCAAACATGAAATACCGAGCTGTTGCAACAGAATGGCCCGCTTCATTCATGGTCTGGAGAGCTAAATACTCGCAAAGAATCAGGTCGGCCCAGCGTTGCCCTTCCATGCTATCCGTCGGAGGAGAAAACTTCACCAGAACGTTGGTAATATCTGGAGTGCGTAGCTGAATACAAAACTTCGGTTGTTCACCACCCGCAGATGATCCCGGAGGGTCACCAGCTAAAGCACGCTCAGCAAGAATGGGATAGAGAGTTTCTCTTTGTGTTGCATGAGGGATATCGCCCTCACCCTTTTCACCAACAAGAAACTGATTCATAGCCCCCTTACCAACTATCAGATTACCAGAAAGATCGGACCCTGTCTGAGCGAGAGCTTGTAAAAGATGATCGTTTGACCAGTCAGATAATCGTGGCGGCAACATGATGTGGTTGCAGTGCTGGGCAAAGGCTCGACCAAGAAACCCTTCAGGGCGCAAATTTTCGATAAACCACGGCAAATGCCTCAGCAAGCCACTGTGACCAATACTGCCATTCCAGTAATATTCACCATTGATTAGAATGTGTAACGTGCCGACCTTACGTACTGAGCCTTCATCATCAACTTGATATACGGGTAGCTCAGAACCAATCGCACCCAAAGGTAGAGCGATAGCATAAAGCGTAGAACGGCCTGCCCCTAAAGAACTGATGGTTGCTCTATTTCGATTGATCGCACGAGACAGCGTTGGCTGGCTGATCTGCAAAGTCTGACGCAGAGCTTTGGGAGTCTTAGCCCCAGATAACAGTGCTGTTCTAAGTTGTTGGTCTTGAGAGGTTGCGTTCATCTGCGTTTCCCTTTAAAGAAATGAATACATAGATGAATACAATAGTACATAGAAAGTATCGAAAAATCAAACAATTGAACAAATGAGAGGTTTCGAGAATGAATACATAACGAATGGAAATCTTGATTTATGGTGAGTGGCAAAATTTCTATTACTTGATTCGTTCTTTGATGTTTCCTAAAGCATTGCGCATCGCTTCGTTAGACGGCTCGGCAGTAACCTGCGACAGTTCATATTCATTTCCCTTTTCAGCTTTTTGCATTATGAATACCATATCACTGCCTTCTAGCATCACCTTGGCGGGTTTTCCTGATTTCAGCACGGCTTCTAGCTCTTTTTGAGTATCAGGTTCTAACGGGATTATTGAGCTATTTGATGTTTTCATTTTAGCTTTCTGTATTGGTGGTGCTTGGATTGGTTAGACACATGACGTTTTTGATAACCGACGGCAACGAGAACTTGCCTGTCCCACCACAATTTTAGATTTTTAATTTTGCGCAAATATGTTTTTCATCCGCCTGATTAGCTCTAGCCACAACAGTTTCCTTAAAATCAGCAATTCCCAGACAGACCATAAACCCGCTTAAACAGGGCGTTTGAGGTTTTGAGGATGGCTCTACTAAAAACGACTTTGAACGCAATGCCGCCAAGAGTTTTTTACAAATATTGCGGCAGGATCATCCACACTTGCCGTTGATCGTAATTGAAGATGGTTTGAGTTCCAATGCTCCGCATATCAAGGAACTTCAGTCCAAGAATATGCACTATATTCTCGGAGCAAAATGTGGCGATCATCCCTTGCTCTTGCACCTTCTTGATGAAGCGATAAACAAAGGTGAAGCAAATGAACACCGTATTGTTGATCCTGAGAATCCGGACATAACCCATGTTTTTCAGTTTCTTAATGGTGTTGCGTTGAATCAGTCAAACCTTGATCTCAAGGTGAATTTTATCGATTACCATCAACACACTGAAGGTAAAAAAACTATCCATTTTAGTTGGGTGACCGATTTTACTGTCACCTCTGAAAATGTTTATCAGCTTATGCGCGGTGGTCGAGCTCGTTGAAAAATAACACCCTGAAAAATCAAGGTTATCACTTCGAACACAACTACGGTCTTGGCAAACAGCACTTAAGCGAAGTCTTTGTTATGCTGATGATGCTTGCATTTCTGGACGATCAAACCCAGCAACTAACTAATGAGTTGTTTCGCAATGTCTGGAAAAAACTTAAAACTAAACAGTGGGAAAACGTGCGCACTCTTTTTTTCAGTTTCAAGCTGGATTCAATGGAGATGATCTATACCGCACTGTATCGTGGTTACCGTCGTGCAAGACCAGAGATGCTTTATGAAGATCCATAACGTACAGCGTAGTACCCGCACCTATTATCAAACTATTCAAAACCGATCACATGTTA
>NBLY01000041.1 GCA_002084665.1 Desulfobacteraceae bacterium 4572_35.2 | reverse complement strand
TGGCTATCTGGCAATAGCTCCGCTAAATTGAAATCTGTTTGGGCTAGCTCTTCACCAAGTTCTTCGGCAATATTTTCGATCTCATCGGTACGACGGTAGACATTATCGAGGGAACGCAGCAGGTCTGACTCGCGCACAACGGCAGGGACAATCGTTTCGCCAATCAGCGCTTCTAACTTATCTTGAGCAAAGATATCGGTGGGGTCAGCCATGCCAATTAAAACACCACCAGCTTCACGCGTTAGCACAATGACACGAAAACGGCGAGCCAGTGTTTCGGGAATCAACTTAACGTATTGCGAATCAAACTTAAAATGGCGCAGATCAACCAGCGAAATTTGCAACTGTTTTGATAAAAACTCTAACATCTGATCTTCAGTAAGATAACCGAGCTCAATCAGGGTGTGACCGAGTTTGCCACCCGTTGATTTTTGCACCTTTAGCGCATGCATCAACTGGTCTTCAATGATAATCCCCTCAGATACAAGTAGGTCACCAATGCGTATTTTTTTACGTAGTGTCATAAGTTTACCCTTTACCCAGACGCGTTAATTGCTGCACGGCAAATTGTTTAAGCTGAGGATTAAGCTGCTGACATCTTATTGCCTGTTGATAGTACGTTATGGCGTGTTGCGCTAAGCCGAGTTGGTCGGCACAAACAGCACGACCAATCCACCAATCTCCTCGCTGAGGGTATGTCGTTGTCAGTAGCGCATACTGTGCCGCCGCTTCAGTAAATTGACTGAGCTGCTGCAGAACGCTCGCCAACAAAGCGTAATAATCGCTCGATGCGCCAACACTAGGTGTCGCGCCCGTTTGTAGCACGGTCAGAGCTGAATGATAATCACCTGTTTCTACAATAAGTCGTGCACGATAAACACGTAAACCGACATCGTTTGAATACGCCTCACAACCGCGTATTACTGCATCCATAGCAGATGAAAGATCGCCAGCTTGAACACATGCTCGAACAAGTTCTTGCCATTGCTGGGCACTGCCATGATCAAGTTCAAGTGCTTGATTAAGCAATTGTGCGCCAGAATGGTACTGTTGCTGGTGAATAAAAGCACGACCTTCACGGCGTAGCTGTTGTGCTTGCTCGGCTAAATTCGGTGGTTCGATCACCAGCCGTGCTGACGGAATTGACGGTCTGGCTGTTAAGTTCACGGCGGATAGTTGCAGCTCACCTTCCGCATCAGCCTCACTCAGCCGCTCAACAGGTAAATTTACAACAGCGACGTTTAGCGGCGACCCACTACTTTTCGCTAACACTGGAACCACTACTGGCTCAGAAAGCTGTTGAGCTGCGGAGAATTCAACCGGAGCAACAACCGTCTCTGTTGATGGCACAGCTTCAATAAGCGCAACTGATTCAACCTTCTGCTGTTGCTGAGTTTGCAGTGAAGCCGGCGGTATCACTACAGTCGCCTGACTAGAAAACCACCACCAACCACCAACACATAGAGAGGTCACAGCAACCAACACAGCAACGGTTCGAAAGCGAGAACGTTGCGGCGGGTGACAAACAACAATCTCCGCCTCCTGTGCAGCGTGGCTTGCTCCCTGCTGCTTACGAGCGTCTAAATCTTTCAACATCTGATTAATTAGACTCATCGTTTTTCTAGCCCCCAACCATAGGGGTTAACAAAATTCCCACATAAAAAAGAGTTGTAAGCAGTCCTATTAACGCAACACCAAACAGCCAGTTGTGTGGTAACGAAACACCATCGGTATCGACAATAGCCGCCTTCACCTGACCAACACCAACGTGATGCAAGCCACAGCCATAACTGACCATTAATGCCTTGTGAGCTAAAATATTAACCAAGCGCGGCACCCCTTTAGCGGCTTTAAACAACTTGCGTTGCGCGCCAACAGTGAATAGTGGCACGCCCTGATAACCTGCCATCTGTAAACGATGGACTAAATAACCCTGAAATCCTTCAAAATCTAGCGGACCAAGAGCATAAGAGAAGCTGATTCGTTGGCGTAATTGACGCAGTTCGGACTGCGCCAAGCGTTCGTTTAGCTCAGGTTGGCCAAACAACACGATTTGAAGTAATTTTCGTTTTTCTGTTTCAACATTACTCAATAACCGCAACGCTTCAAGAGTTTGCGTTGGCATTGATTGCGCTTCGTCAACGCACACCACAACACGCTGACCTGAGGCACTCAGATTAATCAAGCGAGTATTTAATTGATTCAATAGATCAGCAACTGAAACATCCGTTGTTGAAGCAAGACCAAGCTCCCCAGCCACAGCACGATAGAGCTGCTGCGCTTCCATCAATGGGTTAGGTAGATAAACGGTGAGCATCTCATCGGGAAGATCATTGAGCAGTTTACGACACATCAATGTCTTACCCGTACCCACTTCACCGGTTATTTTAACAATCCCCTCACCATTGCTTAAGGCGACAAGAACAACGTTCATCGCCTCCTGACAGCTAAAGTTATTGTAGTAATAACTGGTATCTGGCGTCAGTGAGAACGGACGGTCATTCAGATGAAAGTAGTCCAGATACATAAAGTTCCCTTACAACAACTGCTGCATGCGCTGACGCGCTTGCTCGACATCGGTAGCCCAATCTTGATCCTGATTGACCACCTGCGGGCGGAGTAAAATAATCAGCTCAGTTTTGCGGGTCGAATCCTGCTGCTGACGAAACAGATAGCCAACGCCAGGGAGATCACCCAAGATAGGCACCCCTGCGGTCTTTTTGGTTTCAGTATTTTTCATCAAACCGCCAATCACCACCACTTGACCATTACGAGCACTAACAATGGTGTCGGACTCACGCACACTACTAAACGCCAACGGCAGAGATTGTTCTTGACCATTGACGGTGATCACTTTTGTTTGATCTTCAACATCGCTAACAGTCGGATGGATATGTAACGTCACTTGACCATTCTCACTGATTTGTGGGGTCACGTCTAAGGCGATACCTGAGAAGAATGGCGTTAGGGTAATATCAGCAGTTGCGGTATCGGTTTCCGTATCGGTATCACTTGAAACATCGGTGACAAAAAACTCATCGGTGCCAACTTTGATAACCGCTTTTTGATTGTTAAGGGTCGAAATACGCGGGCTGGATAGCACCTGCACATCGCCTTGAGTTTTCACCGCTTCAACAAAAGCTTGAAAATCATCGAACTCAACGGCCGCCGAAAACACCCCGCCAAAAGCAGAGGAGATCAAACCATTAATCGCTGTTGGGGCACTCGGATTAAGATTTCCGTTGCTACCAGAGATCTCACTCGATCCGCTACTGAGACTGCTGCCACCGCCAACCTGACCAATTCGAGCTAAATTGGTGCCATTATGGATAAGAGATCCCCAGTTTATGCCAGTTTGAAAACCGTCATTGAGTTGCACCTCAATAATTTTAGTTTCAAGGATCACTTGGCGTTGCAACGAGCTTTTCGTCCTCTGCAAATAGTTGGCGACAAAGTCCAACTCTGAAGGGAGCGCGCGAACGACGACTAATCCTGCCTGGGGCTGAATAATCACTTTACGGCCATCCTCAACACCAATCAATGCCTCAAGTGCCCGTTGAAAGGCTGGCCAAAAATCGGTTTCAGAAGTAGTTTCAATCTGACTGCCGGTACCGCTATCGTTACCTGATGAGGACCTACCTGAATCATTGCTGGCGCTACTACTGTCGGATGAATTAGCTCCGTCAGTAACCTGACCAGAACTGACCTTCATCGATGAGGTGCCACTACGCTGCAAGGTTAAATAATCAACTTCGAAAATTCGCGTTTGCAAATTATTTGGCAGAATCTGATAGCCACCGGCGATGGTGCGATAATGGTAACCATAAACGTCCTGGACAATAGCCATCACCTCAGCCAAGGTGACATTTTTAAGGCGTAAACTAACAGTTCCTGCAACCTGCGGATGAACCACCATATTGGTGGCTGTCCCCTCGACGAGACCGGCGAAAAAAGCACTGGCTTCAACATTCTCAGCACCAACATCAAAACGCTGCTCCACTTCATCTGAACCACCCAGTTGTTGTGAGCTAAACAGCGAAGGCATTAGGGCCTGCTGTACTGCCGCGGGTAATGGTTGCACAGCCTCAACCGCCAATGCAGGCCGTTGCATCTGCTCAAGGATGAGCGATGATGGTGCTGATGGCGATGATGTAACAGGGTCCTTGGCCACAGTTGCGCTACAACCAGCCATAAAAAACAGGCCACTAAATATCAACAGCAACAAAATTGCCATGTTCGCTAATTTCACCATTTATTCCACTCCACGTAGGTGATGCAACATTCCATTGACTGCATCCGTTCGCGTTTTAATTATCGGTTGCAATGTCAATGAGGTCTTTTTACCTCGTTGCGCCAACACCACACATCCCTCGTTAATCGAAGTAACGCTATGACCTTGATACTGGTCACCCACGCTGACTGTTGAACCATCAATAATCGCAACTCGACGCTGGACTGAAACCATCGTTGCCTCAAGATGAAATTCAGTCTTTTCTAGCGCGACGGAATCAGCAGCAACTGATTCAACCTGAGGACGCATCGGATCATGAACGCCGGCAATGCTCGGGGTCGCGTTTATCAGTCCAATAACAACGATGGCCACCGCCAGTGCCACGCCACGATATTCAAACTTAGTTCGCTTTTCTCGCTTAACCACCGATCCAGCCCTCCTGAAAACTCAAGGTATAAACATTGAGCAGAACCCGTGCGCTTGGATAACGATCAGACATCTCAATGTCAACACTTTGCCAAAACAGCCGATGTGACAACCCCTGCAACTGATGGAGGTAGTGCAATGTGTCAAGATAACTGCCCGTCAACTGCACCTCGATACCATGTTGATACAACACCGGTGCTGTTTTCTGACTAAGCACGAGCTCCTCGCTCGTAGGGGGTTCTTTACCCTCTGGCGCTGGCGTAACCACCGCAACCAAAGCAGAGGGGACACGATTTTTTAATGAAATAAGTGTCAACCCCTTATGCTGCGATAGCATGCCGCGCAACATTGCCGCCATCTGCTGTGGAGGCACTAACCCTGCAAGGTTGCGTTGCAACGATTGATCAAATGAAGTGATCTGCTCACGCAACGAGGCGAGCTGATCGCGTTTACCTTGATCGGGATCATTATTTAGCGCACTTTCTAGCTCCAGTAACTGTTGTTGCAACGAAACAACATCTTGTTGCGCTGTTTGATATTGCGTCGTTAACAGTTTCTGTTCCTTTTGAGCGGGCAAAAACACCAGCTCAGCAAACAGATAAATGGGGATCAAAAACAGCGCAAGGAGCACAATGATACGCTCCCTCTTACTCAGAGCAGAAAACAGATCATTCAATTTAACAACTACTTCATTCTCCAGTGCCATCACTGTCCCCCCTCTTTGTCGAGAGTAAGAATTGATACAAACCATTCTCCTGGCGTTCAAGCTCTAATTGCGAAAATTGTTGTTGGCGAAAAACCTCCTGTGAAGAGAGGTCGTCGATCAATATCGGAATATTTTGGGCGTGCGGCGTGAATCCATGCAGCCGAATTGTTATTCCTGAATCCATGAGCAAAATCCGACTAAACCATAACTGTTTAAGGGGCTTTGCCGCAAAGGCATCAAGACTCTGGGGGATGGTGTTTTCCTGGGTCATGGCCTTATCGAGTGCCACACGGAGAGGTTGGCGCTGCACCAATTCAGCTCGTAATAGCTGCAGATCTCGTTTCAGGGATTCACTCGGCAACCGTGCCGACAACCGTTGCTGGAGCAGCTCCACCGACTCAGCCATCTGTTGCTGCTGCGCTCGTTGACGATCTAAACTGGTTTTAGCCTGCTGAATGGTCTGTTTTTGCTTCCAGCTGATACCAGCCATCACCACCAATAGCAGACAAAAAGTTGCCGTGACAATGAGCAGCCACGGAATTTCCCGGTGCGGCTTAAACTGGTCTTGATATAGATTGATTTGCTGCATCATCAACTCCAATCGCTGCGTAACGCAGCGCCAATGGCAGCAATACAGCGTGACTGCTGAGCCGTGACGACAGCACTATTGCCGAGCCAACTATCTAAATCGAGCTGTTGAACATCAGGGGTTAAATAACTGTCGAGATAGGACTGTAACCCCGGTACGGGGTCAGTTAGAGGGGCTAGCAGGACAGCTGAGACAGGTTGCGACGCGCCATACATAGTTCACCATTACGAACGATGGTGACCAAGCCATTGTCGCGCCACAAGCTCAGCAAGGCCACCCCACGTTCCGACACAAACGAACGATCTAAAACATTACGCAGGGCCAATTCAGGGATATCAATCGCCCTGATCGCCAAATTGGCCTGCTGCATGACATCGACCACATAACGGATATGCTCTTCCGCAGCAGCGACGGCAAAGTTCATCGGACTACCAGCCGAACCCGCTGCGGAAAATAGTTCGATGACGGCCTGATCAGCTGGAAAATCGAGAAGATCTTTGACTTGCCAGCGCACCGCATCGCGCAGTTCAGCTTCGGGAACATCGGGCTGATCGATCTGTATCAAGTTATAGGTTCCACGTGCTAGGACAGCACAGCACGGTGAGTGTTGTAACTGGTGGCGCTGCACCAACTCAGCCAACACCTGGCCATGGTCGCTACGACCGCAGTCAACGCTTTCGGCGACACGCAACGTGACATCACCTTCGACGGAAGTTTCAAGCTGCACCAAAGCAAGACCATCCGAAAAAAAAGTCAGACCTACTACCCCTTTATGGGTTGAACTCTTTCTTTTAAACAACGTCAGTTTTGCCTCCTGCTAATCAACAAACAACGAAAATTAAACAGCACCACCGCTAAAAAAATGATTCGCCAGCGCCTCTTGCTCTAATGGGGACGCTTCAACAGTCATCGCCCCCTCTTTTTCGAGCAGTTCCTCTGGTATTTCGAGCAGAAAGCGACTCGGATCTTTCGGCTGCAATTTGCCATATCATCACCAATTTTTGCCGCGCCCGTGTCATGCCGACATAACACAACCGCCGCTCCTCGGCGATATCACCACCCTCGTCAACAATCTTGTTGTGGGGCAAAAAACCCTCCTCCATGCCGACTAAAAAAACACACGGAAATTCCAAACCTTTACTCGAATGCAGGCTCATCATCACCACAGCATCCTGCTTAAGCTTCTCCTCTTTGCTGCCACGGGCAGGCTCATCGCGATCAAGCAGTGAAACCTTTTCGAGAAAACCACCAAGGGTTGGCACTGGCTCGCGTTCGACATAGGTGGAGAGGGAGTTAATCACCTCATGGAGGTTTTCCACCCGCCGCCGCGCCTTAACAGGGTCATCAGCCTGACGAAACAGCTCCTCTTCGAGCTTCAGCTCACGAAACAGCTCCTGAACAATCGCCACCATCTGCGTGGGGTGACGAAATTGGCGCTGATAGCGCTCCAGCAACAGCACAAACGCTTCGATTGAGGCGATGGCTTTGTCGCCCAACTCGGGGATATGCCGTGCCTGTTGCAAGATCTCCCATAACGGTTGATCCTGCTCGATGGATGATTGGATAATCTTTTCGGCGCTGGTTTCGCCAATCCCCCGTTTCGGATAATTGAGAATACGCAGCAAATTGACTTCGTCGTGCGGATTGGCCAACACCTTTAAATATCCCAAGGCATCTTTAACCTCTTTGCGGTCAAAGAACTGCTGGCCACCGATGATGACGTAAGGGATATTTTCATAGCGCAATTGCTCTTCAAATGCGCGCGACTGGCCATTAGTGCGATAGAGAATGGCAAAATCGCGATACTCTAACTTGCGACTAAAGCGCTCTTTATGGATCGTTTCAACGACCGCCATCGCCTCATCTTCGCCATCATCACAACAGCGATAATGAACCGCAACGCCTTCGTCACCAGCGGTCCACAGTCGCTTGCCGTGCCGTTCAGTATTGTGCAGAATCAGCGCATTTGCGGCGGCAAGGATACGCCCCGTTGAGCGATAGTTCTGCTCAAGCTTAATCACCCTTGAGTCGGCCTCGTCTTTGCCAAAATCGAGAATATTACCGGGTTCAGCACCACGCCAACCGTAAATTGACTGGTCATCATCGCCCACTACACAGAGGTTATGATGATACGAACTGAGTAGCTGGAGCAGCTGCGACTGCACGACATTAGTGTCCTGATATTCATCAACCATAATGTAACGAAAACGGTGGCGATACTGATCAAGAACTGCTGGGAATTCATTAAACAGCTGGATCGTCAGTTGGAGGATGTCATCAAAATCAATAGCATTGCAGGCCTTGAGCATCCGCTGATAACGGGGATAGGTGTGCGCCACGATCAGGTCATAATCATCGTGTGGATTGGCCTGATAGTTTCCCGCCGTAATCAGGCGGTTCTTTGCCTGCGAGATCAGCCACAGCACGCGATCAGGATCAACAGTTGTCCCCTCGATGAGATTCCCCTGAACCAGATCACGAACAAGACGCAATTGATCCGAGGCTGAATAGATCGAAAAGTTTCTCTTATAACCAAGGCGCTCAATCTCTTCGCGTAAAATCCTCACACCCAACGAGTGAAAGGTGGCAACAATTAACCCCTTAGCCTTTTTACGCCCCACCTCTTCGATGACGCGATCACGCATCTCTTTAGCCGCCTTATTGGTAAAGGTATGATTTTTTCCATTCAAAATCGCACACGAACACCTTAGCGAACTTTACGAAATAGTTGTCTTGATAACGATTCAGCACTCAACCATAAGGGCTTGGGTCGCCCATGGAAAGGGTGACTGTCGCCCGGATGGCGACAGTCAAGCCCCATGCCCTTGGAATGGGTGACTCTAGCTCTTTTACTGAAGTTACGTCTTGATTTTAATGATAAAGGTCGTGTATGGTAACCGCCATGTCACGAATCATCATTCTAATAGTCAGTATTTTATGGGCATCAATGGTCTTTATTTCATGGGACGGTGTTGCTGAAACAGCAACAGCACAAACACTCCAAGAGGTAGAAATTACCATCCACTAGAATCTTCTTTAAGCAGCATCTCAGCGTATGGTGTGGTGTACCCAGACCACCTCAGCCCCGATTAACAACTCACCATCCACCAGCAACCCCTCTAGGCACACCCTTTCAGCAATTAAAAACGGCAGTGACTTCCCTGTACCGTTCCCCTTTTAGCCATCTCATCCTCAATGGCATTAAGCACTTCCCATTTTTTTAGCGACCAGCGTGGGGCCAATAAAATATCGCGTGGGCCATCACCAGTTAAGCGTTGAATTAACGTATCAGGGTGTATTCGTTCTAAAAAATCGACCGCCAACTGGACATAGGCTTCGCGTGAAAGAATTTCGAATTCTCGCCGTTGATAACGATCCCCCAAGGCGGTATCTTGCAAAACATGGAGCAGGTGGATCTTAATTCCATCCACCTTTAAGCGCGCCATCTCATCGGCAGTGGCCAACATCTCCTCATGGCTCTCGCCCGGCAGCCCTAAAATGACATGGGCGCACACCAGTATATCGCGCTCCTTGGCCGCAGCATAAGCATTGAGAAAACTGGCATAATCGTGGCCGCGGCGCAGGTAGTTGAGGGTTTTATCATGACAACTCTGTACCCCAATCTCCAACCACAGATCGGTCCGTTGGTGGTATTCATGCAGCAGATCAACAACCTCAATGGGGAGGCAATCGGGTCGGGTACCTACGGCTAAACCAACGACATCACTGACTGCCAACGCTTCATCATAAAGAGCACGTAGTTTTTCAACAGGGGCATAGGTATTTGAAAAAGGCTGAAAATAGGCAATAAAGTATTTAGCTTTATATTTGCGAATCATCACCTCTTTGCCATGCTCCACCTGCCCTGCCACGGACAGACGGCGAGCAATCGCGAACGACCCTGAACCATTGGGTTCACAGAACAGGCAGCCCGGGTTGGTTCGCGAACCGCCACGATTCGGGCATGAAAAGCCCGCATCAATTGAGATCTTATGTACACGACCACCAAAGCGCTGTTTAAGATATTGAGAATAAACTAGATATGGTTTTGACATGGCGTGACTATGACATTGCAAAGGTGGTGGCGCAAGGGATAAGCACTAAAAATAACATGGACGAGAAATTAGTCTACTAACTGTTCTAAGTGATTCAAATATTCCTGCCACTCACTCGGCAATAGATCTTGTTTTTTACTATTACAGGCCTTACATGCAGGGACACAATTCCCTCTGGCTGTTTTACCGCCACGCACTAGTGGAACAACATGGTCGAGGGTTAACTCTTTGGCCGCAAACGTTCCAGCACAATAATGACACGCCCCCAAGGCAATCCGGTTTTTCCACCAACCACTCTTGCGTAGCTCACGTGCTTTGGCACGCTCCTTACGCAACACCTCTTCAGGCACATCCACATACATCATCAATTTATCTCCATATTTGGCACAAAAAGCCGCCCACAGCAGCGCAAAAACGATCAACCATCTCTTGCAGATTATCGGAATCTATGTCAAAGATAGCACGTTTAAACCTTAATATGGTATCGACATCATTCTGACTGGCTATCTAAGCTGTCGGCAGCTACGAGATAATTGACGTGGCACGATATTGTAACTATTTTGGAGTAGCGCATACGTTTATGAAAATACTTATTATTGGAGCAGGACAGGTTGGTTTTTTCCTGTGTGAACGGCTATCTCAAGAGGGTCACGAAGTGACCCTTATTGATCGAGATGAAACCCACCTACGTAAAGCTCAGGATCGCCTGAATGTAATGGGCCTTGCTGGTAATGGTGCCAGTGCTGAAATTTTAGAACAGGCCGACATCAAGAACACTGACATTTTCATCGCCGTCACCAATATGGACGAGGTCAACATTCTCGCCTGCCTTCTGGCGCGCGAATACGATGTTAAAACACGCATCGCGCGCGTCAAAAGCATTGAGTACCGAAGCCACGGTGCCATCCTCTCTAAGGAGAAACTCGGCATTGATCTGCTCATCAATCCAGACGATGAGGTAGCCGATGAGATGGTGAAAATCTCTTGTCGCAGTGGTGCCTTTGATGTTGCGGAATTTGTTGAGGGGAAAATTCAGTTTCTCGGCTACCGAATAGGCAGTGAAAGTCCACTGTGCGGCATGACCTTACGCGAACTCGGCGAACTGCGCGGCATGTATCATTTTGTCGTTACTGCGATCACCCGCGACGAAACGACCATCATCCCCCGTGGTGAAGACCGCATTGAAGACGGTGACAGCATCTTCCTGTTTGCCCACAAAAAAGACCTGCCGGCAATCCAATATTTACTCCAGCCGAAGGCAAAGAAAAAAAAGATGCCGCGCGTCTTTATTCTCGGCGGCAGTAAAATAGGAGTTCGCATCGCAACCCAGCTGGAGAATCAACACTTCGACGTCCGACTCGTTGACCGCGATGAACAACGCTGTCGCAAGGTTTCGGCTAAGCTAAACAAAACTATGGTGATCAATGTAGAAGGTACCGACATTCACGCCTTAATTGAAGAGGGGATCAATAACGCCGATGTTTTTATCGCGGTAACTGAGAAGGATGAAACCAACATCCTCTGTGCGCTATTAGCTAAGCAGCACGGCGCAAGTCGGACGCTGGCACTCATCAGCAAACCAGAGTTGCTCAACCTTGCCCCCTCGCTTGGCATTGATGCCTGTGTTTCACCACGGCTATCGGCAGCAGGGGCCATCCTTAAATATGTCCGCCGCGGTGGGGTGATCTCGCTGGCAACCATTGAGGGCAGCAATTCTGAAGTGCTTGAATTTGAAGTACAGCAAAGTAGTGCAATCATCGGTATCCCCCTCAAGGAGATCAACTTTCCCAATGGGGCAATTATTGGTGTCATTGTTCACGGCTCAAGCTATGAAATTGCCACTGCGGGAGACAGAGTGGTTGTTTTTGCCCTGCCAGACTCCTTAAGCAAAATTGAGAAGTTTTTTGCATAGATGAAAATTACTTTTATTCTCCATATTCTCGGCGCACTGCTGGTGTGCCTATCACTGGCCCTGCTCACGCCGCTACCATTTGCTTTTTACGAGCACCAGGGGACGGTCACCGCGTTCACACTGTCATCAGCGATTTGCCTTACCACTGGCTTGATGCTGATAAAAATATTTAAAAACAAGAAGGAACTTTCGGTGCGCGAAGGGTTTGCCGTCGTCACCTTTGGCTGGCTGACATTTGCCGTTTTCGGCGCCCTACCCTATCTTCTTTCAGGTGCCATCAGCTTCCCCCTTGATGCCATATTTGAAACCATGAGTGGCTTCACCACTACCGGATCAACCATTCTCACCGACATCGAGAGTCTGCCACGCAGCATCCTCTTTTGGCGCTCACTGACCCACTGGATCGGCGGCATGGGGATCATCGTCCTATCATTAGCCATTTTACCCATGCTCGGCGTTGGCGGCATGCAGCTATTTCAAGCGGAAGTTCCCGGGCCGACAGCCGATCGACTTAAACCACGCATTCAAGATACCGCCAAGTTACTCTGGGGGGTCTATGTAATTTTTACCGCCCTCGAAACTCTGCTATTAATGGCTGGCAACATGTCATTCTATGATGCCATCTGTCACTCCTTTGCCACCTTAGCTACAGGTGGATTTTCGACCCGCAATGCTTCGATTGCCGCTTACGACAGCGCCTATATTGACTGGGTGATCACCCTGTTTATGTTTTTAGCAGGGGTCAACTTTTCCCTCCACTACTACGCCTTAAAAGGTCGCATTGGTGAATATTTTCGTAACGAGGAGTTTCGCTTCTATCTCCTTATCAGCTGTGGTGCTGTTGCCATCCTAATGTGGATGAACCAAGGAACTGTTTACGATTCAGTGATCGACAACCTACGCTACAGTGCCTTCCAAACCGCATCGATCTTAACAACCACAGGGTTTGCTACCGCCGATTTTGAACTGTGGCCGGTATTAACCCAATACATTTTACTGTTTTTGATGTTTATTGGTGGCTGTGCTGGATCAACCGGTGGCGGCATGAAGGTGGCGCGTATTCTACTGATCTTTAAACACGGCACAGTTCAACTTTATCACCTCATCCACCCTCGGGCGGTACGCTTGGTTAAGCTCGGCAATAACCCTGTCGACCAACTTGGCAGTGTCGGCCCCGTTGATAACTTTGCCCACATATCAGCCTTTGGCAAAAGCGTGCTCATTTTTTGCATGCTGCTTGGCCGACTCGAACTGTTCACCGTATTAGTCCTCTTTTTACCATCATTTTGGCGTAAATAGATTCCGGCTGCAGCTGTGGGTTCAAGAGTCTATTTGCCGTCGGGCGGCTCACTACTTCAGCTTCAGTTCAAACAACAAAGGGAGGCTCGAAAGCCTCCCTTTGTTGTTCTTATCTTGATTTCTATTCAATCGTTAAGCGTTATCCTGAAACATAATAAAGCCGAGCTGACGACCTGTTTTACCTTCATCGCGGCGATAGGAAAAAAACAACTCGCGCTGCTTCCATGTACACAGATCGCTCATCTCACGCTGTTTGCCAACGATACCAGCAGCAGCCAACTGAAGATCAATACTGCGCTGAATATCAAGTTTCCACAGGCCGAGCTCAACCTCCTCGGCAATATCGTTCCAATCGCCTGCCCCTGTGCGAAAAGCATTACGAACATCTTTGCCAACCAGATAATAATCAGCACTGATCCCCGGACCAACCATCGCCTTAATCTCTTTAATATCGCAACCAAACTCTTCAGTCATCGCCTCAATCGCTTTGCCAACAATCCCTTGAGCAGCCCCGCGCCAGCCGACATGGATAGCCGCTGAAACCTTCTTAATCGGATCAAACAATATCACAGGAAAACAATCGGCAACCAGAACACCGATCATCAAATTCGGCTGGTTGGTGACAATTGCATCGGCGGCGACATCTTGAAAATGGCTAACATCGTGGTTTTTACTATCAACAACCAACACATCGGTTCCATGAACTTGTTTCACCAACAACAGATGGTGCATCGACACACCAAACTCATTGAGAAATGTCGAGCGATTGCCCTCAACGTTATACTCAGGATCATCGGTATTAGTACTCAGGTTCAACGAATTATACGGTGGACGACTAAGACCACCATTACGTGTTGAAACACCCGCAACAACAGAACCCTCTTGCGACCAACCTGCTTGTAAACACGTTATCTTTCCACATTTGACCAAATCCATGATTTGCTTTGCTCCGATACTATTTTGTTAAACGTGATTTTCATCACTCAATGAAACATGAGAAAAAGAGAGTGGCTCAATATCATACTTTTCATCCAAAACGCAAAGGATACTTGCTATATCGTCTGGAATGGGTGAAGTAAACTCCATATACTCGCCACTACGAGGATGAATAAAACCGAGCAATCGAGCATGAAGTGCTTGGCGGTTGAGGTGTTGAATATGTTGTCGAATGGCCGCATCGTTCATCCCATTAGCTCGTGATCGATTGCCATAGAGCGGGTCGCCAATGATCGGCAAGTTGAGTTCGGAAAAATGGACGCGAATTTGATGCGTTCTCCCCGTCTCTAAGCGTAATTCAATCAGCATCAAACGGTCTGACTCGTAGCGACGCAGCACCTTCCAATGGGTTACGGCATGGCGACCATTGCGGCACTTTGAACTCATTTTTTTCCGCTGGGTTGGATGGCGGCCAATGGGTTGATCAACCGTGCCACGATTCTCGTCAATGAGGCCATGAATCAAGGCCACGTAACGACGATTCACCGTGTGGGCTTTAAATTGCGCAGCCAAATGAGTGTGACTCATATCATTTTTAGTGGCAACCATCACTCCCGACGTATCCATATCGAGGCGATGGACAATACCGGGGCGCAGCTCGCCACTAATCCCCGACAGGTCATGGCAATGATACAACAAGGCATTGACCAGCGTACCACTAGCGTGGCCACAGGCGGGGTGAACGACCATCCCTGCCGCCTTATTAACCACAATCAGATCGGAATCTTCGTAGAGCACCTCTAATGGCAACTGCTCGGCAACTGCTTCAATCTCTTCAGCGGCCGGAATGACTATGTGGATTTTTTCCCCTCCACGCAAACGCAGACCCGCCTTTGCCGCCTCGCCGTTGACAATAATTTGCCGTTGATCAACAAGTTTCTTAAGCTGGGACCGACTCAGCTCAGCTAGCTCATGAGACAAAAACCGGTCCAAGCGTTCAACACTTTGGCCCGGTTCAAAATATAACTCTATAGTTTTATCCATTTACCAAATAGAACTCTCAATTTTGCCAGCTTGCTTAATCATGACATCGACAATGGCACGATCAAAAATTTGATTACGGTCAGTTATCGTATCAGCGGTTCGTTCAGCAAAGTGCTCACGGCCCTCTTGCAACTCATCAGACAATAGATCGAAAATGTTATCATTCTTGACCCCTTCGCTGACCTTATCTGCATTATAAAGCGCAATATCAGAAACTATTGCTCGGGCTAACCGAAAAGCAAGTTCAGGATCATCTACTAGTCGCGCCATCAACATCTCCTGTGTAGGGGGCAAAAGTGATCGAAAAAAAGAGAGGCTTATCCTACACTTTCAGTGTCGCAAAGGTTAACCAAAAAGTACTATTTTGTCAAACACATCAACGTTCTATACCTGTCAATCCACGGCCTACAATTGAGCTAAAAAGTGATACAGATCTAAATGACTACCACGGTGGTCGGCAACAAACGGGCTTTGACGGTCAATCATCCATGTTTCAACTAAAAACGTAGTGACACCTAACTGTGAAGCACTAAGATCATGCTCGGTATCGTTACCGACCATCAAAACACTTTGCGGATCACAGGCCAATTCATCAAATATGGCGGTAAAGTAGTGTGGATTTGGCTTACAGTAGCAACTATTTTCATAACTGGTGACCCAACGATAGTCAAAGTCACCCACGCCAGCCCACTGCAAGCGGGCATCGACAACTGGGCGCGGGAAAACAGGATTAGTGGCGATAACAACATCGAGGCCAAGTGATTGACAGCGTTCAATCAGCTTTCGCGCTAAGGGAAACGATGTGACCAGCGGTTCAAGTTGACTGAGATGATCACGATAAAATAGTTGTAGCCCAGCACTAAACTGGGCGGATGTAATACCTAAATCAGAAAGTAGCGCTTTACGGTAAAAATCTTCATTGGTTTGCGAACCATCATCACTGGCTAAACGTTCCATGGTACGCGAGATCATCGTTTCAACAAATGTCTTGCGTTCCAATTTTGGATCAATGCTTTCGGCCAACCCATCAAGGTAGGCAGGGACAAACTGATGCATATCAACATCGAGCAGCGTACCATCAAGATCAAACAAGACTGTTTTAATTGGTGTTTGTAGCATCAAAAAACCCATTATAAAAAGAATGTAACTATTTAGCAAAAGAGCTTGAGTCACCCATTCCAAGGGACGCCGATTGTTTGTAAGTGTGGCCATCCATGTGGCTTGACTGTCGCCATCCGGGCGACAGACACCCTTTCCATGGGTAACACAAGCCCTTATGGATGAGTGCTGAATAATTACAAAATAATTTACGTGTAAACGAAAAAAGGGAGATAGCATCGGCTACCTCCCCTTAAATATTTTTCTAAACGATAAAACTATTTACTATGGCACATCGCACAACCTGCCACATTTTTCATATCTTCCACTTCGTCATGGCAGCCACTACATAAACCGTGACCAGCAGACATGCTAGAAACATCAATTTTTGCAGGCTTAGCGTCGTGACAGCTGCTGCAATCTTGATCTAATGCTTCTTTGTGCATATTATGGTCAAATGTAACAAAGCCCTTGCTTGCGCCTTCATATTTATACACACCCTCTTCTAATACTTCTACCTTAGTGATCGGAGAGGTCGTTCCATCTTGCTGTGCCAGAAAAACAGGCACAAAAGCAAACGCAACAGCCAAAACTGCAAACAACAGATTTTTCATCTACTTAACTCCTTCGGTCAAACACCCATAACAATTCATTGAAACTTCCAGCTTCCTTTTCTACCTCGAACCTCAACCGATGTCAATTCACATTTACTCAGAATGGCCTATCAAATGAAAAAAACGACTAAAAACGTCCAGATAACACCTTCACTTTGTATACAATCATCATTTAAAAACGTCCAGATAACACCTTCACTTTGTATACAATCATCATTTTCCACCTTCCACACACAAAAAAAATAGCTATCCTAATAAATTTTTATTTTGCAATATAATAGTATCAGCAGACCATGTTCACCTTCAACATTGGATTCTTTTTATGGAAAACATCAGAGAAGAGGTCAAAGAGTTTCAAATTGGTATGAAAATTCGCAACTTACGTCAAGAACGGCGGATGACCCTACAAGACCTTGCCAATCTAACCACGCTCTCTAAGCCGCTGCTATCTCAAATTGAAAACAATCAGGTCATTCCACCTCTGGCAACCCTGCTGCGTATTGCTAAAGCGTTTCAGGTACCATTAAACTGTTTTTTTGAAGATGAACGGAACGACACAAAATGTCTACTGATTCGAGCGGGAGAACAACATGCTCGCCAACTCCGTTCTGCGCATGGTCACGGCAGTCAATCGTACACCTACAATTCACGTGCCTTTGGCAAAACACATCATCACATGGAACCGTTTGATATCGAGTTCTATGCCGACACATGGAGCGAAGAGCTGCTAGTTCGCCACGACGGCGAGGAGTTTCTCTACCTCCTCAAAGGACAACTAGAGTTCCGTCATGGTGATCAGGTGATCTATCTTGAACCTGGCGATTCGGTCTACTACGACTCGACAGAACCACATGGTTACATTGCCCGTGGCCCAATCAGGCCGCGCGCCATTGCCGTGCTTTATCAAAATCCCAACCGAACATAAATGACCCACTATTAAACAGGAGTAAACTATTATGGCTAAAGTTGGTGTAATTCTCTCAGGATGTGGTGTTTACGATGGTAGTGAAATTCATGAGGCTGTTATCACGTTGCTGGCATTAAGCCGCGCTGGAGTTGAAGTTGTTTGCATGGCGCCAAACATTGACCAAATGCACGTTATCAACCACCTTACTGGCGAGGTTGTTGCTGACGAAAAACGTAATGTGCTCGTTGAATCGGCCCGTATTGCTCGCGGCGAGGTGAAAGATATCAGCACCCTCAGTGCCAATGATTTCGATGCTCTCATCCTCCCCGGTGGTTTTGGTGCCGCCAAGAACCTGTGTGACTTTGCCGTTAACGGCCCTGACTGCACGGTGAATAGCGACGTTGAACGACTTGTCAACGAGACGGTCGCAGCAAAAAAACCTTTTGCTGCGCTCTGTATCGCGCCAGCCGTTATTGCTAAGATTCTTGGCACTAATTCACCCGCTCCTCAGCTTACAATTGGCAACGATGCCGGCACGGTTCAGGCCATCGAACAGATGGGCGCACAACACATCAACTGTCCGGTAGCTGAAATTGTCATCGATGAAGAGCTCAACTTTGTCTCCTCCCCTGCTTACATGCTCGCCGGATCCATTGGTGAAGCGGCAGATGGGATTGAGAAAACAGTTCGAGCACTGCTCAACCTTATTTAAGAGAGAGTTGATTCCATGCCTATTCCTGATCCGAACAAATCTGGCTTAATTCCCGAAGAGCGCGATGCGTGCGCGATTATCGGTTTTTTCAATAAAAACGGTCACCCCAGTCACGGCAATGTTCAGCGCACCATTGATGCGTTGATCAAGATGGGCCATCGTGCTGGTGAAATTGGTGGTGAAGGTGATGGCTGTGGAATTTTAACGGATATTCCGCGCCAACTGTGGCGGGAGATCCTTGAAAAAGAGGGCAAAGGTGCTGCGCTAGCCGATCAAACGGGTTTTGCCGTCGCCCACATCCTTGTTCCTCGTCAAGAACTTGCCAAGGATGAGCAACTGTTGACACGCATATTGACCCTGTGTGGTCGGCATGGTGCCCAACTGTTAGTCGAACGCCACGGTCAAGTCCGTCGCGAAGCACTCTCGACTATGGCCAAAACCAGTGAGCCTCTCTTTGTTCAACTGGCACTCAAGCTTGACGATGGCAAAAACTGCGCTCGCACCCTGTATGAATTGAATGTCGCCATTGAGAAAAAATTCCCGGTCCACGTCGCCTCGCTGTCCAACTCTGTAACCGCCTATAAAGTTCATGGCGCGCCCGAAATTTTAAGTCTGTATTATCCTGAATTGAAACGTAAAGAGTTTCAATCATCGGCGACCATTGGCCACAGCCGTTTTTCCACCAACACCTTGCCCACGGTATTACGTGCTCAACCTTTCAGCCTATTAGGTCATAATGGTGAGATCAACACCATCGCCCGACTGCGTGAAGAGGCGCGAATGCTCGGCTTAACGCTGCCCCTTGGCGGCAGCGATTCACAGGATCTCAATCGCACCCTTGAAGGGTTGATTCAAGTCCATGGTTTAAGTCTGTACGAGGCGATGGAAGTTTGCTTCCCACCGATCTTTACTGAAGCGGCAAAACTACCTGTTAATCAACAGCAGATGTACACCCTATTACGTCAATTTTTCCCCGCCAGTGCTCAAGGGCCAGCAGCTGTCATCACCCGCTGGCAAGATCAGTGTGTCTTTAGTGTTGATGCCATGGGATTGCGCCCCCTTTGGTTTGGCGAAACCAACAAGTTCTACTTTGCCTCTTCCGAGGCCGGAGTTGTCGCCCAGGAGGAGATTCTCAGTGATCCAAAAGTTCTCGCTCCCGGCGAAAAGCTCGCCCTGCAACTGCACCCACAACAGGGGATCGATGTTTATCCTCACGATGAATTACGCGAACTGGTATATCAACGGATGAGTAAACGCGCCAAGTTGGAGCGTTACACCGAGAACCTGCTCGCCGGCGACCAACTGCCATGCTCGACCATTAAAGAGACAGAGCAATTCAAGAAGATGGCGAGCTTCAAGCAGGAAAATCTACTCTCTGGTTTTGCTTGGAAGCGTAGCGATCTGCTCAACATCAAAGAGATCACCAAATCGGGCCATGACCCGATAGCATCCCTCGGTTACGACGGCCCCCTCGCCGCCCTAGCTATCAGTCATCAAAATATTGCTGACTATTTCAAAGAGCAGGTAGCGGTGGTAACCAACCCAGCTATCGACCGTGAACGTGAGACTGAACATTTTTCTTCGCAAGTTTTTATCGGTCCCAGACCTCAATTCTCTGGCCGCATCGCGACGGTAACACGCCTCGCCGCACCGCTGTTGACCGGTGGATTGCGCATTACGCCACAAATTGATCAAAATAAAACAGCGCAACAGTTCGGTCTATGCTCCATTGAAACCCTACTGAGCCAGTATCAGCCAGGATGCGGTAAGCGTTACAAAACAATTTCATGCACTCTAAAACGGGACGAGAACATTGAGACGGCACTGCTACGCCTTCAACAAGATGCATTACAAGCTGTTCGCCGTGGCACGCAGCTACTTTTTTTAGATGACAGCCGCGCCTTCACGCCGACACAGAGTTTTCTCGATCCAGCGCTGGTGGTCAGCAGCCTGCATAAAGCCTTGAAAGCCGAACGTAATAAAAACGGTCAGAGTTTACGCCGTTCAACAGCAATGGTGTTACGCTCGGGAGCGTTACGCAATCTACACGATATCCTGTTTTGTATCGCCATGGGTGCCGATGCCGTTTGCCCCTACATGCTTTGGGAACTTGCCGATCAAGCGCCAAGTAGCGAAACAGCCAACGGCCTCACTAACCTGCTTAACGTGATCACCCGTGGCATCGAAAAAGTGATGTCGACCATGGGAACCCATGAAATTGGCGGCTACGGCAAATACTTTTCATCCATCGGCTTAAGCCCTGAAATCGTTGATGTTTTTGAAACACCGAACTTTTGTGGTTCGAGTAAACGCGGTTTAAACTTTAGCCGCCAAGAGGAGAACAACCGCAGCCGAACAGCTATCGTCAGAAGCAAAGAGTTACAATCTGTGCCGGTGCAATTTCGCCTTTATCCTAAAATTTGGAAAAAAGTGGGCGCTGTGGCCAAGATGGAGGAGAGCTACAACGACCTCTCTAAGTTAATCCGCGAATATGAGATCGAGCACCCGCTGGCCCTTCGTCACCTTCTCGATTTCAAGTTTGGTACTGAGCTAAGTGTTGACCCCCAAGAAGTTGACACCTCTATTGGTAATCACGATTTTCCATTCTTGATCTCGGCTATGAGCTTTGGCTCGCAAGGGGAAACGGCTTTCCGTATCTATGCCGAAGCGGCCAAGAAACTCAACATCATCTGCATGAACGGTGAAGGGGGAGAGATCCCCGATATGTTGGGTAAATATCGCAAAAACCGTGGTCAACAGATTGCCTCAGGCCGATTTGGTGTCCACATGGACCTGGTCAACTCAGCTGATTTTCTTGAGATCAAAGCGGGTCAAGGTGCTAAGCCCGGCGAAGGTGGTCATTTGCCGGGCTTTAAGGTCACGGCGAAAATTGCCGCCGCACGAAATTCAAGCGAAGGGGTGACCCTGATCTCGCCATCCAACAATCACGACATCTACTCAATTGAAGATTTAGCTCAAATCATCGAAGAGCTACGCACTGCTAACCCGCAAGCGCGAATCTCGGTTAAGGTGCCTGCCGTGGCAGGGATTGGCACCATCTCAATGGGTATCGCCAAAGCTGGTGCCGACATTATCACCATCAGCGGCTACGATGGCGGCACCGGTGCAGCGCGCAAACATGCGATCAAATTCGTCGGCTTACCAGCTGAGATCGGTGTTCGCGAAGCTCACCGCGCCCTCTCCTGTTGTGGACTGCGCGATAAAGTTGAGATTTGGGCCGATGGTGGTGCGCGAACAGGGCGTGATGTGGTGAAGATGATGCTTCTCGGTGCAAACCGTGTCGGCTTTGGAACGTTACCAATGGTGGTTATCGGCTGCACCGCCTGCCGTAATTGCCACCTCGGAACATGCCATGTCGGTATTGCCACTCAGATTGAAAGCGAACAGGAAGCACACAGCAAAGGTCTTAAACGCTTCATCCCTCGCGTTCTCGAAAATGGCATCATCTATGAAACCACCTTCTTCCGCGCCATTGGCGAGGAGATTCGCAACATCACCGCCAAACTTGGTTTTACTCGCAGCCAAGACCTTGTTGGCCAATCGTGCTTACTTGAACAAACCCACGGTCAAGACGTGCTCGAACTAGACGAACTATTACGTATCGAATCGTGCGAAATTGGTCAACGCGGTAAAGATTCAACACGATTGATTCGAAAACCACTCAACTACCTCACCTCTCTGCTGTCAACATTGGTGACCGATGCCTTTGATGAAGGGGAACAGCGGGTGCGCTTTGTCGATGATGGTGTCAACAGTTGTGACCGCTCTATCGGCACGCGACTGGCAGGGGCGATGACGCAAGCCTATCGCGATGGTCGCTATCCATTAGGCAAACAAGCACACCTCCATTTTCGCCGCGACTCTATTCCCGGCAACGGCTTAGGTGCATTCAACATTGAGGGGATCAATATCAGTGTCGAGGGTGGTGCTCAGGATGGTGTTGGTAAAGGAGCACTCGGCGGTCGCATTGTTATCTTAAAAGGGGAAAATATCGATGGTAAACGGGTCGGCGGCTCCGTCGGCAAGGGCCTAGCTTATGGTGCTCAAGGCGGGCTTTTTATCATTCAAGGCGATGCTGACAGTCGCGCCTGCATCCGCCTATCGGGTGCCGATGTAGTCCTTGGTGCTCGTATTCATGAACCACGCAAAGATACCCTCGCCAACATCGCTGGCCACGCCAACCTAAAAGGGTTTGCCTTTGAGTACATGACATCTGGGCGCGTAGTAGTACTTGGCGACCCAGGACCATGGATCTGTTCAGGGATGACGGGCGGAACGGTCTACTGCTACCTAGACCCAGAGATGAATATGGATCGATCTGCCATACGCCAGCGCTTAGCGTGGGGAGCAAAAGTTGAACTTAATGATGTCGATGATAACGATATTGAACAAATTGATGAACTGCTGATGGAATACCACAAGGAACTGCTTCATTCGAATCAACATGATGAAGCGCAGTTGGTTGGTCAAATCATGGCTCACAGCAGTGATCAATTTATCAAAATTACGGCATTAGCTGAAGAGAGTTGAGCCACAATGATCAAGCAGCACAATACGGCACCAGTTTAACAACTATTTAAAATCTCCGCCAAAGTTCAATCTCTTCGTAGCCTGAGCTTAATACTCCGCAGCGTACTGCATGGCTTAATAGAGGTTGCAGGCTCTTGATACCCCGTGGCTTGCCACGGGGTTGTTCATCAGTTTTACCCCAAGGACAAACTACTTTGCGTGAAAAAACTTCGCAATCTGTTCAACTTTCAACAACTTACCTTGAGAGACTAACGTTCCATCCATCACAAGTCCTGGTGTGGTCATACAGCCGTAAGTCATGATCTGATTCAGATCAGTGACCTTCTCAATACTTACCTCCACACCTTGATCCGCAGCGGCTTGTTTTACATTAGCTGCCAAATCATTACACTTTTTACATCCTGTTCCCAAAACTACAACCTTCATCACCACATCTCCTATTTGTTATTTAACACCAAAATGTTCCGTAAATTAATCCACTTATAGTTGCCATGACAATCACCAGACAAACAAAGACCACCGTTTTTTTTGTCCCCATCACACTGCGAATGACCAACATGTTTGGCAAAGACAAAGCTGGCCCTGCCAGCAACAATGCTAATGCTGGCCCTTTACCCATACCCGCCCCCATCAATCCTTGCAGTATCGGCACTTCGGTCAAAGTAGCAAAATACATAAAAGCACCCAACACAGCTGCGACAATATTTGCTGCTACGGTGTTACCGCCAACCAAGGAGGAGATCCACGTTGTCGGGATAATCCCCTCATGACCGGGGCGACCGAGAAGCACGCCCGCTATGAGAACGCCGTAAAACAATAAGGGTAAAATCTTTTTGGCAAAATCCCACGAAGCTTCAAACCACTCCTGCAACTCCTCGTTATCTTTTTGGGTAGTTAAGATAAGACTTAAACCGATGATCCCAACAGCGAAGGCGATCACCGGTTGCTCAGGGGACATAAAAATCAAAAACAAAACAGAGATCGCAATGGCGTAAATTGCACTGGGTACAACACGAAACCAGGCAAAACCACCTGTAATAAGCCACTTATTGGTCCAAATCACACTCCACAAATCATCAACTGACTGCGGTTGACCCCAATTGGCAAACACCAAAATACCCACCATACTAACAAAGTAGATCGCCACCTTCCATAGTGGCCGCTTAACTTCAGGTTCCGGCATTGCCGCCGCAGCAGCAACCTTCTCCATCTCCTCTTTACGAAAGAAAAAATGCATCAATACGCCAATCAACACGCTAAATATAATTGCCCCTACAGCACGGGCAATCCCCATCTCGGGACCCAAAACAGTTGCCGTTAAAATGATCGCTAAAATATTAATAGCGGGACCAGAATATAAAAACGCACTGGCAGGACCGAGGCCGGCCCCCATACGATAAATACCGGCAAATAAAGGCAGTATCGTGCAGGAACATACGGCAAGGATTGTCCCCGACACAGAGGCAACACCATAAGCGATAACCTTGTTAGCTTTCGGACCAAGATATTTCATTACTGCTGCTTGGCTAACAAACACACTCACTGCTCCAGCAATAAAAAATGCTGGGACCAGACACAACAGCACATGTTCCTGGGCGTACCAACGGACAAGATATAAAGCTTCCCAAAGTGGACTAGATGGCCAAATAGCCGCTTCAATTTGCTCCACGGGTAGCGTATAGCACACAACAAAAGCACTCAATATTACTAAAAATGTTTTCCATTCACGATTCCACTGCATTAGTCCTCACACTCTTTTTTAAAATAACCAACTAATTTTAGTTTTCTATTTGCCACGTGCTTGACGATTCGACACGTCCGCCCCAAGAGCCAGCGATTGTTGTGCATGCTGCTGAGTAAGAACTGTTTCAATACAGCCAAAGAAATTGGAGATACACGGAACAGTTAAGCGATAAAACACTTGATTGCCCCGCTTGTCATCAACAACAATTCCAGCGTTTTTAAGTACCGCAAGGTGCTTTGAAACTGTTGACACATCGGCCTCGATCAGCGCAGTAAGAGAGTTAACGTTATTCTCACCTTTCTCAATTTCCTCAATAATAAAGAGCCGCGTTGGATGAGCCAGCGCCTTTAGAACTTTAGCGCGCGCTTCTAAATGAATTTTTTTTTCTGACAACATGACAAACCTCGCTACAAGAGTTTTCCTATTTGGCAGTTTAGCCAAATAGGAAAATAGGTCAAGCTAAAAATTACTTATCAATAGCAATGCAAATAATACCAATTCACGCAATTAGAAGTAATAAATCAAACCCGTTGAATGGTAATAGTAGCTGAAGACTGCGGTTTACCGATAAAATAGCCCTGAGAATAATCGATCCCCATCTCTTTGACCATCAGCTGTAACGATTCATCACTAACATATTCGGCAATGGTCTCAATCTCTAACTCTTTAGCAAAATGGATAATCGCTTCAACGATTGTCTTCGACCGATCAGAGCTATTTAATTGCTCAATGAGGCCGCCATCAATCTTGATATAATCAACATCCAGATGAGAGATATGATCAAAGTTTGAATAGCCGGTTCCAAAATCATCAATCGCTACGCGCACCCCATAAACCCGAACTTGATCGATAAACGATTTAATCGCCTATTATCATAAATAGGCTGAAAGTAAGCTTCAATCCGATCGCTATCGATAGCATCCTTCAATTTATAGGTCCACAGGAGATTCGCCTGACTGTTTTGTACCGTATGCAGGTACGAAGAGTAGTGCTTATACGGTTTTAAGACACGTTTAGCTTCCTTAAGAGCAAGGTCAGCATGTTCAATAAGTTGCGTTGTCCCCTGCGCCACACCAGCGGTTACGGAGAGACGAAACTCAGCATCTTCAATATTGATGCGCTGTTCATTAATGCGCGAGATCAGATAATCGACAGAGATACTGCGTGGAGAAGATTCGCACAACAGGGCATATTCATCACCATCCAGTTTATACAATCGAGTTCCCGCAGGGATAAGTGCCTTGATACAGCGGCCAACACTGATCAAAAGTTGATCACCTACATGAATACCATAGTAGTGATTAATATCTTTAAAACCGTCAATACACAACAACGGCCAAACAAACAGTGCAGTTAAAGGAAAAGACAACAGCAACAAGATGCCACATTGCGCCAATGCCCGCTGCAGTGTTTCTGCAAGGGCATGATTAAGGCTAATATCGATAGAGGCACCAACAAGGTAGCGATACCCTCCCGCGGTGACATAGGGGATCAACAACGAACGATAACTGCCGACCTGATCCTCCGTATCATAATAACGTGGCACCGCACTTCGATGCGCCTCAGCCCCTTCCAAGCCAGCATCTGGATAAAGGGCAAAAAAATGCTTGTGCCCCCCATTAATAGGTTCTTCACACACATTTGAAAGGATCTGATACAGGCCATCATCAACAGAGATAAGGGTGTAAAGTTTTTTAAGATCAAGATCGTGTGTCAATTTAGCAAGAGTACAATTCGCTTGAAAATAATCCTCTTGCAACGACATATTTGGCTGTAGCTTACGATTATGAAACGCATCTCCCACGGCATAGCGCAACCCTGTCGCACCAGCATAGAGACGTTGGTCAATTTTTTCCATCACCCGAGAGCGGTCTTCATAGTAATGATAGGCACTTAAAACCGTCAGCACCAGCATCAAGATACACAACCCTGTAGCAAAGATTCGCAGACGATAATTAGTTAATAATTTACAGGGGAAATTATGCATTAATGATCAACTTATCGTATTGATCATTGGTTAATTGAGGTGCAGCAGCGCGTTCAACTCGATTTCTACCATTCTCTTTAGCACTATACAGTGCCCTATCGGCCCGTGCCATCATGGTCCCCACATCTTCCACCCCTGGGCACAGACAACTCACACCAACACTAATGGTGACTGAAATACTATTACCGGCGTGCTCAGCAAGGGGTCGTTCCCCCACCCAATCACATAAACGCTGCCCCAGCAGTATGGCACCGTCACAATTGGTATAAGGCAACAACACCACGATCTCTTCACCACCGTACCTAAACACCCGATCAAAGTCACGGACACTGCCTTGAATCATTTGAGCTAGAGACTGCAAGACTTGATCGCCAACACTGTGGCCATAGGTGTCGTTAACTTTCTTGAAATAATCGATATCGATCATCATCACCGAAAAATCAAGACCGTACCTCTTTGCCTTAGCACCCTCTTGCTTTAGACAGCGATCCAGATAGCGACGGTTATAAATACCCATCAGTGGATCAGTCACATTCTCATGTTCTAGATGACATAATCGCGTCACATCATCTGCTGTTTTCGCTGCCAGCGTACAAACAATAAGGACAAATATAGCACCAAAAAAGAAAACAGCTGGCACCACCATCTCTGACCAATGGAGCGCACACCCCCAAAACAGGTAGGCGTAAAAGAGATAACCAACAAAGAAAAAGACAATTAACGTCGATAAGAACATCCACGATCGTCGACATAAGCCAATCGGCAACCGCCTCCTGAGCTTATCAACAGGAAACAGCGCCAAAACAAGGATCAATGCACCAAAAATAATTAAAAAATTTGCCAAATCACCCATAACATCACCATCTCGTCATCACGCAACCCCGTTATTTAACCAGCTAGATCACGCGAAAGTCGTCCTCTAATTTAATTACTTCAGAATAATAAAAGTAACTATTCAGCACAATTTTAGCTGAACTGGCACCGTCCATGGAAAGGGTATTTGTCACCATGGATGGCTTCAATGCGTCCCCTGCAATGGGCGTTGCCAATTTGTCAGCTGAATTAGCCACTAATAACTAAACACATTTATCATTAAAACAACAGATATTTACCTGCGACAATATACGACTACCCTCACAAATCGTCTCTCACGGCTAGCTCAATGCAACAGCAGTAGGTAATTATGCAAAATATCGACCAAAAAATTAATTCCCATTGACAAGCTTAACTCTCACTAGCAATCTACACGCACAGCAAAGGAGATCACTATGCTTACCAACGTACCAAAATTGGAACTGGAGCAACGCCAACGCGCAATCCGTTCGCGCATGAACCACGATTGCCCTGCATGGCAACTCCTCGCTATTTTTAGCAAAATCAATCAATTCTACTTCACTGGCACCATGCAAGATGGTGTCCTGCTGATCCCAAGAGACCAACCAGCAATCTATTGGGTACGTCGTAGCCTGCAACGCGCACAGGACGAATCAGAATTTAACGACATTCGCCCTATGCACAGTTTTCGCGATGCCGCCGCGGCAATGACACCGCTACCAACAACGATTCATCTCGAAACAGAGCGTGTTCCCCTCGCTATGTACCAACGCATATTCTCGTCAACAAACTACCACCGCTGCTGCACGACGATATGGCAGAAGCCGATCTAGGCGGCGCACTTTACCCTGCAATGATCAGGGAGGGCCACCATGGTATCGCTCGCTTCAGCATGTATGACACCGAGATCCTCCTCGGCCACATCTGTTTTGGCGAAAGCTCTATCTACCCCACCTCATTCGATGGTCCCGGCGGCAACTACGGCATGAGTCCGGCAGTTCCACTATTAGGGAGCCGGCAGCGAACACTCCAGCATGATGATCTAATTTTTGTTGATATTGGTTGCGGCGTTGATGGCTATCACACCGATAAAACGATGACCTATATCTACAAGGGACAATTGCCACAGAGCGCGGTGGAGATCCATAAGCGTTGTGTTGCGGCATTGGCTTGCACATTGATGAATGGCCAGTATTAGCCAAGGGATTTGATGAACCACTGCAACAAAATATGGTGCTGGCGATTGAACCAAAAAAAGGGATCGCTGGTATCGGTATGGTCGGCACCGAAAACACCTTTATCGTCACCCCTCAAGGGGGGCGATGCATCACAGGCAACCATCCTGGCCTGATCCACGTGGATTAACTTAAAAGGCTCATCGCTGTTTCAAGTGGGTAATTTGAAACAGCGATGAGCCTTTAATTCTTTATTTTATTGATCTGTTCAGCTATAAATACCAAAAATGTACTTTTTTTAAATCAATGGTTAAAAGGGGCGCACATGAGTAAAATTCAAATCGGGTTCAAAGAAACAAAACAACTTTTAAATAACTACCACATCTCTGTGCCGGGAGAGATGGCGCAAAACATTGATGAGATACTAGAAGATGCAGGAAAAATAGGTTTTCCAGTTGTTATAAAAGGGATCTCTGCTCAAATTATCCACAAAAGCGATGTTGGTTGCGTTTTTTTAAACCTTCAAGACCCAGAAGCAATAAAAAAAGCATATAAACAGCTATTGTTAAACGTCGAAAATGTCGGAGTCGTAGAGTTGGACGGTATTTTGGTGCAACCGATGGCCAAAAATGGTTTGGAAATACTCGTTGGCGCTAAGCAGGATCCCGCTTTCGGACCGGTAGTCATGGTTGGCCTAGGCGGGAAAAATGTCGAATTGCTTGCTGATGTTGCTATCGGTGTCGGAATTTTAACCCGTGAAGATGTACTGGATATGCTGGCCGAAACCAAGGCTGGTCAGATATTAGACGGTTACCGCGGCGATGTTTTCGACAAAGAGTCGATCATCGATCTGGCAATGAATATTTCCCGTCTTATGGCGGATCATCCTGAGATTCATGAACTCGATCTCAACCCAGTCATCGTTTATGAGAATGATGTCAACATCGTCGATACACGGGTCATTCAGGGCGAACCACTGCTCCGGCCTGTTGCAGATGAGCATTTAGCTGAAAAGCTAAAAAGTCTTCAGGCCATTTTTACCCCCGAATCGGTTGCCATAGTCGGCGCATCGCGCCCCGGAACAATGGGTGGGATCATCTTGAAAAACTCAATGCGAATCGACAAGATTTTTCCGGTTCATCCGCGATTGAAAACCATTCAAGGGCTAACCTGCTATCCGTCACTGAGCAGCCTTCCAAATGGGTGGTAAAGGGGCCATTATTTTCAGCGATGGCTTTGCCGAGGCAGGAAGATCCGATCTGGAGGATCGCTTGATCTATCTAAGTAAAAAATACAATGTGGCCTATATCGGCCCCAACTGCATGGGAGTGATCGACAATTTCACCGGGCTTAATACCTTTTATATCCCCGCGCAGAGAACCAGCGTCATTGAACAAGCCAACGGCATCGGCATCATTTCTCAAAGTGGCGGTGTCAGCCTAGAATTAAAAGAGATGCTCAAGGCCGATGAAGTCAATCTTGGCCAATGCGTCTCATGCGGTAACGCCAGCAGTGTCAGCGTAACAAATATTCTTGCTCACATGGGTGCAGACCCGCAGATAAAAATTATCGCTATCTATCTTGAGGGCATTGAAAACGGTTACGAATTCATGAATGTCAGCCGCCAGATCGCTGAAAAGAAGCCAGTCATTATCATCAAAGGGGGTGCTGGCGGAGGGGCTGCCGCAACGCTGTCACATACCGCGACTCTAGCAGGAAGCCATGAAGCCTTTCGCGCAGCTTGCCGCCAATCAGGTCTCTACCTTATTGAAGAGTTAACGGAAGATACAAAGATACTGGTCAATATTCTATCTATCCTAACCACTCAGCCTCAAGCGCAAGGCCAGCGCGTTGGCATCGTCAGTGTCGGCGGCGGTTCTGGTATTTTATTGGCCGATCAAGTCACGTCGGTAGGGCTGCCGCTGGCTAACTACTCCGCGCAAACACAAGAAAAATTGCGCGCCCTTATTAGTGACAATATGGGCAGCGTTGACCACATTGATAAAGACCATATCCTGCAGGGGATCGGTGGCAACCCCATCGACCTGTTTGGCAACTGTTGCGATGAGCGCTTAATCGATACTTTACGAATTATCGATGAAGACCCCAACACCGACATTATCCTCAGTGCGATCTACTTTCAGGTGCCTACCCTTTCGGAATATCTACCCGAAAAACTTGCCGATCTACGCTTAGAGCTGAAAAAACCACTGATCGTTTCACCACGGGGTTTTTCTGACTACATATCAAAGTGCCGCAAGTACTTGTACAGCAAAAAGTTCCACACCTATACCGTTCCCATGATGAAACCGATGGGGATTGCTCTTGATATTTGGGACCGCTACAAAATCTCTTTTTGTGACACCGATGCCAAATAAATGAGAGGCACTGCCCATAGTATAAAAACCAATTTATTTTATGCCTCTTGCAATACTCTTGAAAATCCAGTAATCGTCATCCCCGCGCAGGCTGGAATGACGATTACTGCAAGAGGTTCTTATATTGACAGGCAAAACATGACCCACCGGTGCAGTGGGGCAGAATAAAACCCTGTCCAACAAAGCCATAACTTCTCATCGTTCGAAGGAAGCAGCAGATGTATATTAACGCACTTCTTCTTAATGGATGCTTTGCTGTGTATTGCATTAGCGTTGTACTTTATATAGCACACGCATGTCTACGCTGGCCAAGGCTGCATCAGCTAGCCCTAGGCACAGTACTTCTTGCGTTTGGTTGTCAAAGCCTCAGTCTTGGGCTACGTTGGTTTGCCGCTGGCTATTTACCGGTCACCAATCTGTTCTCAACTCTGTTTTTCTTTAGTTGGGCTCTCGCCGCGACCTACGTGTATTTTGAACTGCGCTATCGCCTCGCCTGCGCAGGTCTGTTTGTCATGGTGCTTAATCTAATCCTTCTGCACATCGCGCTGCCGCGAGACCCAAGCCCCCCCGCGCTGATTCCAATGCTTGATACGCCGCTGTTCACTCTGCATATCGTCTTTTCTTTTCTCGGTTATGCACTGTTTACCATGGCCTTCTCTTTAGCGGTACTTTATCTCATTCAGGGCAAAACATCGGCATTACCACTGCCATCAAGAAGCATGTTACAGCAGCTCAACGAAGAAGCTATTTTCCTTGGTTTCTGCTTCTTTACTCTCAGTCTGATTTTCGGTAGTTATTGGGCCTATATCGCTTGGGGATATTATTTTTCTTGGAATATTAAAGCACTGTGGTCATCGTTAATCTGGTTATATTTTGCTGGCATGTGCCACGCCAAATTTATCCGCAATTGGCAAGGAACCGGCTATGCATGGCTCTCTATTTTGGGCTTTGCTTTCGTGCTCTTTACCTACCTAGGAATTGGTCTGCTTATGAAAAGCAGCCATCCTCTCGCATAATACCGTCAGGAAACAAAATGTTTCGTCAATTATGGAAATTCTGCTGCTCTGCCAAGACCACTATTATCCTCACCAGTGCAACAACGCTTATCGCGATTTTCGGTTCAGCACAAATCATGCACAACCCACGGCTGTTTAACACCATGGACAGCAAACCATTACTGGAATGGTGGCACGCGTATCTACCTCAGGCAAACTACTACAGCCTATGGATACCCCTATGCAGCGCACTCATCTTACTTTTGGGTCTGAACACCCTTTGCTGTTTTATTGATTGGAGCTGTCATTTAAGTAGTCGCTGGAAAACGGCGGGCGAGTATCTCATCCATTTCGGTTTTATACTCGTGGTCATCGCTTACGCCTGCGGAAGTATTTACGGCATGCGCAGCAGCAATAACAGTATTGGCGAAGGTGAAGTAATCGCCATACCTTCACAGAGTGGTTACTTCCTGCGCCTGAACAGTTTTAAGCCGCAAATGGCACCCTCCGGTCGCCCCATTGATATGCTGAGCAACGTCACACTACTCAAGGGAGATCACGAGCTAAAAACAACAACCATTCGCTTCAATCATCCGTTAACCCATGATGACCTCATTATACTGGCAGGATCTTACTCACAACAGGCTATTGGCTTTCGTTGTTCCCTCAATCGTCAGCTTGTTGAACTTAAACAAGGGAGCACACATCTGCTGCCATCAGGTTCACGGACAATAGGACATTACGCAATCCTGCTTTTTTAGTGGAATTAAGTGGTCCAACCCAAGAGAAAAAGAATATTTGGTATGTTGTGAGACAGGGAGCACCACAACTGTTACTGACCGCCGGGTTTATGCCCCAACATATGCTTACGCTCTTTTTATGCCAAACGCTCGCGCAATAGCCGCATACATTTGCAATAGCGCAGGCACGCACATTTGCAGCTTAAAAATCAAAAAAGCCTGAAAGAATAAAAGGGGTCAAGTCGGCTGTTGACCGACCTGTAACCTCAGACCAATTTCCACAAACAACTTGCCAACTTCTTCATCTTCTTTCAACAATCTTTTCGCACGCTCGACAACCGTACTGACAGTGCTGTAATTGCTGACGTGGAAGTTGCTGCCGATTTCAGCAAGTGTTTGTTCGATTTCTGATGGTATCGATAAAGGCTGGAGAACCTAAAATAGCGGGGGTATTTTTACGTGAAAAAAAGTGCTGAACTTCGTTTGAGTCCTGCTGATTCACAAAGGTAAGATAATCGGAAAAAGCCTGTTTTTTTATCTTCGAAAACATCTTCAACAGCATGTCACGGTGCAGCCAATCCCATCCTTTTTCGTGGGAAAGATAACCGCGATGGCTACTCCAAACATAGGCATCTAGCACTGTGACCATACCGGCCTCTAGCGGATTGCGGTGAATATAGCGTGGCTACTCCAAACATAGGCATCTAGCACTGTGACCATACCGGCCTCTAGCGGATTGCGGTGAATATAGCGTAGCAGTTCCAGCAGGTAACTGTCCTCATCGACAAGCACCGCCTTGTAGCGACCTCGAAACAGTTGCCCGTCCCTCGAAACAGTTGCCCGTCAAGATCGTGTTTGCGATTATAGCGCTGCGTGTATACGCCGTTCAAATGACGCATGCAACGTGCAAGATTGCCATCGGGCGTTTGCACCAGCAGATGATAATGGTTCGTCATCAGGCAATAAGCAGAAACCTTCAAGTTCCACATCTTTGCCGTATCTTTCAGCACCTCAAGAAACAGGAGGTAATCCCCCTCATCCTGAAAAATGTCTTCCTGGCGGCGACCACGATTCATCACGTGATACCAGGCTCCCGAATATTCTATGCGCAATGGTCTTGACATGGGATAAGGCTACATCACTTCCAGAATAAGTCAACAGCCGACTTGACCCC
>NBLY01000040.1:9467-23072 GCA_002084665.1 Desulfobacteraceae bacterium 4572_35.2 | reverse complement strand
AAATCGTAGCATTATTTAACGCCTTTACAAGAACCTACTTAGAAACAGTCCAACACACTGCTGGCGATGAATATGCTTAGGGCGCTATTTTGAGCTCAGGGGAGGGTATTGTGTAGAAAGATGGCAAAAAAAGGGTGACCCGTCTTAGCATCACCCTAATTCATTTACCCTTCAGATGGTATTTTGAACACCACATGCACCCCAGCCATTGCTTCGAGGTGGGTGGTGTCAAACTGTTGTGTATCGCCAATCACCCCTAAAATCGTGCGATTGGTTCCTGTCGATTGGTGAAAATCAAAATCTTGCTCAATTAAATACTGTTTGACTTGATCGAGGTCGGTTTCACTGATCTGTTTTTTTATAACCACAAGCATGATTAAAACCCCTTTGTTTTGATTCGCTCTAGCGTTCGTGATTCATCAATAACTCGCTCAAATAAGCGCTTGATGGCACTGTTATTCAATGGACCGGGATTAAGAGCTTCCATTTTAGTGAAAATTCGCTTTTCACGACTTGGATCATAAATAGGTAGTCCCAAATCCTTTTTCAGATGACCAATTTTAAGAGCCATGTCAGCACGGCGATTAAAAATTACTAGCAACTCATTATCGAGTCGGTCAATCTCTTCACGAATATCATCAATCGTCACAATGGGCTCCTTGATTGCTTTATGATTAAAATGTTTTGCGGATAACGGTATCTTTTTTACAGTGAATATCATCTGTTTCAAGATGGTCGATGGTATAATGTAAGCCGCGACTCTCCTTACGATCTAACGCACAGCGGATAATTAGCTCGGCAACGGTAGCAAGGTTACGTAGTTCGAGAAGATCACTGGTGATGTAAAAATCCCAGTAGTAATCCGAAATCTCCTCTTGAATCATAGTGACGCGGTTCAAAGCACGGGTCAGACGCTTATCAGAGCGGACAATGCCGACATAATTCCACATGCATAGACGAATCTCATCCCAGTTGTGGGTGACCACCACCTCTTCATCACTATTGATCGCAGTACCACAATCCCATGCTGCTACGACTGGAAATTCTGGAATCTCAGTTTTAATATTTTCAAGGGAACGCATTGCTGCGCGTTCACCAAACACCGCGCCCTCTAATAAACTATTACTAGCGAGACGATTCGCACCATGTAAACCGGTGCAAGAAACCTCACCAATAGCAAACAGATTCTTGATCTCCGTTTGACCGTGGCTATCGACTTTGATGCCGCCACACAGATAGTGCGCGGCTGGAACAACGGGTATCGGTTGCTGCGACATATCAATACCGTATTTCAATAATGTTTCGTAGATATTGGGGAAACGCTCTTTGATATAGTCCGCCCCTTTGTGAGTCATATCGAGAAAAACACAATCATCACCGTTGATTTTCATCTCATTATCAATGGCGCGGGCAACAATATCGCGCGGTGCTAAATCTTTCAGATGATGATACTTCTCCATAAAAGCAGTGCCATCGGACCGCTTTAGAACCGCACCTTCGCCACGAACTGCTTCAGAGATCAAAAATGATTTCGCATGTGGATGGTAAAGGGTGGTGGGATGAAACTGCATAAATTCCATGTTGGCAATGGCCGCCCCAGCACGGTAGGCCATGGCCACACCATCACCTGAAGCAATATCGGGGTTAGATGTATAGAGATATACCTTGCCTGCTCCGCCTGTTGCCAGAACCGTGACCTGTGCGCCAAAGGTGATCACTTCATTGCTGTTACTATCGAGCACGTAAGCGCCAAGGCAACGGTTTTTTGGTAGACGGCGATTTTTCACCTTGGCTTCAGTGATCAGATCGACAGCACAGTGATATTCATAAATGGTGATATTAGGGTGGTTGCGAACGGCTTCGACTAAGGCGCGCTCAATTTCACGGCCTGTAATATCTGAAGCATGGAGAATACGGCGATGACTGTGTCCCCCTTCACGGGTCAAATCATATTCACCGTCGCTATTACGGGTAAAATCAGTACCGAAATCGATGAGACCTTGAATCGCTTTCGGGCCACCCTTAACAACGAGGTCAACAATTTCTCGATTTGAAAGATATGCGCCGGCCACCATGGTATCTTCAGCGTGAGATTCAAAGGAATCTTCCTCAGAAAAAACTGTAGCAATCCCCCCTTGGGCATAATTGGTGGATGTTTCGTGAAGTTCTCGTTTGGTAATAATGGCGACCGTTTTTTGATCGGCAACTTTTAACGCGAACGATAAACCAGCAATACCGCTACCAATAATTAAGTAATCTGATGTGATCTTCATTGCAGTCCCCTGACGAATAGAATAAAATTACATGAAAACATTCAATATTTAACTCAATTCAAGTTTAAGGCAGATCATTATTGGCGTTGAGCTGTATCCTGTCAAGTATTTGCCATGAAATAACTAAAGGAAAACGGTTGATTAAAACGTTAGTTGATTGCTGGGACTGGATCATGAATAAAAAGGGAGCGTTGTTGACAAACTTAAATCGAGTCCTTTTGCTCTTTTTTATTCTATTTATCTTTAGTGGTGAAATTTTGTCGGCAGCTGTTTATAAATACGTTGACCATAACGGAGCTGTTCATTATAGCAACGTACCAGTGCTATCCAACTATCGCTATTATCAGGCTGAAACAGGTGATAAACCACACAGGTCGATCTCTGTAATGCAACTGATTAAACATTATGCCCAGAAAAATGATCTCGATGAAAACCTTGTGCGCGCCGTTGTCAAAGCTGAAAGCAACTTCAACAGCCACGCTGTTTCAGCCAAAGGCGCTATCGGTCTTATGCAGTTACATCCTGGAACGATAAAAGATCTTAAAATAAATGATCCTTTTGACCCATCATCAAATATCGCTGGTGGTACAAAATATTTACGCTGGATGTTGAGCCGGTTTAATGGCAATCTTGAATTTGCTTTAGCCGCATATAATGCTGGCCCTTCAACGGTAGAACGGTATAATGGTATTCCACCGTATCCTGAAACACAGTTGTACGTAAAAAAAGTTAAACTCTATCAACAACAATATCGTCAAGGCGGTTCCTAATATGCTTCGTACCCATAAACTTTATAACTTACCTAATATTTTAACTTTCTGTCGCATTGCCAGCGTCCCCGTAGTGGTAGGTATACTATTCTCTGACTCGCGTGAGATGGGTTTCTGGGCCGCACTGATATTTTCTATCGCCTCGATAACCGATTGGCTCGATGGCTATTTGGCGCGCAAATGGGAAATTGTCACTGTGATGGGCAAGTTTCTCGACCCCTTGGCTGATAAACTGATCGTTATGGCGGCATTAATTATGCTGATACCCCTAGGTCGTGTTCCAGCGTGGGCGGTGTTCCTAATTATTGCTCGTGAAACTTTGGTCACTGGACTGCGCTCTGTCGCATCCTCTGAAGGGATTGTCATTGCTGCCAGTGATCTGGGTAAATACAAAACAATTTTTCAAATGGTTGCCATCATCGCCCTACTGCTCCATTACGATTATTACTGGTTCTTCGGTCTTCACTGGGAGCTTTTCCACGTTAATATGCAGTTTGTCGGCAGTTTCTTCTTTTACATCTCCTTTGCTTTGACCATGTGGTCGGGTGGCGATTACCTGTATAAGTTTTTTCGGGTCCTCACCCGTTAGTGACACGTAACATCTAAGTTAATCCCTTCATCTCAATGAAGGGATTAACGATCTAAACCACTTTCCATTCCAGCCCAACAACCTCCTGAAAATCGAAATTTCCCCATATTTAAATTTCACCCAACATGTTGGCACTTATTTGTCTAACAGGCTGTTTCGCAGTAGATCCATGTGAAATCCGACAGCTTGCTGATATAGTGAGCTAATAAAAAAATAGCCGTCACTGGGGAGAGAGACCAGAGTCGACCTCTATCCAAACACATAGGAAACTCACGGCTTGTAAGGTATAAAAAATAGGAAGCAAGATATATTTGGAGCCACTAATTGGTGTATCCTACTTAATAAGGCAACGATAGAATCTCCGCCGACTGTAACGTATGAATATTCGATCTCATTTATCTTCAAAAATAACCAGTTTTTCAGTCACTTAACCATTGACAGAACGTTGTTTTTCCAGCACAATTTTTTTGAAAGTGAGTATCGTTTGCGATTGGTTTACATTGCAAATGATTGGCTGCCTATATGCAATTATAGTGATAAATTATAGTCAATGTAAACAGGAGGTGTCATGCAACTAAAACGGCGTAGTTTTTTCAAGTTGGCCGCTGTCGGGGCGGCAACAGCGGTCACCGTACCGCGACCGGCACAGGCATGGCAATCAAAAGCCCCAGCCGATCCGTTCGGTGCTCTGGTGGATATCAGCCGTTGCATCGGCTGTCGCAAATGTGAACAGGCATGCAACGCCATCAATGAACTGCCGCCAGCGGCACAACCCTTTGATGATCTAGGCGTATTTGACAAAAAACGCCGCCCCGATGCGACTAAATTCACCGTGGTCAACCGTTATCACAGCGGTCGCATCGACGACAAGGGGCTACCGGTTGCTGATTTTGTCAAAGTACAGTGTATGCACTGCCAAGATCCCGCCTGTGCCTCAGCCTGTATCACTGGTGCCCTGAGCAAACATAGTAATGGCACCGTTCACTACGATGTCAGTAAATGTATCGGCTGTCGCTACTGCATGGTGGCCTGCCCGTTTGAAATTCCAGCCTATGAATACCACAACCCCATCACCCCAAAGGTGATGAAGTGTACCTTTTGCGAAACCCAGCTGCTTGAGCAGAACAAGCCACCAGCCTGCGCGACCATCTGCCCGACAGAAGCGATCACCTTCGGCAAACGTTCCACGCTGCTCAAGCTGGCTAAAAAACGACAGTCCGACTATCCCGGCCGCTATGTCGATCATATTTATGGCGAAAAAGAGGTCGGCGGCACATCGTGGCTCTACATGTCCAGCGTACCTTTTACAAAACTCGGATTCCTAACCCTGTCAGACACACCGCTGCCACGCCTGACAGAAACCCTGCAACACTCGTTATTCAACTACTTGTGGTCGCCAGCTTTACTGTTTACTCTGCTGGGTGGTGTTATGATCCACAATCATAAAACACCGCAAACCCACAGTTCAAACAACAAACAATCTGGAGGTGACTCATGAACCACCATCCGGTAGCACTCAAAAAACCCCTATGGACACCCGGCGTATTAGTATTGCTGGTCCTTATGGTCACTGGCGGCGTAGCTGTACTATTTCGTTTCACTGGCGGCATTGGTGCGGTGGCCAATCTGTCAACAGCGCGTCCTTGGGGTATATGGGTTGGTGTCGATGTCGCCACCGGTGTCGCTCTGGCTGCTGGCGGTTTTACCACCGCCGCCTTAGCCCATATTCTTGGTCGTCATCACTACGAACCGGTAACACGGCCAGCGTTGCTCACCGCCATGCTCGGCTACACCTTTGTTGTCCTCGGTCTGCTGGTGGATATCGGCCGCTCTTGGGCTATCTGGAAGCCGCTAGTCTACTGGAATACCAACTCGGCACTGTTTGAAGTGGCCATGTGCGTCATGGTTTATCTGCATGTGCTGTATATCGAATTTCTCCCCGTGGTGATCGAACAGTTCAAGGGTCGGGTGTCGCTACCCAGCCTGCTAACCAGTTTAAACCGTCCAGTGGAAGCATTCCTCGGTATTGCCGACAAGACGCTCAACAAAACCATGTGGATATTCATCATCGCCGGTGTGGTGCTGTCATGCATGCATCAATCAAGCCTTGGCTCCCTGATGCTTATTGCGCCGACAAAATTACACCCATTATGGTTCACCCCCATCTTGCCATTGCTGTTTCTCACCTCGGCCATCGCCGTCGGCTATCCCATGGTGATGGTTGAAGCCACGTTGGTAAGCAGTTCCATTGGCAGCGACGATGAAATGTCGGTACTGACACCGCTATCGCGTATCACCATCACCCTGCTCGGCTTCTATCTGCTGCTGAAGATTGGTGATCTGTTGTGGCGCGGCAGCTGGGTTTATCTATTCGATGGCACCTTCCAGACCAATGCATTTATCGTTGAACTGGGGCTGGGTGTCATCGTCCCCTTGCTGATGTTGTTATCGCCGCAGCGGCGTCAATCGCGCCGTTATCTGTTTATCGCCGCCGCCCTCATTGTCGGCGGTGTCGTTCTAAACCGTATCAACGTGTTTATCATCGGTTACACACCGCCGATAACTCAGGATCACTATACTCCGGCACTGGGTGAGCTGTTGATCACCTTCGGCCTCATCGCCACGTTGATGTTTGTCTACCGCGTTCTGGTCACCTATTTACCGGTTCTCTCGCAAAGCAGAAGCAAGGAGGAAACACCCTCATGACACAACAATTTTTCCGATTAAAAATGACCTTGACACTGATAATGATGGCTATTCTGGTAGCGCAGCCGAGTCTGGCGCAAAACAACGATACAATCTGGACTGCCCCGGGACAGGAACAAGCACGCTCGCGGGCACAACAGATCGTCCCCATGGTGGACAAGGTACTAGAGGAGGGCCCCATCCGCCGCAGCCAGCGTCTCCACGCAACAGAGCTGTCGATCAAGGATGCCAAAAACACCTATTTCCTCCTCGACAGCCCCATCATCAAAGCACAGGAAGATCATTACGGCCCAGTGCGTTTCAATCATGGCCAACACGCCGCTAGCAGCGGTGACTGTAGCATCTGTCACCATCTGCGCCCAGCGGACGACAGCAGCTATAGCAATCATCCTGAAACGGTGCGTTGCTCGGCTTGTCATCAACAGGCCTTTCATTCCGACTATCCTGAACGGCTAGGCCTCAAAGCCGCTTACCATCAGAGCTGCACCCCTTGTCATCAGCAACAAAACAAAGGCCCAGTTACCTGTAACGGCTGCCATTTGAACAAAGTGCCTGAACATAAAGATCTGGTTAAGTTACCGGAAAATCCCGATGCACTACAAGTGACCGCCGAGTGCCTGCGCTGCCATGAAGATGAAGCCAATGACGTGCTGCATACGGCACATTGGTTGTGGCGCGGACCCTCCACCCACACCCAGGATCAAAGCCACCAGATAAAACACGGCAAAGGGACGACGGCCCTTAACAACTACTGAGTGAGCATCATCAGCAACGAGTCTCGTTGCACAAGTTGTCACGCAGGATATGGCTGGAGCGACCCCACTTTTGATTTCTCTAGTTGTCACTTTAGCGGTGGAGGCGGTGACGCCATCAAACACGCCGACATGGGCAGCAATCTGGCCCAGCCGCAGCCCGAATGTGATGTCCACATGGGTAACCTCGATTTCAGTTGCAGCGAATGCCACACCACACAGCAACACCGCATCGCTGGACGCAGCTCTTCCGTCGCCGCCGCCGAAGGGGTTGTCAGCTGCGAGGATTGCCATTCAGCCACACCGCACCTAGGCAACAGTTTGCTATTACCATGTCAAAAAAGGGGAGTTCCGTTGGCAGCGTGCCGTTCAACCCGACTACAACTGGTTTAACGGTAACATGGAGCGCGTGATTCTCGGTGATGCCGTCGATACCAATGCCGACATCATCCAACTGACTACCCCCATCGGCATGCGCAACGATCCAAATGCACGCATAACGCCCTTCAAAATCATGAAAGGGGTTCAGGCTTTTGACACCTTACATCGCACCCTGCTGATACCGCATCTGTATCCGCGCGATGCCGATGACACCACTGCATACTGGAAAAATTATGATTGGAGCAAGTCATTTACCGACGGGATGAACGCCGCCAAGCTACCCTACAGCGGCAATTGGCTATGGAAAGAGACCTGGACCTACTGGCGCGTGGAACATGAAGTGATGCCGGCGACCATGGCCCTGACATGCATCCAGTGTCACCCGAGCTTGCAGAAAGAAAAAACTTGCGACCGCTGCCACCAAGACAGCCGTGCTGTTGATTTCAAACAACTGGCACACCAGACACCAGACTTACGTTTTCTCGAAGGAAAACGTGATGATTTCAGATTGACTCAACCAGCCAAAGTAATTATTTTAGCCGCAAGTACAATATCTATCAGCTAAAAACAAATCATCGCAGTCTTATAATACAGAATCGGTTGAACGGCGGAGTTACCCACCGCCGTTCAACCACGCCACCGTGCTTAATGTCCCATACACGGTGGTTCTATTTGTGGTGCTAAAATCGTCTCATGCTTTGCTACCTCCGCACAACGGACCACAACGAGTTGTCCAATCAGCAATCAACAGGTACCTCAAAGAAGGGTGATAAACGCAAAAAAGGCCTGATCCTTCGAGATCAGGCCTTTTTCTATAATGGAGCGACTTGCAGAACAAAATTGATATATCTCATCAATTTAAGGCCCTATAAGCAACATTTTACAACATTTTTATTTCAAATATTTTGTCACAGTTTCCCAAATTGAAAAGTCAATTTTCAACGTCAATCCTAACAGGAATTCATACGTTTCATGCTTAACCGGATGCTTTATAGCGCAACCTTACTTCTTACCTGAAACCGATAATCTCATCTCCACAAGGTCAGCAATTATAGTAATCGCTATAATACATTTTACAACAACCGCAATAAGAGCAAAAAAATTGACTACAACAACTGGCAAATGAGTACTTTCTTCTGTTCGAATAAAAAACTTTCTTTAACAGTTCCCATAATCACTCACAAGGCCACTGGGTGGGACCATAATCGATTCATCTGGAGTTAACACCATGTAAACACTTCCTATTTTCTGACCTGCCTATATAATAGCCTTAATCTATACAACTATTATGATTGTCAGGAGATTCAGCCAACATGCTATCAACTGAGGAACAATCTGAACTGCAAAAACTCCGTGACGAGAATCAGAGGCTAAAAACCTTGCTGACACATCACGGCATTGTCTGGAAAGGTTCTTCTTCATCCAGTTCAGGACCGCAATCCACTCAGAAACCAAAGACTACACCAGAAACCTCGCGTTACAGTACGGCCGACAAAATTGCTTTATTCCGTAGACTTTTCCGTGGTCGTATTGATGCTTACCCACAGCGATGGGAGTCTGCCAAAGGACGATCAGGATACTCACCAGTATGTAGGAATGAATGGAAACAAGGGATCTGCCGCAAGCCAAAAATTAAATGTGCTGAGTGCAGTAATCGGGTGTTCCAACCGATTAATGACCATGTGATTTATAATCATTTGGCGGGGAAACATACAATTGGTGTTTATCCACTTTTAACCGATAACTACTGCTATTTTTTGGCCATTGATTTTGATGATGCAAGCTGGCGCAAAGACGCCAAGGCCTTGATGCAAACTTGTAATGAACTAGCAATTCCTTCTTCAGTTGAAATTTCTCGCTCTGGCAAAGGTGCACACATCTGGATCTTCTTTGCTGATCCCGTCCCAGCGCGTGATGCCAGACACCTTGGAGCCGCCTTAATCAGCCGGACCTGTGATCGCACTCACCAATTGTCCTTAACAAGTTATGACCGTCTTTTCCCAAACCAAGACATCTTGCCCAAAGGTGGGTTTGGCAACTTAATCGCACTGCCTCTACAGAAAAATCCCCGTGAACAGGGTAACAGTATCTTCGTCGATGAATATTTCACCCCTTATCACGATCAGTGGGCCTATCTCGCAACGATCGAACCACTTTCCAAAACACAGCTCAATGAAGCCATTACCCGTGCCACCGATAACCGACATCCCCTAGATGTGTCTTTCAATGAACTTGACGAAAACAGCAAGCCATGGCAACGAAAGATACCTGCTCCGGAAAAAATACCGGGCTCTCTCCCTGAATCCTTAACACTGGTTTTGGCCAATCAAATTTTCATTTTCAAAAAAACCCTTCCACAGCCCTTAGCCAATCGCCTGATTCGTCTAGCAGCTTTTCAAAATCCAGAATTCCATAAAGCCCAAGCCATGCGCCTTCCTGTCTGGGATAAACCTCGTATCATTGGTTGCGCTGAAAACCATCCTCAACACATCGGACTTCCAAGAGGTTGTCTGGATAGCGTTCTGGAACTATTTCAACGTAATGGGATTCAGTCAGATCTGTTGGATGAACGCTTACAGGGTAAAAAAATCAAAGCGAAATTTATTGGCACATTGCGTAAGGACCAAAAGAAAGCGTTACGCGAGATTTTTAAACATGAAACAGGTGTATTTTGTGCGCCAACAGCATTTGGTAAAACTATTACCGCTGCGGCACTGATCGCTAGGCGCAAGGTTAGTACACTTGTTTTGGTCCACCGAACAGAACTTTTGAGACAATGGCAAGAGCGACTGACTGGATTTTTAGAAATTGATAAAAACGCACTTGGCGTCATCGGCGGGGGAAAAAAGAAGCCAACTGGCAGTATCGATATTGCAGTGATACAATCACTATCACGTTATGAAGACCTTGGGGGATTACTTGACAAATATGGGCAAATTATCATTGATGAGTGTCATCATCTGTCAGCTTTTTCTTTTGAAGCAATTTTAAAACAGGCCAAGTCCAAATATGTTGTGGGATTAACAGCGACGCCGATTCGCCGCGATGGTCATCAACCAATCATCTTTATGCAATGTGGCCCGATCCGCCATCAAGCCACCAGCCCTGAATCTGCTCCCAAACAGTTGGAAGTCTGGCCGAGAAAACTACCGTCTCCACGGATGGATTCAAACTTACCGATTCAGGATGTCTTTCGCACTTTGGTAACAGATGAAGATCGTAATCGACAGATTGCCAAAGATGTTCTAGCGGCCTACAAAGAAGGCCGTAAAATACTGATACTGACAGAACGGACGGAACATTTATCGTTACTGCAGAACGCTCTTAATGATCAAATAACAAACTGCTTTATCCTGCACGGTCGTTTATCAAAAAAACAACGTTCCCTTGTATTGACTGAATTAGAGGCAATGGATAAGTCTGCTCCCCGCGTTCTCCTCGCTACTGGCAGACTGATCGGGGAAGGATTTGATCATCCACCACTCGACACCCTGATCTTAACCATGCCTATATCCTGGAAAGGAACATTGCAACAATATGCAGGGCGACTCCATCGAGAGCACGCAGACAAGAAGGATGTCAGAATTTTCGATTACGTCGAAACAGATCACCCGCAACTTGAACGCATGTGGAATAAGCGTAAACTGGGCTACCGAGCCATGGGTTATAAGATCAAACATCCCGATGACTGATCTATCACCATGTGATACATAAAGGTTCTCACATCCTATAAATTCTATTAAGTTTTACATCATCAGGAGCGGTTCTATTTCCTTCTGTCTTTTTAGTGACACTCCACACTGCTGGGCATATTTTAGCCAGTCTCCAACAGCGTGTTTCACTTGATCAATTGCCTCTTTCATCTCATTCGATTGAAGGCCGACCTTTTCTCCAATGGCTGTCAAATCTGCTTCTTGTATCTCTTTGCCTTTGCCGGCAACGTCGAGAGATTGTTCCCCGCCCGGACCATCGGAAAAAACAACATCATACGCAGGTGACAACGACCAATCACCGCGAGAATCCATGAGAAAACTATGATTTTTACTGTGATCGTCTCGGTTGTGGCTCAGAACATTAAAAACCATGCGCACAAATGCTTGCTTTACATCTTGGTGATTTCGGGTCAAAGCCTGAGTTGCTTTTAAAAACTCTTCGTAACCTATGCTTGGCAGCCGATGGTCTGCATGAAGCAGTCCGCACAAGGTATGCATGTGGACTCGTTGATTACCGATTCTGTCGAACCTGTTGGTCGCAAAATATCCGGGACCTCTTTTTGAGGATAGGACTTGATTCTCTGCCATATCAACACCGGCATCTTGTGCCATCATTGCGTAGGCTTTCTCGACCAGGCCGATGTCGGAAGCATCATCCTGAGCCGGGAACTTGACGAGCCAATGCTCATAGCCCTCTGGCAAATCATCAATTCCATGAATCGCCTCTGTGCTATCTGCAGATAATCCGATGAGCGCTTTGGGCCGTGCGCCCTGGGGAGATCCACCTATCAGGAGAAGGTACTCGAAAACTTCTTCCGTTTTATTTTCGAGTATCAGCAGTGAATCCTTGGCCATTTGATCAAGATTGATCACCTTTTCAGAACAGTTACTTAATACTTCACGCTGATCAGGAACATAGACCAGTGCTCCCATGCCTCGCGATCCAACCCACGATAATCTATCTAGCGGTCCAGCTTGTGAAGGACGAATCCCCAGATCTCTCAATTTACGATCAATAAGCAAACGACCCCACCCGTCTGGCAGGCTGTCATTGAAAACTCCATGAAGGCCTTCAAAAAGACGACTAGGACCAGAAATAACTTGAAGACTTGAAGGCTTTTGCAGGTTAAAGGGAGACAAGTTTAAGGTATTAGCAGGAAACGCATGATCAAACTCGAAGAATATTTCTCTGTTCGAATAAGCTAAACGTCCGACCAATAAGGGGTTATCTGTCTGAAGAAAGACCTTAAGAAAGCTTGTTAGTTTGAAACTCATTGCTTATGCCCTCGCTGTCGTTTTCGAGAGTTCTCGTGCTCAAGGATTTCATCGAGAGTTTGAGGTTTTTGTGGTTCCAGCACATCCATAAGCCCAGACTCCAACCGTAGAGCATATGCTAACGATATAAAGCCTCTCAAAGATATTTCCCCAGTTTGTTCAAAACGTTTGAGGGAACCAAGACTGACTCCTGCGCGCTTAGCCAATCCTGCCTGAGTCAGATTTTCTTCAAGGCGTGCAGTTCTAAGTTGACTTGCAAGATGTTTTTGAACATCCACAACAGACAATATATTAGTCATTAAAGCCTCACATGAAGACAACAGTTAACATATTATCTATTGTGATGTTTTGTTTGTCAATGCGATATGATGAATTTTACAATCGATCCTTTAATTGAAAAAATAGATATTACCATGCAAAAACAATTAGAAACAGGTGGCCACTACGAAGATATCGTCGGTTGAAAGTAACAGCATACCCTGTAAACAAGCGGCGCATAAAGTTTGAAAGAGGGATTTTTTAAGGTCGCAGCAATAGATGAAAATGGTTTGGAATTAAAGTCATGCGTAGCAAACAGTTCCCGTTTCTTTGAGCAGGTTGCGAAATCGCCGCACAAAGTTTTGCCAGTCACCATCAGCCGAAAAACCTTGTCACCCTTGATACCACGTACAATGACATGGTGAACAAGATCAGGAATATCGAATCGAGGTTGTCTCAATCTTAGCATACTGAAAAGTGTAGCAACTAAAAACAATAAAGCAAAAATGTCCCCCTAGGATTTATCTCAGTAGGGATAATCAGGCAGAGAAGTCTGGAATATGAAGATAGAGGAATCATGCTAAATAGTTAATTTAATAAAAAGCACAAAAAAAGGCCTAATCCAGAAGGATCAGGCCTTTTTCTATAATGGAGCGGGAAACGAGATTCGAACTCGCGACGTCAACCTTGGCAAGGTTGCACTCTACCACTGAGTTATTCCCGCAGATCGCTGCGTTTGGTGTGTCGTTGAAGCGAGATAAGTTATAGCGAAAGGCACTGATGAAGTCAAACCTTTTTTCCATTATTCTTGATCAATATCGGTTTTTTTCTTAACTGGATACGATTCAATCACAATCCTGAAAACTGACGCTGCTGATTATGTAGATT
>NBLY01000040.1:0-9454 GCA_002084665.1 Desulfobacteraceae bacterium 4572_35.2 | reverse complement strand
GCTGTGTATAAAAAAAGGGGTTCATTGATTGAGTATTGGATAATATCGTCTCCCCCCCTCTAACCTATGCTAGCGAGGGGGAGATAAATTAACGATTATTTTGCGTTTACATGTTGAAAGTCTGGATAAACTTCCATACCGATCTCAGCGATATCAAGTCCACGGAACTCATCTTCTTCGTCGCAACGAATACCGACACATTTTCGACAAATAGGCGCACTATTCGCTCTCAAATGTTCGAAAATCTGCCCTCGACCAGTCAATTTCTCGCTACAATTCGCCAAGACCGACAGCCTCCTAGTGATGACAACAAAGGCACCGATTGAAACAACGCCGATAAACTGAGTAACAAAGCTTGTTCCCTCAGCGCAGAATGGAACCACCAAGGTGCCCCAGATACAGCGACCTCTTTGGCTTACCCATGGCCAACTTCTGCATTTTACGGTAGGCATCTGGTTCATTTAACCCTGTGTCCATCAATACTCCTTTAGCTTTATCGACCAATCTTCGTATTTCGAGAGTTTCTTCAAGTTTTTGCATTTGATCACGCAATATTGTTGCAGCCGTGATGCAATTCATCACGGGCATTGTTACATCAACAACAATCAACACCGACTTGTGAGCCACGGCACGCAACACAGCTTCTTGACCATTTACAGCTTCCAGTATTTTATCAAAACCATAATTTTGCAATAATTCCGAACCTTACAGCGAATCAAAGGTTCATCAACAACAAGTGCAACCTTCATCTGTAACTCCTAAAGTGAATCCCATTGACTCGTGCTACATAAATTGGCATGCACATCATTGGGCAACCAGTTATTATGGAATCGGGCAGCATATTTAATACCTAATCAGTTAAGAAAATCCCATGCTTCCAAAATATTACTCTGTACTGCCTATTTTATATCAGCTGAAGAATCTAACGTATGATGAGATAATATTGGCAATATTTCACCTTAAACAAGAACTTGGTTATCACGACGATTTTCATTATCTTACTCACTGTAAGTACGTGTTAATCCGTTTAAAGTTGATAGAACCATCGTCGTCGATTAAAGACCGAGACACTTACGTCACCCTGAGCCAACAAAAAGGATCTTATGTTTAACGAAGCTACTGACATCACTTACTGGATCGCCTTTAGTGCAGGACTGTTGTCCTTTTTTTCACCTTGCGTTCTACCCCTTATCCCGTCATTTATTACCTACATTACCGGTATCTCTTTTGGTGATTTAAAACAAGATCATCAAAGTTCAAAAGTGCGACTACAGGTTGCAAGTCATAGCTTTGCGTTCGTTTTAGGCTTTAGTTCTGTCTTTATTGCTCTGGGAGCGATTGCAGGTCTGGCTTCATTTTCTGTGCAAACAGCGATGGAAGAAGGCCTTGTTTGGTTGCAACGTGGTGGCGGTGTGATGGTTTTTCTTTTCGGTATTCACATGACAGGCTTATTTCACTTTGGTGCCCTGTTAGGAGATAAACGGGTCACTATTCGCAATAAACCAAGTGGTTATGTAGGTAGTTATTTAGTCGGCCTTGCTTTTGCTGCAGGCTGGACCCCCTGTATCGGTCCTATTCTAGGGGCTATTCTTGCCCTTGCTGCAGGAACATCGAGCGACACCATGCATAGCATTGCCCTTTTAAGTGTCTATTCAGCAGGTTTGGGCATTCCATTCATGCTATCTGGCCTACTGTTCCACGGCTTTTTAACTTTTTTCAATCGCTTCAAAAAACATATTCGTATCATGGAGATCCTAACTGGAGCGATGATGATTATTGTTGGAATTCTGTTGTTCTTTAATCTTTTCGGTGATCTATCCAGCTACCTATATATGATCCTCCCCATCGGCTAACAGCGATTTTTAAACCGATTTTGAATAAATAAAGGCCAGCCCTCCATGAAGAGCTGGCCTTTATTTTATCTACAATGAAACGGTAACCTGCTTAGATTGACAAAGCATCTGCCAAAGAGTCTGCCAAGCTGAGGCATTTTTTAATATCTTCAGGCGTTGGCGAAAATTGCCAGCGCACGCCCTCTGCAGCAAGTTTGTAGCGTTGGCCAACAAGGCGTTGTTCAATGAGGTTAACGGCTTCACCACTCCAGCCAAAGGCACCATAGACAATTGCAAGCTTATTCTTGGGTGTCACCGCTGACAGCAGACGTAATGCCTGCCACACCGGTGGCCCTGCGTCACGATTAATCGTCGCCGCTGCGACAACCAGCGCATCACACTGCTCCAGCTCACGCATAAACTGCTCTTCATCGAGAGTTATCGCCGCCAAGCGAACCACACAACAACCACGTTGTTCGAGGTGATGGGTAACACGATCCCCCATTGCCCTTACCGTGCCATGAGGTGAATGCTCAAGCATCAAAATACGCTTACCGTTAGTCGTTTGAACCTCTTGCGACCAGCTTTGGTAGTTTTCGACTAATCCTGCAATCCCTTGACGATAGATCGGCCCATGTGAAGGACAAACCTTTTGAACGGCTGTGTCTGAAAGCTTGGCCAATGCACTGCGAACGTTGGATTTAAATGGACGAATAATGGTATCGAAATAAAGTTTAAAATCAGCACTGATATCATCAGTAAATTCATCACAAAAGATAATGTTATCTTTCGGACAATGGTGCGCACCAAAGGCATCGCAGGAGAAGAGTATTTCATCCTCAACGAGATAGCTGAACATGGTATCGGGCCAATGCAAAAAGGGGACAACCATAAACTGCAAGGTGCGACCACCGAGATCAAGTTGCTCACCGTCTTTAATGGAGCGCGAGTTGATCGGCTTATTGATCTGCTCTTGCAAAAACTTTTCACCTGAACGTGAAGCAATCACCTGAATTTTAGGGTTCAACTCCAGCATCTTCTCGATACTGCCTGAGTGGTCATGTTCGGTATGGTTTGATACGATAAAATCGATGTCTGCAACCGAACAAACCTCTTCGATTCGCTCGATAAATTCATCAAAGAAATGTTCATCGACGGTATCGATCAAAACAGTTTTATTCTTGCCCTGAATCAAAAATGAGTTATAAGTTGTCCCACTTTCAGTCGGGTATAACTCGTCAAACACCTCTAAATCAGGGTGATAAGCACCAACCCAGTGTACCCCTTCAGCTATTTTGATCGATTTCATGACGCACCCCCATCTGTGTTCAGAGTTACTTTAATCATCCACGCAATCAACACCAGACCAATCACTAAAGTGATAACAAAAAGAGCTAATGGCGAGTAGTCTGGATTGCTTTCAACGGTTTGTATGACATAGGTTTTAGCTAAATAACCTTCACGAACAAAAGCACGCATAAAGGTCATCAAATAAACCAGAACGATTGTTAATCCAGCACTGACAACTAACTTTCTCTGCCATGCGCTAATTAACACCATAATTACGACAACGAGAGCGACAATAAAGACCGCTGATGCCAATGGGCTGCGGCCCATAAAGATCTTCATAATATCGACTGGCAGTGACAACAGGAACCAGATTCCTGCAACAAGTTGAGCACAGGTTGCCACAAAGAATAAGCGCATGCCGGTGTTCAGTCCGAGTGATGCAACTTCGACATCTTTTTTCACCCATAAGCGACTTAAGCACGCAACGGCTAACCCGCCTACGGCTGTAGCACCAATCATCATGTGAAGATAACGAGGATACAGGGTTGGCTCGTTTAGATTCAAGTATGCCCCACCGGAGTGAGTGAAATATGCTTTCCACGCCTCAGGATCGAGCATAAGAGTCATATTGTTGTGAGCGAAAAGCAATGGGGCTACGCCAAGGTTAATGGTAAATGCAATGAGTAACGGCAACGCCTTGGCCAATTGATAAGCAAGCCGCTCCGATACTGGATCTTTGCGCCAATGTGACCAAAATGTGATCAAAGCAGAACCAATCATGGCGTTCATAAAAAGAAGGTGAAGTGGAAATGTCAACAGTAGCAGTGCATCGAAATAACCACGGGCCATCGGCAGTTGATCGGGCGTTGGAACGAGTGAAATCATTGCGTTCCTCCTTTTACTTCAGTCATAATAAAGGTACTTACAGCCTTTAATTCAGCCTCGGTACCGCTAAAATCATCCATGCTTGAATTGAGAGAACTCAAGTTTAGCAAACCATCCATCACTTGCGCTTCGGAAAGTTCTGCCGCCCAATCGTAAACAAGTTCAAGGTCGTGACACATGGTGCAATCATCACTCAGCATAGTGCCACCATCAATAGCCGCTTCATCGTCAGGGGCTACGGTTCCTGTAAGCAGCGCGACAAGAGCACTTAATTGTTCAGCACTGCCGCTGAAGTCTTCCATTGAACTATCAATTTGGCTCAGTGTTAACAACCCTTGGCTTACTTCAGCTACGCTCATGCCATCGGCCCAATCAACGACTAAATCGGCACCATGGCACATGGTGCACTCATCGTCGAGAATCTGTTGACCGACATTGCCACCTGATGTGGCTATAGGGGTAATTTCCTTACCATGTAAAGTACCAACAAGATAGGCAGCGAGGGCTCTTTTCTCTATGTCTGAACCGATAAAAGGTGGCATAAATGCGCGCTTCTCATGCATCACGCCAAGGTATTTCACCATGCCATTGAACGTGCTATTGGCGGTACGGATACGGATATCATTGTTAACGCCATCAAGGGTATGACAGGCATAACATTGGAATTTAAACAGCTCGGCACCCGCTTGCTCAAGGTTGGACTCATCAACTTCCGTTACCGTACTCCATTTCGATTGCGCTAAGAAGCCGTTGTTTAATTCAGCAACGCGGGCAACGGGGATGCCGTTTGAATAGCGTTGTTGGCTAATCACGTAAGGACGACGACCTGCTTCTCGAATCCACTCAAATGATCCCATCATCGAAATCGCGCAAACCGCGACAACAAAAGCTGTTATCAAGTTGTGCAGTTTTGGCTGCCATAATGTACAAATGGTCACTAAAATAATAAAGGCAGCGGTAGCGAATGCACCGACTTTTATTGAGTTAGCGATCGTTGGTGAAACACTGACAATCTCTTGAGCCATGGGTGGTAATACTTTGAGATACCAATAGCCAGTTGGTATTGCCACAGCAGTGGAGATCAAACACCAAAGCGATGTATAGCGGGTCATTTTGTGGCGAAATGCTTCGGAGTCGATAAAAACGGTGGTAAAGAAGGCAAAAACGCCAGCGATCAGTGTCGCAATAGCAAAACGGAACCACAATGAAGGCCAAAATGTTGGATTGAAGAAACCCGACCAAAAATTATGGTCGTTGATCCACTCACCAGGGGTCAGCATAAAGCCGATGATACCATTGATCAAAAACAGGCTTAACCATGCAGCAGCAAAGTAGATCCAGCCGACTTTGATATGGTTGCGTTCATCCATGGTGTTAAATTTGTAGTAATAAACAAGTAACGCAATAATTTCGACGAGGAACCAAACCCACTCTGCGGCCCAACCAAAAACAAAGGTGTGAATCAATTCAGAGGTAGCGTCGGGTTGAATGAGACCAATGGTAAACCAGATACCAACCCCAGTCACTCCGCCATAGACCATGGAGAGCAGCATAAAAAATTTGGCGTGTTTTTTAACAAACTCCAACATTTGGTAATCATTTTCACGTCGAGCCTTGATCTCGGTGACAACGAGATATAACCCGCCGCCTACAGCCATGTGAGAGATAAAAACGTGCGTAATCGCAATGATTGCCATCAACATACCTCCCCCAATTTCAGGGAGAAACCACACTGGATAATTCATAAGCCATCCTTTTTCAAATGATTACAGATGCGCAATTAACAAAGAATTTAGCTTTTAAAAGAAAAGCCTTTACCTAAAGAATAAATTAAATACTGAAAATGATATAGAATATTAGGAGCAAGAACTGAATAGTTCAACAACCACAGCCACAATTGTGACACAGGGCGCTACCGCCATCAGGAACGATGCTTTCAGGAGAAAAGGCGACACGACGCACACCACGCTTTACATCAGCGAGCAGATTGGTGTCGAGGCTGGGGCCAATAAACTGGCCGAGGCACAAGCTACTAAACCCATCCTGTGGGGAACGCACACGGATACTATTTAACAGATCGCCATATCCGTTAATACGCAGGGTGATATTGGGTTCCATACAAAATTCAAACTTAACGCCACATGCAGAAAGTTCGCGATTTAATTCTGCAAAAAATGGCGCTAACGAAGCTTCATCAAAAGGATATTTCCATTCTCCAGCAAATTCACGATCATAAAAAACAACGGTAATAGTTTTCACATACGCTCCATAGTTTTAAAGCTGATGAATCCAATCCGTTGCACCACAACCTTGGCGCAATACTTCAATTTGGTCGTTACATAAGCTGATCACTGTCGAAGGGTCACCATAGAGAAGGCCACCATCAACAACCATATCGAGCATGTTGCCCCAATCTTGCTCAATATAGCTTGGGTCTTGATAGGTTTCATCACCAGAGACATTGGCACTTGTGGTCACAAGTGGGTGGCCGAGTTGGCGAACAATTTCGGAGACAATATTATTATCAGGAATGCGTATTCCGACAGTGCGCTGCTTTGTGGTTACAAGATCGGGAACAATTCGGGTAGCATCGAGAACAAATGTATAGGGACCGGGGAGATGACGCTTGATAATTTTAAAAGCGAGATTACTCACCTGTGCATATTGAGAGATTTCAGACAGATCGGAGCAGATAAAGGAGAACGGTTTGCGCGGATCACGTTGTTTGATCTGGTGGATCTTTTTTATCCCCTTTTTATTGAAGATATCGCAACCAACACCATAAATTGTATCGGTAGGATAAGCAATCACTCCACCTTTATTTAAACAGCCAACCACTTGATTAATGCGCCGCGCTTGTGGATTATCGGGATTAATTGAGACAATCATAATAAGTATTTTAATCCCTCTAAACGCTGTAGTGCCGCATAGATCTGTTGGCGTTGATCTTCATTATACAAATAAGTGATCACTGTAACACACAGATAGGTTCCCTTACTGCTTTGCCGATGCTTCATCGCATCAAGAGAGACCGGCAATACTTCATTGATCGCCTCATGAACGAGCATGGCAAAATTATCATCGGGATGCGATGAACCAAACGCTTTAAAAAGGTACTCACACGGATACTCTTGTAACGTTTCACTCTGATTACTCTCTAAGACTTGCATGTTTCACCCTCCCGTCCTGTATGACCAAAACCACCACAATCTCTTTCTGTAGCATCAAGTGACTCAACCTGTTCAAGCTTAACTTGCACTATTGGCGCAATCACCATTTGGGCAATGCGTTCACCATGTTCAATGACCACTTGTTTTTGACCATGATTGATCACAATCACCTTGAGTTCGCCACGATAATCGGCATCAATCGTCCCCGGAGAATTAACGAGGGTGATTCCATCTCGTAAGGCCAAACCAGAGCGGGGGCGGATCTGCGCCTCATAACCTTCAGGTAGCGCCATAGCGAGTCCGGTCGCAATCAAACAGCGCTCACTCGGTTGCAACGATACCGGTTGATCCAGCACAGCACAGAGATCCAATCCTGCGGCAAGTGGGCTCATATAGCGTGGAATACGCGCTGATGGATGCAGTTTTTTCAACGATACAACAACGTCACTCATGCTGCCCCTTACCCCCTCCCCTTTATCACAACGGCGATGGTTATCTTATATTTATTACAACTTTTCATTTTGCAATGTTTCTTCTCTTTCGTCAACAGTGGCAATTTCTTTATCTGTGGCGATAAACGAAAAAAGCACCAAAAAGAAAAGTCCTTGTCGCCCTTTATAAAGGACGACAAGGACTCTAAAATCAATCAAGTTTCATCGAGGTTGCCCTCAAAAAAACAGATGGAGATTATTCCTCTTCGAGCGTTTGACCAAGTGCCTCTTTACGTGACAACTTAATTTTACCCTGACGATCAACACCGATACACTTAACAAGAACCTTATCGCCCTCATTGAGGATATCCGTTACGTTGGATACGCGCTCTTTAGCCAGCTCACTCACATGAACAAGACCATCAGTACCTGAGAAGATCTCAACGAATGCGCCGAAATCCATAATCTTTTTAACGGTACCGTTATAAAGCTTACCAACCTCTGGAGCGTGCAGCTTCTGCTGCTGCAGCACCATCACTAGATGAAATGTTGATCCGACCATCATCCTCGATATCAATGCCACAACCTGTTGCTTCGATAATACCGCGAACTGTTTTACCACCGGCACCGATAACAGTACGAACTTGGTCAGGCTTAACGTGAACAGTTGTGATACGCGGCGCATATGGGGAAAGGTCATCGCTTGTACCGGTAACTTTAAAGTCCATATCACCAAGATGATCCTCATCACCAAGGATGTCAGAAAGGATGGCAATATCATCACCCTCTTTGATCAGACCCATTGCGATACCAGCAACAGCATCCTTAACTGGAACACCCGCATCCATCAATGCCATTGAAGCATACCAGCAACAGCATCCTTAACTGGAACACCCGCATCCATCAATGCCATTGAAGCACCACAAACCGATGCCATGGACGATGAACCGTTGGACTCAAGTACTTCGGAAACCAAACGCAGTGTGTATGGGAAGTCATCAAATTCAGGCATGATTTTAGACGCTGAACGCTCAGCAAGCATACCGTGACCAATCTCACGACGACCTGGGAACAAACGCATGCTGGTTTCACCAACACAGAATGGAGGGAAGTTGTAATGTAACATAAACTTCTTGAACGCCATCCCTTGGATATTATCCATACGTTGATCATCACTCGCAGTACCGAGTGTTGTTGTTACCAATGCCTGTGTTTCACCACGGGTAAAGAGTGCACTACCGTGAGCACGTGGCAACAGACCAACTTCACAACTGATAGGGCGAACGGTGTTCATCTCACGACCATCGATGCGGATACGGTCTTTAGTAACCATTTGACGGCGAACGGTGTTCATCTCACGACCATCGATGCGGATACGGTCTTTAGTAACCATTTGACGAACAACTTTTTTCTCAACACTGCCCATAATTGCTGAGATCTCGCCAGAGCGACCTTCATACTTCATAGCGAGTTGCTCTTGTACATCATTGCGAATCTCTTTAAGAGCGGCATAACGCTCCTGCTTGGCGCGAATAACAACCGCCTTCAGGACACGCTCTTTGACTAAACCGTTAATTTTTGCTTCAAGATCAGCATCAACCTCAGCGACAACAAACTCACGTTTAACTGTACCAACAAGCTCAGCAAGCTTAGTCTGCATCTCGATCAAAGGCTGGATTGCATTGTGGCCGAAAAAAATCGCCTCAAGCATCTCATCTTCGCTGATCAGATCTGCTTCACCTTCAACCATCATTACCGCATCTTTAGAACCTGCAACAATGATATCGATGTCACTTTGCTCCTGCTGCTCAAGAGTTGGGTTGGCAATAAATGCCCCCTCAACGCG
>NBLY01000039.1 GCA_002084665.1 Desulfobacteraceae bacterium 4572_35.2 | reverse complement strand
CAACTAACAATAATTCGACGTAAGCGTTGGCAACTATGGCTTGTTTTCATCACCTATCTACCTGCCATTGGCACTGCATTGAGCGCAACAACAGGTAACACATGGCCAGCAATCACCGCGGGCTGCTGGGTCATTGCGGCCGGCATTGCTGGTGTCCGAGTCAGCCTAAGCCGTTGCCCCAGTTGCGGCAACCTATTTCACCATCATCATCCGCATCAGCAATATCGCCCTTAGAACGAAACAGCTTTTTCATAATCGTGCGTTCACGACGGATGGCCTCGGCAGCAAAGCTTCTAATACTATAATACTCAAGACCTAAGATAGTGATTCCCGCAACCAGCACAGCCAATGAATTGACCCGCAAAGCATTCGCCAACAAATAAAAGATATAAAACCCACTCAAGTAGCCGACATGCGCCCAGCCACGATAGACTTCGGTGCGATCAGAAAGGCGTGACAAGGTTAGAATTAAAGCAGAAAAACTATAAACAGCCAAAGCAATATTGATCATCTTCGGCGAAGGCGGCTTACCTAAAAAGGTTCGCGTCTCTGGTGAAACATTAACAAGAAGATTGCTATCCTGAAAATAAACAGCAACCATGCTGATCAAAATAAAGACCAACACCCCCCAAATCCCTTGTCGAGAAAGAACATGCAAAGAATCAATATGTGCCTGCATCCTCGCCAACCGATACTGGGAGCTTCGTGCATCACCTGGGTCTACATCAATATCTGACTTGTGTCCCAAAATGGTTCTCCATCTCGATCCACCTTTGCCAATATGGCGACAGTGATCGCGCTATTCAAGCTCTTGTTTTTCAACTTTTGCAACCAATCCGATCGACAACAAAACAACCATAAACCAAAAGCCAACCAACACCTTTATAATCCCCTTCATATCATGAGACAACTGTTGCTGCGACATGCCCACATCAACAATGCCTAACAACGGTTGCTGCTCTTCTCCGACGTGGCATTGTGTGGTTGAGCAGCCCTCCTGACGTGGGATTGGATACGACAAGCCAAGCACTTGATACTTGTCCTCACCCTCGAAAAAACGGATACGTTCAATACCATCACCACCAAAGACCGTTTCCTGATCAGTATGGCAGACATTACAACTCTCCGCCTTGTAATCGACAAGCTGACCAATCTCTTGGGGATCTTTTGAAAAGCGAATCACCCCTTTTTTATCGAAAATTCGCAGATGAGCAACACCCGGATTACTGCCAATATTCGATACGGCATACCTTAATGCTTCATGGTCGCTCTGAAGCATGTCGTAGCTAATAGAGCGGACAATAGTTTTCGCCATGCAGGCAACGCGCTTTGTCCCAGCATCCTGCATCAACACCTGAATATAGGTATAAAGCAAGATAAAGCACACCGTAATAAACGCTGACATGATCACAGCAACAGGTATAATTGTCCGCGTCGTAATCCGCTTCGACATGATGAGACCCCCTAAAAAAACAGCGAAGCACTCTCGCGCTTCGCTGGATTGTATAACAATATTCAGTACAGATTAATGGTCAGAGTGGTCTTCCCAACCTGTCCACATCGGTTTAAAGTGAGCAAATGGTGTATGGCCTAAGGTCGCCAAATAAAAGTGCGTCGGCACAAAGGCTCCCAGAGCGCAAGCTAAGAGAAAGTGCAGTCCGACGACAACACGAACACCACCAAACAGAACCAGAACTTCGCGTAACGGTTCTAAATTCATCAAAACAATTCCGGTCATGATAACCAACGGCACCAGAATCATCATAACCACCACATAAGCTCCCTTTTGCATCGGGTTAAATTTGTTAGTCGGTGATTCTTCATGTGGGTTGCTCTTGGTACCAGTAAAAAAATAGAAGAAATAATACAACGCCTGATTGATCACACCGCTGGTGAGATCTTTAGTGGTTGGCACATAGAGCTTTACCATCATGCGAGCGATAACGACGTAATAAAACAACCATAGTGCGAAAGATAACGCGACAACAATACCTGCCGTATGATGAAGCCGAATAGCGGCCTTATAGGTACCAAAGATGTTCACATATTCAGGAAAACGGATCTGAGCGCCAGTCACACATAGCGTCACAATTCCAAGAGCGTTGAGCCAATGCCAAATCCGAATCGGAGTTGGGGTTAGGTAGATTCTCTCTTGTACGTCCATGTTAGTGTTCCTTCCTTCTATTTTTACGGGTCAAAAAGCGCAAGGTTCCGTGACCGATTGGCATGGCTAATCCGCCGAGCAAAATAAGTAGACCAACGATACTCAAGATCTTACTCCGTGTTGAACCAACCATATAAAAATCAGGGGTGCCAAACAGAGCATCTAAGGTCGCGCCTTTTTCCAGTGGTACACGTTGATAGGTGCCATCAACGGTCGGGAAAGCCACAAAGCTATTCCCCATTGAATCAGGACCTGCTGCGTGACAATAAGTACAATCCCAGCGGTTATCAAGAGTCTGGATGTTATGATCAACCTCTTCTGGTGTCATCATAGCCCAGAGCCGTAATCCTTTTTCATCATTGTCTGAATAAAAACTGGATAACTCATCGAGAGACACGTCGCCACTTTGGTCTAAATCAACAAGTGATGTTACGGATTGATCACCAACATGCTGTTGTAGTTGTTGATAATTGACCAACTCATAATCAGCATAAGCGCGATTATCTTGGCGCTGGGTCACATATAACGTAATGACAAACTTATCAGACGAGATATGACATGAGATACACGGTACCGAACGAATATGAACATCAGCTTCTGGCAACCAACGTGAATGTGATTCTTCAACATCCGCTGACTCATGACACTCCTGACAGGATTCATTCATCTGCAAACCTGATAAACTCGTCGGTGGCAATGCCGTATGAGCATTGTGACAATCAGTACAAACGGCATTTTCACCGTGAGCACTTGCAGCATAGGTTTCGGCAATGACATCATGACAGTCTTCGCAACTCGCCGACATTGTTGGTGACTGCATATCATCGGGGTGTTCATCTGTCACCTCGTGACAACCAGCACAGCCCTCTTCGGCGTGAGATGTCTGGGCAAATAAGGCACCGTCAATAACATTACCTTCCCCGACATCATCGGCACTGGTGTGACACTCCATGCATTCATCGGTTTCCATTGCCCAAACAGGGCTACCGAAGGTGAGGCTGGCTAACATAGCAGCCAAAAATAAAATGTGTGTTTTCATTGTGTATTGAAACTCCTTCTCCATGATTTTACAATTACATAACAATAAAATTACAATCTAGCATCCTAGATTGCGGTTTACACTCCCCAATTGTATACAACCCAAACCCAAGCACAGAGTATGCCAACCTGCACAACCTGCTAAAACATCAAATACTTACGTTTACATCATCATAAAAGAGTACATAAAAGGAGCTAAGATGTATACTATTTCCATACAGATTATAAGTTAAAAAATGAATTCAGGCAGCAGACACTGTGTAAACAGTGAAATTATCAGCACAAAAGAACTGTATAGATTCGTTATGCAGCGCACTAAGTACCAATTTGTCGGGAGATCAATAGATTACTTAATTTTAAAATCCATTACTTTAAATGGACCGATGAACTACGCATATAACTGTGAGTGAGCAGCAGGGCAACCTTGACAACACTATGCTGGTGGTATAAAAAGTGAAGTTGCTTTAAATTCCCAGCCTTTGGGCTGTCAGGAGGATAAAATCCATGTCCCAGCCGCGAATTCTAGTTGTTGACGATGAAGCTGTCATACGCCAAGCCGTTAAACGCATTCTCGAACAAGAAAACTATGAGGTTGTCACCGCGACCAGTGGCCACACTGCTTTAGAAAAGGTGCAAAATGATGATTTTACTGTTGTCATCAGTGACCTTAAAATGCCTGGCATGGGCGGCATGGAAGTACTAAAATCGATAAAAATTCTCCAACCTAATGTTCCAGTAATCATTATCACTGGCTATGCGACAGTTGAAACAGCCGTTGATGCCATAAAAAATGGGGCATTTGACTACCTGCCAAAACCGTTTAACCCACAACAGGTTAAACAGTTGGTGGTAAAAGCGATTGACCACCAGCGGGCCAATAGCGATCAAACAAACACCTGTAACACCAGCCAAGAGCATCACGGATTCCATCGCTTTATTGGCGACAGTAAGGCGATGCAAAAAGTATACAGCCGCATTCTTCAGGTAGCCCCAACAGACAGTACCGTTCTTATTACCGGTGAAAGCGGCACAGGCAAAGAACTCGTTGCTCGTGCGATTCATGAAAATAGCTCACGTAAAGATATGCCATTTGTCGCTATCGACTGTACGGCACTGGCCGAAAGTCTTTTGGAGAGTGAACTATTTGGCCACGAAAAAGGATCTTTTACTGGCGCAACCCACACCAAGGTCGGCCTATTTAAGGTTGCCAATGGCGGCACTCTTTTCCTGGATGAGATATCAAATATAAGCATGAGTTCACAGGCAAAGCTCCTGCGCGTGGTTCAAGAGCGCGTTGTCACACCACTTGGCGGCACCAAACCACAACCAATTGACATTCGCCTCATCTCGGCGACCAATAAAAACTTACGCGACCTCTCCAACGAGGGGATGTTTCGGGAAGACCTTTATTTCCGCCTCAATACCATCCCAATCGATATGCCCCCCTTGCGCGATCGTAGCGGCGACCTACCGCTATTGGTTAGTTTCTTCCTACGCAAGTTCTCAGACGAGATCAACAAAGAGATCAAAGGGGTAAGCCCTGCAGTGATGAACCTGCTAGAGGAATACGATTTCCCCGGCAACGTGCGCGAACTGGAACATATGATCGAACGAGCCGTGGTACTGGCAGCGGAAGATATGATCCAACCTGTCGATTTAGGCTTATGTGACGAAGAGATATTAGCCCGTTGTGGCGATGAGAGCTATGTGCCCTCGACAACGGAGGAGCTGAAAGAGGTCAAGCGTCGCTTACGCGAAGCAGCAGTTATCCCCATAGAGAAGAGTTTTGTCCTTGAAGCGCTCAAGCGCAATGATTGGAATATTACTCGTGCTGCTGGTGACGTGGGGATGCTACGGCCCAATTTTCAAGCATTGATGAAGAAACTTCAGGTCTCAGCTCGCGATCGCAAAATAGATTCGTAACAGAAGATAAGTAAACTAAATGCCCTGACGATTACGCTTCGGCACTTTTGTTATCATTTTCAAGTGGTAGCCGCACCGTGAATGCTGTCCCCTTCTCGACACTACTTTCCACCCGAATATCTCCACCGTGATTCTCAACGATCCCGTAAGAAACAGACAAGCCTAGCCCTGTTCCTTGCTGATCTTTGGTAGTAAAAAATGGATCAAAAATCCGTTCACGAATCTCATCTGGAATTCCACAGCCGGTATCAGAGATGACAACCATCAGCCACTGATCCTCGCACCACGTACGTAACGACAACTCACCACCTGTCGGCATCGCTTGAGCACCATTGATAAAAATATTCATAAAAACTTGCTCAAGCTGATTCGGATCGACCTCAAGATCAGGCAAACCAAAGTCGTAATCACGAATGATTTTAACATTCTGAAACAGAGTCTGGTGTTCAACCAAAGCCAAGGTCTTATCTAGGATCGAATTGACGGAGGTAAAAGTCTTATACGGAATCGATTCACGGCCAAAATCAAGCAACCCCTTAACGATTCCAGCACAACGCTCTGTTTCGCGAGTAATGGTTGACAGGTCGTCTTTCAGCTGTTTATCAATCCCCGGTGTTTCACCTGCCATAGATGAGAACATCAAGATCCCCGTTAGTGGATTGTTAATTTCGTGCGCAATACCGGCAACAAGCTCGCCGAGAGAAGCTAGTCGTTCGGAGCGCGCAAGGGTACTTTGCATCTTTTGAATCTGTTCAGTTCGCTCATCAACACGTGCCTCAAGAGTATTCGTCCAGTTACGAATTTCATCTTGCGAGGCCTTGAGATTACGCGTCATCTCATTGGCTCCACGAGCCAACTCGCCCAGCTCATCGCGCGGCGCATCCTCAATACTACTGGACAAATCTCCTGCTGAGATGCGCCGTTGATGTTCAAGGAGAACATTTACTGGGGTAATAATGAGTCGCTTAGTCAACAACAATAGGGCAACAAACAACAACACCAACAACACGCAGGTCAAAACCACAAAGTAATTCCGGAATACATCAACCTGAGCCATCCGATTCTTCAGACTAATTTGAACATCAAGAATTCCATTGAGTTCATGCTCTAGCGAATGGTAGTGGCAATCAGCCGTATAACAACTCGGATCGTTATAGATCGCCTTAGTGACACCAAGGAACATCTCACCATTTTCGTCATAAAACGTCCGGCCACGAGCTGCCGTTGGCGCAAAAGCAAGGGGTGCTCCAGCATCTAAATGGCAGATGCTACAACCTTCAGAAGTATGCTGTAAAACGGTACCAATCTCTTGCTTATCGGTCGAAAAATTGATCACCCCATCTTTATTAAACAGGCGGATGCGTCGAATTCCTGACATCGCGCCCACTTCATCAATCATCCGGTACAACATCTCCCTATCATCTGCAAGCATCTGATAATAGGTAGAACGTAAAATAGTTTCGCTGAAATAATCAGCTTCATGCAGAGAGTTTTCTTGAGTGATCTGACGCTGAAAACGGACGTTCACCACAACAGAAATAAACATCGTTATCAGCAATACCGCACTGATAACAGTCATAAATTTCACTAACAACGAGTGGCGTAACGACATATAAAACCTTTAAACTTCAGGGGCAACTATTTAGCAACGGATACAGACTGGGCATCCTCACACATATCACGAAATGGATCAACGGCTTCGTGCATAACGCGCAAGCAATACCCCAACAAAAACAAAACATAAACCGACACAAAAGAACAGATAACCAAATGTTTTCGCATCGCCCCAACCAAACATCTCAACCCCTGATTTAAAGGCGATAAGATAAACACCCCACAGGGTCGAAGCGCCACCAAGGACATTTAAGATTAAACCAATGACACCAACCGATAGCGCAAACTTCTTCACAACAAGCTCCTAAAACAAAGCGGAAATTCGTTACACAACTCAACATAAAAAAGGGAGTTACCGAAGCAACTCCCTTTTTTATATCACAATTTTCTTCACTGTGCTTAGTGAGTACCGCCAATAATGGAGATAATCATCAACACCAACAATACAACACCAATGGCAACTGCAATAAATCCGAAGATTCTTAACGCAATACCATAGATTGGACTAGAGGGCTTCTCTTTGTAGAACTTTTCAGTAATACCCATCTGCTCATAACGCTTCCATTGATCACCACGCTCTTCAACAAACTCCTCTTTGTGCATCTCGCCATTGAAGATAACGAAGTCCATTGGGAACTTCTCTGGGCGAAGGTGAGTATTGAAAAAGTGCACAGAGAAAATGAAACCTGTTGCCAACAACGCCTCATCAGAGTGAACAATTGTGGCAACATTGAATACCCAGCCCGGCAGGAACATGCCGAAGAATTCAGGGAACCACAACATAAGACCTGAACCGCCGATGGCAAACATACCCCAGAATACGGCGATGAAGTCAAATTTCTCCCAATAATTCCAACGCTCAAATGTCGGCTTTGGACCTTTCCAGAGGAACCAACGAACCATAGCCGTTACGTCTTTAATGTCACGCAGAGTAGGCATCAATGAATCTGGACCGAACAGGCGCTGCAACCACATCCCCGGAATATCTTTACGCAGAAAAAGGAAGTTGAAGCTAAGGACAAGGGCCATACTGAAATAGACAAATGTAATACAAGCACCAATACGGTGACCATACGCTGCGTTAGCCGTGCCGCCATAGAAGTCCATCATCACCTGCGCCCAGTGCTGGTTATAAAACTTCAGCGGCAGACCAGTATCGCCGTGGGAATAGAATTTACTAAACAGGCGAGTTGAACCAGCGTGACACTTACCGCAGGTATCCGCACGATTTTCGATGTTAACCATCGATGCAGCATTATCTTCAGGCAAAACATTATGGCCACCATGACAATCAGCACACGTCGCAGTGATTTCAGGATAACCTAAACTGAAACTCTTACCATGATAACTATCGAGATAGGTATGAACAGCACCGCTGTACACATCGTTACGCTCCATCATCTCTTCATTAGCGTGACAGGCAATGCACACTTCGGTGCGGAACATACGAGCTTTTTTCACGTCAGTGGTTGAAAGACTTGCGATCTCGTGCAAACCATGACAGTCGGCACATGATGCACCATCTTGATTGCCAGCAGCAACAGCAAGACCGTGAACTGACTCAGCATAACCATCCGCTTCGTGACAGTTTGTACAGCCATCAACGACCGACTGCTTGACATCGGCAGCAGGTGTTAGTGTATGAATTGAGGTGTGGCACTCAGCGCAGCCAACTTCATTTTCAGCATGGACACTATTGCTATGCTCAGCGGCAACAGAATCATGACACCCGGCACAATCAACTGGCTCAGGAAGAATTCCATCATCAACGTGAGCATCTAAATTGTCGATACTGTGACAATCAAGACAGCCAATCTCATTTTCGCCATGAACCGATGTCATAAATTCGTTAGCTACAATGACATCTTCATGACACTCTAGGCAGGTTTCCATATCTGCCAGAACACTCTGAGCACCCGTAAACAGCAACACCGCTGTCAAAGAGCTCAACAACATCCAATGCGATAATTTTTTCACCATCAATAAACTCCTCACTTCAGCAGATTACCGGTTGACGACCTCCACAACAATTATCATCAACCAACGCAAAATACATTAAAAGCAGGATCAACAATGGACTTTCACCAACGATAAAATCTCCTTTTCTCAGTCCAATTCAGCAACAAATGCCACTAACGTTCGACAGCGGCGCAACCTCTTGACCCAACGTTGTAATGACGGATCTGAAAAACAAGACACCACCCCTTTCAACTTGCCCAACACTTGTTGATCACCACAAAACAGATCCTGATAAGCAATCAAAACTTGTTTTAAATAGTCGCACGCTTCTTTTTTCTGTCGCTTTGCGTCAACCCGTACTGGCGCACGGCCACGTAAGCGTTCAAAAATTAACGGATCAGCAATAGCCCCACGACCAATCATCAATCCAGCGGCGCCGCTATCAGCCAACAAAGCCAGTCCCTGCTTCGCCGTGACCACATCACCATTTGCAATAATTGGCATTGAAGTTGTCTCAACCACTCTGCGAGTGATGTTATGATCGGCACTTCCTGCGTACTTTTGCACCACCGTTCGCGGATGAAGAATCAAAAAATCGACCCCTTGGCCCTCAAACATCGACAGCAATTCAAAAATTTGTTCGGGGTTATCGTACCCCGTCCGAATTTTAACGGAGAAACTGCCGTCGACCACCTCACGAACGGCGCGCAGACATTCGGGCAGCAACTCTGGGACACTCAGCATCGCGCCACCCGTCTTACCCGAGGTGGTGCGACCAAAGGGGCAGCCCATATTAATATTGATGTGCTTAACGCCTTGATCTTGCACCATCTGCGCAGCTTCAGCTAAAGACGATGCAGTGTGACCAATGAGTTGCACAACCAGTGGTGTATCTGAAATTTGTGCCGCAGATTCACGGCGATCATTACGAGATATTCGATGATGGGTGGCTTGTTTTATCCGGAGGAACTCCGTAAACAAGACATCAGGATGACCAATTTGATGCTGAACCGACCGCATAGCGCGATTTGTCAGTCCCTGCATCGGAGCAAGCATGAGGGGAACCTGCCCCTCAATCCAAGGTAATTGCATAAAGTTTATAAATCGCTACGGAGTTTTAGTTGCGCTAAATGCTTCTAAAAAGGTAGCCAGCTTTGCCGCTTGATCAGCGTCAAGTGAATCAAATTCAATACCACTACGCGACATACCAGTTTCATCGTCAACGCAGTGTACGACTTCACCACCGAGCTCAACAATATTGTCCCTAAAGCCAACACTTAACATCAGTCTTTGACCAATCGGCAACGGAACATGAGTTTGCATCAAAAGACCGCATTTATATCCATATCAACTCCTCTGCAGTCAAACTAACCTTAGATCAGCTATGACCCACTTCAAAATAATCAAACTATTCAAGATGGTCTCGCAAAAACGAATTAGATGGCTAAGCAAAAACTTCGTCCCCCAAGGCGTAGTGGTTGTTCAAGGGTGAAGGCATACATGTTTTTTGTCAAAGTCTTGAGCAAACGCTGCAACGCAGGTGGGCGGACTTTTTGCGACGCCATCATTCAAAGGCCTTCGTTGCCATAATAATATATACAGGATTGCGTGCCTCAAACACCTTATAATCAGTATCACTATTGGTTCGAGCGATATTAATGGTCGACACTTCAACTCGATAACCTGAATTTTCAAAATAATCAGTCGATGCTACGAGGGTATCCAGCGTCGTGGCAGTGATCACCACCCGCCCTTCAGGGGCAAGTCGGCCATCAACTGCAGCTAAAATTTCCCACAGATTACCACCACTGCCACCGATAAACACCCGATCTGGATCAGGAATATCTTCGAGACAATCAGGCGCTTCACCTTGAACGACGCGCACATTCCGTGATTGGAAGGTATTCATATTGCGCCGCAACAACTCCAAATACTCAGCATTGCGCTCAATGGCATAAATACGCCCGTCAGGGAGCAAATAATCAGCCTCGATACTCACCGACCCACTTCCTGCGCCGATATCCCACAGAGTCATGTCTCGTCTTAATTGTAATTTGGCTAAGGCAACAACGCGAACCTCTTCGCCAGTCATCTGCTTCTTTAGCGCCACAAAGGCATCGTCACTCAAGCCAAATACACGCTGAGTTCCGCAAACATCACCATCATAACGCTTGATTAGAATCAAAACATTCAACTCAGCTGCAGCTAACGCAGGTAATTCTTGAATGCTCGTTTGAACAATTCGCTCCTGCTCAGTACCAAGATCCTCGCACAGGTAGACGGTGTAGCCATCGCGGCCGCGCTGCAATAGTTCTGCGGCAATAGCCGCTGGCGTATTGTGGGCATCGGTCAAAATTGCGGCTTTATTATTCGCCACCACTCGATCTATAATATCCGCCATCGAGCGGCCTTCGGTTGAGATAAAAACCGCATCATCCCAAGGCTCTTTAATTCTGGCAAAAGCAAACTGTACCGAACTAACATTAGGGACAAACTCCAACTTATCTTTAGGCAAATTACGTAATAGGCTGCGGCCAACACTAAAAAAGAGCGGATCACCCGAGGTTAATACCACCGTAACACCTTGGTGCACTTTTACAATCGCCGACGGGTCGTCATGATCCTTAATAACCACTTTTTCAGCAGATAGCTCAGAGAACAGGTCGAGTAAACGCTGGGTACCGTAGAGCACCTGTGCCTGACGCACCAATGTCAACGCTCGCGCACTAAATCCCTCTTGCCCCTCTACCCCTGCACCAACTACATAGATGACGCCCATACAATAAACCCTTCTTTATTTATTAAAGTACACAAGCACTTTAACCACTTCATCACTCAGCGTCAAGCTCTGTTGAAGACGACTCTAACGCCACCTCAATCCGCTCCCAAACTTCATCACGCCCCTCTTTAGATAACGCTGAGAACAACACAAAGGCATCTTCAGGTAAACCTGTTGCCTCAAGAATCGGTTCGATCTGTTTCTTACGCCGATTGCGGCTCACCTTATCAATCTTGGTGATAACAGGAATTGTCGGAATATTAAATTCCTCGAGCCAATCCAGCATCTGCAAATCTTCATCACGCGGAACACGACGCACATCAAACAACATCACCACAACGGACAAAGTTTCTCGCGTTTCCAGATAAGTACGGATCATCGGCCCCCATTGCTTCTTAACCGACATAGGTACCTTGGCAAAACCATAACCAGGCAGATCGACCAAATACAGCTCGTCATTGAGATCAAAATAATTAATCAACTGTGTCCGTCCTGGGGTTGAAGAGGTGCGAACAAGACTTTTTCGATTGATCAAAACATTCAGTAACGAACTCTTACCGACATTACTACGACCGGCAAATGCAATTTCCAGCGGCCCCGATTCAGGATAGTTTCCCGGACGGGTCGCACTTTTAATAAAACTAGCGGATTTAATAATCACTTGAACACCCTTTAGGTAATAACGTTTTAGGCCCCTGCTTTATAGCACCTTTTAGTGCGATACAAACATTGATCCGCTTTTCTTAATAATTGCTCGGGCGATTCTACCTCAGGATCTGGCAGGGAAGCAATGCCATAACTTAATGATACAAATAGTTCACCATCGGCAATACCAACAGGGAGCCCGTGCAGGGTTTCAGTCATTCGTGTCAACAATGCTGTCGCTTTGGTCAAATCGGTTTCAGGCAAAATCAACACAAACTCATCACCAGCATAACGGGCGACAAAATCACTCGACCGGCTCAACTCCTTAAGATTTGTCGCAAGATGCTGCAACAACAGATCACCGACAGCATGACCGTAGGTATCATTCACTTGCTTAAAATCATTGAGATCAATAAACACTACCGACAACGGCACCATATAACGAACAGCGCGATTAAATTCACGCTGCAACGCTTGATCCATCACCCGGCGATTAAACAACCCTGTTAATGGATCTAAACAGGCTAAGCCGTGCAATTTTTCATGGGCAGTGACATTTGACAGGCAAATAGATACTTTCAACGCTAATCGTTGCAGCAGAACAGGATTTAGACACGGGGAAAAACGATCAACATCACCATCTGCTTGATTCAAGGTGCCCACCAATTCACCATCGACAAAAATAGGCGTTATCGCCAGCGACCGCACCACTTGACAATGTTCCTTCGGCAACAACGGTAAATAGTGCTGTAAATCTTCATTGACCCGCAGCACATCACCCTTATCATCAATAAAACGATTTAAAAACTCATATTCAACCCGGTTCACCACTGTTTTGAGCTGACCACTGTAGCGTTCGCGCAGTAAAGATTCAACCTCGCTGCCCTCAATGAGCGAAAACCAGACAAAAGGAACCTCGAATACCGCCGCAATTTCATTCAACAGAGTTTCAAAAAAATCAACATAATTCAACGTTGCCAAAATTTTCAATTCAACCTGATAAAACTTTTCAGCCAACTGTTCGTTCTCGCGAACTCTCTCAAAAAGACTTTTATCGTAGCGCATTACTCGCTTCCTTCAATATAAAGCAACTATTCAGCACAATTCTGGCACCACGGTTGGCTTCAATGCGTCCATTAAAATGACCGTTACCAGTTTTTCAGCTGAATCGTTACTCATCAAACTACATTCACATAAAAACATAAGCTATTAAAATAAGCTGAATGCGCTATAGAAGCAAGAACCTCCAGAGAAGTTTGTGATAAATTAAAAAAAGGGGTCTAAATTTATCTACAATTTAAACCCCTTAAACGATATATCTCAGATAAATAGCTACGATTTAACTTTCACCTCAATCTGCTTCGGTCTTGCTTCCTCAGACTTTGGAATGGTTAGATTAAGAATCCCATTTTTATATTCAGCCTCAACTTTTTCGGCCTTAACTGTTTGTGGCAGGGTAAAACTTCTAACAAAGGATCCATAAGAGCATTCAACGCGATCCTTAATCGTCAGCACACCATTATCGATGTTAACACTGACATCTTCCTTTTTCACGCCAGGCAACTCAGCCTTAACAAGATAAGCATCCTTGTTCTCCTCAATATCAACAACGGGCAACCAATCTCCAACCTCGAAGATAGAATCACTGCCTCGGGTCAAAGATTTTCGTGGTGATTGCTTATAACGATCAAGCAAATTTTCCATTTCGCGAAAAGTATCCCAAACTGATAAACCAAACTGATAAATCCATAACATTCCTCCTGACAATAATACCGACACTATTCAAACACCAACGCAACACACAACCTCAGCCGCTATGACACCGGAAACACCCCCTCCCTCCACCTAAAGGTTTGGCCTTAAAAACTATATTCGTAAATGCTAACCCCCTCCCTCCACCTAAAGGTTTGGCCTTAAAAACTATATTCGTAAATGCTAACACCTTATTTCAACCTTGCAACAACGCACACGACATCATACTGCTCAACAATATTAACTCGCTAAAGCAACAACTTCCATTTGCCAGTTTCAGCTTAATCGTGTACGTCTAAAAGATGGAAAACTGGCTACAGCAAATACTAATGACCATGACTCACAGCTCCAGTTACTACCTTCTCATTGTGGCCATCGCCTGCGGTGAGGGAATTGCACTGGTCGGCCTAGTCATTCCCGGCAGCGTGCTATGTATCAGTGTCGGCCTATTAGCCGCCAACGGCCACGGTGATTTCTGGCTCAGTTGCCTCGCCGCCAGCACTGGTGCCATCAGCGGTGACCTCATCAGCTACCTCATCGGCAGTCGCAGTGGCCACCAACTTGTCAATCGGACACACTCAGCACGAGCTCTAAAAATATTGCGCCGTGCCGAACTTTTCTTTGCTGCCCACGGCGGAAAAAGCTTACTGTTCGCCCGCTTCTTTGGCCCATTACGCGGATTCGTCCCGTTCATTGCAGGCTCTCTGCGACTTTCACCAAAAACAGTAATGTTCTATTCAATCAGTGGCGGAATTTTATGGGGGATCGGCTTTCCAGCTTTAGGCTATTACGGTGGACTGACATGGCAGCAGTTCCATTTCTCAGCACCTGCGCTAATTTGGTTGATTGGCTTTATTGTTGCGGTGGTATTTCTCTCTTGGGCTTGGCGGAGTCGAAGCAAAAACGAATAGGGCAATCTCAGATTTAAGATTACCCCTTAAATATTTCATAGCGCACACGCTTTTAAAAATTAGTTCTTCTCTTTAGGCTCCAAGAATGGCCGTATCATCTCCATCGGCAACGGAAAGATAATGGTCGAATTTTTTTCGGTCGCGACTTCAGTTAATGTTTGTAAAAATCGCAACTACAGCGCACCGGGCTGAGTAGAAATATTACCAGTTGCTTCGGCGAGGGTGGATGGATCGGCGAGTGAAATGATAAAGCATCATTCCATATTACTTATTT
>NBLY01000038.1 GCA_002084665.1 Desulfobacteraceae bacterium 4572_35.2 | reverse complement strand
TCGACAATTCGCGCTTCGATCAAAACCTGCTTAACTGGCTCATCAAGCAAAACCAGCAAATCACCAATCTCAACTAACTTAGATGGGATATCTGTTACCATCAACTTCTTGCTGCCATCAATCGCAGAAACCTCACCTTGATCTGAGAGCATGTCTTCGATAACATCTTCAATGCTATCAACATCCTTATAATTGACCTCAAAAATTTGCGTTTGCGTCTCTTCGAGTCGCTTGATGGTCTGCTTTGCTTGCAGTCTCGCCGTCTCCATCGCTTCAATCTGCTTTAGAGGTAAAACACGCACCACATTTCCTTGTTCAATAGTACCTAATTCTTTAATCTCAAGGATTAAATCGAGAGCTTGATCCCAAGGAACATCGTGAAGACGCAAGGTAAGCTCACCTTTTACATCATCAGATAAAATTACATTTTGATCACTCACTTCGGCAACAAGTGTCATAACATTGCGGATGTCCGTATCATCAAATTCCCAATTTACCAGTTCCCCAGTGTATACTTTTACTGGCGCGGCACAACCTACAGCGGGCTCAACTTCACCTGTTTGCGACGCTGAATTGAGTGATTCAATCACCTGATCAACGCTATCAACATTGTCCATAGATGGGGTAGTCACAACTTCACCTACTGGAACAACAACTGAACTCATTTTTTTCGCAGCAATCTCAGCAAAGGGGCCATCAACTGTCGTAAATACTAATGACGACTCGACAATATTGACAGTGTAATCGACAGGCCCTTTCATACGCGCAGCAAACATCACACAACGCTCACCTGCGATAATGGTTGAATATGGTGTAATTTGCAAAACAGCACTTGGAAAAACAGAAGCATCAACCACCCGCCGCAGCGATCGCGGGATGACAGTATTCTTTACTCCAAAGCGAATCACATCACCATCAACCGCTGGTGAGATCAAATCAGTTTGAGAGGAGAGCGAAACGGTAAAGACTGATTGGCCATTGCTCGCATCAAAATCTATTTTCTCTACGGCATTCGGCGTACCAGGCACCACCGGTGCTGTAACAACTTTGTCCTGAACGCCCCATGCTATAATTAATTTGCCATCAACTTGCTCAACCCTTGCATCTGGTAAAACATCGTTGAGAGCATCAAACACAAAGCGAGTTTTATCAGCATATAGCCCTATGCGCAGAGTTTTAAAACCGTCATTAATCGTAAATTTTCGGTCACTAAATTCAGGTAGCGCATTTTCTACATCAATAACCAAGCGAGAAGGAGCACCAAGGGTATACGATTTAAATACCACCAATTTAGAGTCAGTATTCAACACAACTCTAGCCGTGCCAATATCGACAGATGTGACCGTAACCATTGCTGATGATGCTTGAACGCTATTCGCACCACCAAAAAGCACAGTTGCCAACAACAGCAGCGAGCACAGATTTATAAGCTTTGTCGGTACATTTGAAATCATTATTAGCACCCCTATTTCCCTTCCCCACGAGAGAGAGTTATTCTCTTAACCTCAGTTCTTACGCCGCCCGAAAAATCACGAAACTGCTCTTCGACGACCACTTCATCCGTTGTTATCTCTTTCACGTAGCCCTGATTACGTCCAACCTTTATCCCTAGCGTCAAAATATACGCTTTCTTATCTGGTGCAATCACCATAGCTCGCGTTTGCCCCTTGCCAGAAACAATTGCGGTAAGCCTCAGCTCTTTTACACCAAATTTTTGTAGTGGTGTTTTTGGTTCAGCATCGTTCTGTAAAGGTTCACGAACAACCATCAATGAGGTAAACGGGTCCCTGCGATCATTGGTAACATAACGGAAAACAGGCTGTTTAGAACTCTCTTCAACCTCAGCATTATCTAAGACAGGCACACTTGTTTTTTTGGTCACAGCACGCGGCTGAACAGTTCGTTTCTTTTTTGGGGGGGTATCATCGCAAGCGGTAAGACTAAACAGCACACCAACGCTTAATAAAACCACGATAAATTTCATCATCTCTTTTTCCCCTTTTTCGAGGGCGTAGGTGGATTTTCTACAAATCGATACGTAATTGCGCTTGATGTAATAGATAGCTGTGTTTGGCCATCAGACGTTTTAGCCTTACCTAGGGCAATATTTTCAACATTGACGATCCGGTCCAACATCGAAACGGCCTCGCAAAACAAAGCCATTTCATGATATGAACCTGAAAGCTTAAGAGAAACAGGGACTTTGGCGTAGAACCCTTGCGGCACCTCTTTGGCGGGTTTAAATTCAATAACCTCTAAACCATTATCACGAGCTAAACCTGCAATACTTGATAGCAAACTCGGTATTTCACTCTTATTTGGCAGCTCATTTAGAGCCAAATCAAGGCGTTCTTTCATTTGCTCATATTCAGCTTTAAACCGCGGCAAATTATTTGCAATCCTGCGACTCTCCTGCAACTTAATCAGCAGTTTGCCGTTTTTAGCACCTAGATTAGCCAACTCCTGTTGCGCAGGTAGATGCAAAAAATAGATATAGCCAGTAATAATAAGCCCAGCAACAAGCAATAACATCAACACACGTTGATATAGCGGCAACTTTAAAATATTTTCTATCCGAGGATCCATTGTCATTCCTCCTATTTAGCTGATTCTGGAGTAGGTTTTTGTTTCTCAACTTGGCAACTCAGATCGAAAATTTGTAACCGCATGTCACTCTGAACTTTCTGCTTGGTAACTTTCAAAACAACATTTTGATAATATGGAGAGGCTTCAAGTTGTGTCATGAAATCGGCAACATCGTCCTCGCTCAGACCAACACCCTTAAGAGTGATCTGCCCCCCCTTCTCTTTAAAATCGGTAATCCACAGTTTTTCAGGAAGGGCACCGATAAGATCATCCATCAAATGAACAGGACCAGACTTAGCTGCCTTTAGCGCCGCTAAAACTTCAAGCTTACTCCTTAGTTCTTCTTGAAGTTTTTTAAACTTATTCACTTCACCAATTTTTTTCTTAAGCTTGGCTATCTCTTTATTGTTGCGACCTATTTCACTCTTAACTGAGCTAATTTCAGACTGTAATGAGGAATGAAAAGTATAACAACCCACCACGGCAACCAACAACACAAACACAGCAACGATAAGCTGATTGCGCAGTTGTTCTTTCTTTTGAGCCGCTTTAACAGGAAGTAGATTAATACGAATCATAATTTATCTCCCACCTTGCGAGTTGCCAAACCTGCAGCAACAGAGAAAAACGGTGCAACGGTCTTGACATAATCAAGATCAAAATCCTTTTCACTCACACTCATTCGACTAAAGGGGTCTAGCACCTCAACAGGCATATCCAGCCCTGACGATAGGGAGTTAAGAATATTATCAGTTAACGCGACACCACCCGTTATATATATTTTTTGAATACGCTCATCAGCGAAAGTTGCAGAAAAGAAATCAAGCGAGCGACGAATCTCCTGCACTAAATTATCGGTAATCTCTTGAATCGCTACCGTAACGAGTGAAGGATCAATATCTGGAAGCGTGCCACCAAGTTTTATGTTCTCAGCATCTTGACTATTGAGGCCAAAACGTTTTTGCAGCTCTTCATTATAGCTATTGCCACCAAATTGAATATCGCGAGTAAATACCGAGACTGACTCTTTCAAAATATTAATTTGGACCCCGCTCGCGCCCATATCGACTAGGCCAACCACGTTGAATGTCTCATCGTCATAAACTGAGCAATAGATATTTTCAATGGCGAAGCAATCGATATCCATAACAACTGGATTGAGCCCACTCTCTTTCAGTACCGAAATGTATTCATCAACAAAATCTTTTTTTGCGGCAACTAGAACCACTTCCATTTGACCTTGATCGTTTTGATCGGGACCAAGAATATGATAATCGAGAAATACTTCTGACATTTCAAAGGGGATATACTGCTCGGCCTCCCATTGGATTGACTTATCGAGTTCATCTTCAGTCATGAGCGGCAAAGAGATTTTTCGAATAATAACAGAGTGACCTGAAACAGATGAGGCAACATCCTGTGACTTAATATTGTTTCGGGAGATCAAATCGCGAATTGCGCTAACAACGACACTCGAATCCATAATAGAATCATCAACAACCGCTTCGGGGGGTAATGGTTCACGATCTAACCCTTTCAGCTGAAATCCATTTTTAGATTCTTGTAACTGGACGAGCTTGACAGAACTTGCGCCAATATCGATTCCAACAATATCTTTCCTTGATCCAAACATAGATAAGACCCTACGGTAAGAGATGGTTGCTAATAACACAGAAAAACAACAGAGTCTCCCTGTAATTACACGTGTTTGATTATAGGCATTTTTAAGAGTGCGTCAAGAATAATTAAAAAATAACAAGTTGGCGAAATCTGATTTAATAATAGCAGCTAAGGTACCAACGGATGATCGCTGGACCCCAGAATAAATAAACAACACTGGCAAGGGCCAAGAACGGACCGAATGGGATCGCCAAGCGACCATTTTCACCCTTAATTAACATCAGCGGCACACCAATAAGCGTACCAACCAGAGAACTTAAAAATATGATCGGCAACACCGCTTTCCAACCTAAAAAAGCACCCAACATCGCCAAAAGCTTAATATCTCCCCCGCCCATTCCCTGTTTTTTAGTCAACAGTTCATAACCCGCTGCGACCGCAAACAAACTACCACCACCAAGCAATATTCCGTACAACGAATCCTGCCATGACAGCCACGGCAACACAAATGAACAGCCAAAACCAACAACAATGCCGGACAAACTAATCACATCGGGGATGATTTGATGATCCAGATCTATAAAAGTGATAACGACTAAGGCCGAGACGAACAGGAAAAATACTAACGTTGGCAAACTAATGCCATAAAAGTAAAACACCAACACGAACAAACCGCCATTCAATGCTTCAATTAACGGATAACGCCATGAAATTTTCACCCGACAAAATGCACACCTGCGGCGTAAAACTAAAAAACTTAAAATCGGAACATTGTGATACCAACGCAACATAGTTTCACAATGACCACAACGCGACGGCGGAGAGACTATCGATAACCCTGCAGGGATGCGGTAGATACAAACATTAAGAAAGGAACCGATTATACTGCCAAAGACAAAAACAATAGCAAGTACAATGTAAAAATCACCCTTAGCCATTAACTCAAACATTCACATCGCCCATTATCTAAAGATTAATTATGTCGATTCATACACGCACAACGAGAAACCAGCCCTGCTATACGTTAAACACAAATTGATGAACTTGGGTATAATAGACCTCAAAATCATCAAGATGGTGGTGAATAATCGACTGAACAATATCACCATTAATTTCCTGATATTGGTGAACCGAAATATTTCTAAAACCCACCATTTTTTTGAGAGCACTGGCCGTTTCCGATTTAATCACACAATTTCTACTGAGAATATCAAACGATTGGCCGTAATCGCTCGGCAACCCCAAACCATATTTAGCAATAACGACATGAGCCAGATCAATGGCCGCCTGAATGGAGCGCTGTAAATTAAGAACCGACAAATCTTCTCTCATCCACAGCGGCACATCACCACCCTGTACGGCTTCAATCGTTGCAACACATTTTTTCATTATTGCAATTTTCGCGAGTACAACATCCTCTTCACTGTCCATACTTCGGCCTCACAAGAATATGATTTTCAATAATTTTTCTTGATTGCTTGAAATCGAAATAACGACTCATGACAAGCGCCTGATAAGCATTTAACCGCTCTTTTGAGTGCGAAAAGATCACCTCACCAGTGGCAACAATCTGCGAAGCAATGATAATATCAGCGGTATTTAAACAAATAAGGTCGAGCTTTCTGCCCGAAATTATTTCAAAACGCTCAGTAATGTCGTAAAGGGATTGCTCTTGCAATGCCGTTACATTAAAGAACGCCCCGCAGTCAACATCGCTTTCAGGCCTTATTTGAGCGTTCTCTTTTGCCCAAGAACCAAAAAGAAAGACAAAGTCAGCCTTACTTAGCAGCAGTTCAGTCAAAAGGGTCCTGATCTCATCCTTATTGTTCATTGCTTAAACAACCCTACTTGGCAAACGTTACACTTCATCAATGTTCTCCAAAAAGGGAAGTTTAAAACGAACGCTGTCATTAACCACTTAACAATAAAAACGACATCAACCTTATTCAAAGAATCAATCAACAAGAATGCTAAAAATCTAGTAATTCCCAACCAACAGAAATAACAAAGTTCAACCTAACATGCTACGCGTCTATCTAAGTCCATTCCTTTACCACTTCAATCGAGTATTTCTTAACAACAAAGTGCCTACCTACCGTCACATAGTATCCGTCTTACATTAAAGAGGTACAAACATCGTTTATCCACTGTGTCAGGTACGTCACGTTGACCCTACCTAAACTTTTATTTATACGGGGAATCCTACATTACCTTTACAGAAGAGATGTTACATTACCTATTTTCGCGGGTTCTTAACCCGCAACTGATATTGGGCAATCATTTCATCAGCGGTCAAAAGAATCAGTCCCTCCGCTTGTGCCTGAGCTATCAACATCCGATCAAATGGGTCGCGGTGAATAGCAGGGAGATGCCCTGCCAGTTGTCCGTGATAAAGGCTAATTGGAAGCTTGCTAAAACCTTCATCGGCAACGATAGAATCAATGTCCTCAGGTGCTGCAAGCTTGCCGAGAGACATTTTAATAGAGATCTCCCATGTTGTCGCAGCACTAACAAATACTTGATTACGTTGGTCGCCGATAACTTCCCGACATCTATTTCCAAGCTGTTCAGAGTCAGCAAGCCACCATAACAAGGTATGAGTATCAAGCAAAAAACGCTGCATCAGACCTTCCCCTCAAAAGCATCGACAATTTCATCTGGAGTATAATCAAAATCATCCGCCATACAAATTTGATCTTTGTATCGCCCCGGCTTACGTTGAACACGATCTTGCCGGTGAGGAAGAATATCAAGGTATGGTTTTCCTGCTTTTGCGATAACAACAGTTTCACCTTGCCAGACTTTTTCTGCCAAAGCCGATAATTTACTCTTTGCTTCATGCATATTTACTTGCATACCAACCTCCTTAGTTCAACTTAGTTTAGCTAACCGGTACTGGCTAGTCAAGATTATCCAGTTATGGGGGGGGGTAATTACTCAACACAGGAGGCTATATACGGGCTTAGCAAGACTCTTCGCTATATCAACGCATTTAAACATACACTTTTTTTAATCCCGAAGCAATTCAACAAAGCAAAGAATATCAATTATCAACAATGATAGATGGTGTGATTCAACGCTTTGAATTTACATTAGAGTTATCATGGAAAGCGATAAAACATTACCTCAACAGTGAGGGATTAAACGAAGCTTTGGCTCCGCGCTCAACAATTCGTATTGCTTTTAAAATTGGACTTATAGAAAATGGCGATATTTGGATGCAAATGATTGATGATAGAAACTTGACCAGTCACACCTACAGCGAAGTGACAGCCAAAGAGATCTACACCAGAATTGCTGATATCTACGCAAGTGAGATAAAAGACGTACTTAACAACCTAAAAAAGATCACTTCATGAGATATGGCTTAAAAGAAAAGGAACTCGACATTATTGTAAACATCTTACAAAAACATATCCATGATAATGAGGTTGTAATTTTCGGTTCACGCAGTCGAGGAGATTTCCATAAAACTTCTGACATTGACTTGGCGATAACAGCTAAAATAAGTGCAACTGAACTTGCAAAGTTGCGTACACTATTTGAGGAAAGCTCGCTGATTTACACAGTAGACTTAGTGGCAATGGACAGCATCACATCAACCTCATTCAAAGAATCAATCAACAAGGATGCTAAAAATCTAGTAATTTCCAACCAACAAAAATAATAAAGTTCAACCTAACATGCTACGCGCTTATCTGGGTCCATTACTTTGCCACTCCAATCGAGCATTACTCAACAATAAAACAATAAAGTGCCTGTCCCATAGTTTCCCATCTATATAGTTTCCTACAAAGATAACTATTGACCAAGCGACCGCAAAACCGTACGTTGACTTAGGAGGGTAAAATTGTGACTATAATAAACGTAACTGAAGCCAGATCAAAATTATACAGCCTCATTGATGAAGCGGCAACATCACACCAACCCATCGTAATAACAGGGAAAAGAGCGAATGCTGTTTTAATTTCAGAAGAAGACTGGAATGCTATTTCAGAAACACTTTCACTCCTCTCAATCCCTGAAATGGGTACTTCTATTAAGGAAGGTCTTACACAAGACACCTCAGAATGCTCAAAGGAGCTCGATTGGTGAGTTGGGATATTGTTTACACAAAGCAAGCACAAAAAGACGCACGAAAACTAGCATCATCTGGACTCAAGCCAAAAGCTATCAAGCTACTGGAAATATTAGCAACAAATCCTTATCAAAACCCGCCACCGTATGAAAAATTAGTTGGCGATCTATCGGGAGCTTATTCGCGACGAATCAACATACAGCATCGCCTTGTTTACCAAATTTACAATGATGAAAGAATTGTCAAAGTGATCAGACTGTGAACACATTACGAATAAAACATTAAACGATATCTATCATCCAAGGCTTTTGCGGCGCAAACCACCCACCTTAAAACTTTTCATTTAATACGGGGAGTGTCCATGTTTTATGCATCACTCCTATTGATAAACATGTTGACGATGAGCAATACGAAGCACAAGAATTGTCACCTTCGTATCGTTAATTTCGTAAACAACCCTATAATTACCAACCCTAATTCGACGCAACCCAGATAAGCCGCCCTTGAGTTGTTTACCACCATGTGGATTATCGACTAAGCGATCAATTGCAATAACGATACGTTTACGCTCATTTTTTGAGATGCTTTGCAGTTCCTTCAAAGCACTCTTTTTAATCGTCAGCAAGTAAGGCACGACGAGCCTCCTGCCAATCAAGTGTTTCATCAGCGGGATCTTTTAATCGGTCGATAGAAACCGAGATATCATCAAAGTCATCAAGATACATCTCAATCGCTTGGCGAACAATATCCGCCCTGGTACGATGTAAGGTTTGTGCAGCGTGATCAAGGGAAACAACAGTTGAATCAGAAAGCCTTGCTGTAATTTGTGGCATGGTAGCCTCCATTGTAAACGACCTAAACATGACCGACATTACCTAACAGTCGTTGACATTATAACTGTCATGCTCTCAAAGTTCAACCATTTGAAATCCCACCACTGTTACTTATAGATAATTCCTTGCGCCATACGCCTTGATACGACCGAATCCTAGGCTTATACGAGGATTTAAAACTTTCGATTTAACTGGGGAGTGTCCCTATTTAAGTTCTCACTCAACAGACCCTTGCACACCGACACTCAATAATATACATTGATACTATAAATATCTGGAGGTTCAGTTATGGCAATGGAAAAACAAGTAAATCTCAGGCTTGATGATACCGATGAAACGACACTAAAATTTATGGCTGAAGCCCAAGGACGCTCTGAACAGGAGGTGTTGCGGTATTCTTTTCGTAAATATGCAAAAGAATTTCCTCATAAAAGAGATCGAGAATGAGTCAACGACAGCTTAAACAATCTCTCGAATACAAGCAGAAAATTCGTGAATATGCCAAGAATCTTTCAAAACGGTATAGACCTGAAATAGCAGGAGTGTTCATTAAAGATGTTGGTCTTGCCCAAAAAAGAATTTCTGATAACAACGAGGTAGGCACAAGCGTCCCATACATTATGTTGGGGCAACAGGTTGTATTGAGAGAGCTTTACTTTACTTCTGGAGCAGCAAAATACTGCATAGTGTACGATATATTCGATGACCACCTAGGCTTGGTTACACTATGGCATGGCACCGGGGCTAGAGCCGCCGATGATTTGGTGCGCTTGTGGAAACGATAAGCAATTCGAGCTTCTTTACTGCCATGGTTTCACGAGAGCGGGCATCCAACCAATAAGAACCAAAAAGAACCAATAAGGTCGCGGTAGGGATATCGATTACCCGACCCCACCCCGCACAGATTCCAAGCATGCGGAATTACCGCATTGGACTTCTGCCACAGGTCAAACGCAGAGACGTTGATCTGGGTATGGGTGTTGCACTTTAGCCGTGAGCGGTCCAGTCACTGCGACAACCAGAAACCCTTTACTCAGGCGAAGGAGAGTATCTTTTGCACCTCTATTAATCATGCGCAGTTGGGTATAATCATCTGGGCAGATTGTCAATTGACTTTACAATTAGCCTCTAAAGGTTATTCAAACTGCGGCGTCAAAGTTTTTTGCGCAATA
>NBLY01000037.1 GCA_002084665.1 Desulfobacteraceae bacterium 4572_35.2 | reverse complement strand
TAAATTATTGTATTAATACCCACAAAAAGGGCAGCGGAAATACCGCCGCCCCTTTGATTGATCTGTCGCGAAAAAAATCTTGCTTTATTTAACCTTGAACAACACGCCGTGCCGCGCGCTTAATGCTGATAAGGTTTCTGAAGCTAATATTATCGGTGGTGATATTGTTACCGTGTGAACCACAACCGAGAGTTAGCGAAGGGATCAAGACATTGTACAGGCCACCGATGGCACCGTGACTGGTTGGTGAGTTGAAGGTGATGCGATTAGCGTCAACTCGTTGAGTGAATTCAAGGCATAGTTCTTCACTGGCAGAGTGGATACCTGCGGTATGGCCAGCACCACTGTTATTGAGCAGTTCAGCACATAGGTCAATAGCAGTCTCTTTACCGTCAACAATAAAATAGCCAAGGCTTGGTGAGAGTTTTTCCCGACTCATCGGTTCAACGGCTTGTGTGCCTTGCAGGGGACCAATCAGAAGAGCGCGGGTTGATTCGGCAACGGTAATGTCGGCCATTTCAGCAATCTTGATTGCCGACTGACCCACAACAGCACCTGAAACAACTTGGCAGTCACCAAAGTATAATTTTTCTAGTTTCGCTTTCTCCTCACTGTTAACCAGGTGAGCACCAATCTGTTGTAGCTTAGCCACAGCTTTTGCGGCGACATCGGCATCATCAAAAATTAGATTTTGCTCTGAAGCACACACAACACCGTTATCGAAAGTTTTCGACAGGATCACATCTTCCATCGCTTGATCAATGTCAGCATCGCTGGCGATATATACAGGACAGCCTCCAGCACCAACGCCGTAAGCAGGATTTCCCGAGCTGTAAGCAGCAGCGACCATTGCGCCGCCGCCTGTAGCTAGAATAACGTCAACGCCGTTGTTAGTCATTAAAGCGTTTGTGGCCGCAATCGAAGGCTCAGTGATCCACTGAATACAGTCAGCAGGGGCACCGGCTGCCAAGGCAGCATCGAGACAAAGTTGCGCGGTTGCCTCACAACATTTTTGTGCACGCGGATGAAAACCAAAGACCACCGTATTGCGTCCCTTTAGTGCCGAAAGCACTTTAAAGCACACTGTTGATGTTGGATTTGTGGTTGGCGTGACAGCGGCGACAACGCCAAAGGGTTCAGCAATCTCGATAATGTCATTTTCATCTTTTACAATACCGACAGTTTTACTGTCCTTCATATCGTTCCATACCACGGCAGAGCCGAAGTAGTTTTTGATGGTTTTGTCAGCTACGTTGCCCATACCTGTTTCGTTTACGGCCATTTCAGCTAACGACTCTTTATTTTCTTCAACCACCTTGGCAATAGCTTGGCAAATTGCGTCGGTCTGCTCTTGATTGAACTTTTTAAATTGAGCTAAAGCCGTTTGTGCTTTAGCGATCATCTGATTAACTTTTTCTTCTACCATGAGTACCTCCAGAAAAACTTGGTTTGAGTGCTATGGGCATGTGTCTTGATTCTGATTCTACTGACAGAGAGCTGGAAGAAACGTGCCAACTGTTATGTATACACCTTAAGTTATTGTTTATATTGAGGTTTTTCTGTTTGGTTGAGGGTTGGTGGTGGTTGAAGTTGCAACGGTGAAATGTGTCATTATGGAACATCTTGCTGTTGAATTATTGGAAATTTGAGGTGTTGGCTGTTTGGTGCTGAACATTTGAAGTTGATATCCTGTGGTTTTTCGTGTCGCTTAAACACCCTATCTGTTTTTTTCTCAATAGTGTGTTGCAAGTTAGGACAGTTGTTGAGTTGCACCTTTCTCTTGAGGTGGTGAATACTGTTTACTTGAAAAAATAGAGATGTTTGATAGCCTGACTTAAGTGATGTAACAATTTGTTTTTAAATGAGTATATGTTTTTATTGATGGGGCTTGATGCGAAAAGTTTGATATTTGGCAAATTTTTTGCATCGGACTAAAAAGGGTGAACAACAGGACTTTCCTGGCTTGAGCTTTGAAGCTGACGTCGATGATGTGCTTGGTATCAAGGATCTTCACGGTCGATTAGTGGCGACGGGCAGTCGTCAGGGCGCATTGCTTAAGATGATTGCTGTGGATGCGGAGTACCAGAGTAGTGAGTTATTCTCTGAACTGATTAATGCTTTAATCTCTTGCGGCTATCAAGCGGGAATTGAAAATTTCTTCGTTTATACTAAGCCGTCACAGTACCACAGTTTTACTGCGCTTAATTTTCACCTGTTGTGTACTAGCGAGCACGTTGCCCTATTAGAATATGGCAGAGGTATCAATCGCTACCTCCAGCAGCATGCACCGTTGCAACGAGTGGGAGATAATGGCGGGGTGGTGGTTAACTGTAATCCGTTTACCCTTGGCCATCGTTATTTGATCGAATCGGCTGCGGCGATAGTGGATTGGTTGTATGTGTTTGTAGTGGAGGAAAACTGTTCCAGTTTCCCCTTTGATGTTCGTTTCGATCTGGTGAAAAAAGGGGTCGCTCACCTGAGTAATGTCAGTGTGTTGCCCACTGGTCCATATGCGATCAGTCAGGTTACCTTTCCCGACTATTTTCTTAATAACAGCACCCTTGCCAGAGAACAGCAGGTTCAGATCGATATTCAACTGTTTGGTCGTTACCTAGCACCAGCATTTTCAATTAAGCACCGTTTTGTTGGTTTTGAACCCTATTGTGCGACAACCAGTGCCTACAACAACGCGTTGCAAGGGCAGTTACCTCAATATGAGATCGAGTTGTGCCAATTTGCTCGGATCGAATCGGATCAAGGGGCGATTAGTGCTTCTCAGGTACGTCAATTACTGATGCAGCACTCCTTTGACAACTTGTCACAGCTAGTGCCTGAAACAACGTTAAAGTTTTTAACTTCAAGTAAATTTTTTAAGCAGGTTCATTTAGATCCTAAATTTCGGAGGCATTAATGGAGATTCAATCAAAAGCAAGAGCAGGTACCATGCAATCGAGCGATGTAGTGGTTTTTGTTGAACCAGCAGATCAGTTAACTATTGAGATTGAATCAACGGTGCTCAAACAGTTTGAACATTTGATTCGCCAACGGATCGAACAGCAGTTGGCTACTTTGGAGGTCACTCGCGGACTGATTCGGGTGAGTGATCGTGGTGCGCTGGATTACGCGATTGACGCACGTATTGAGACCGCTGTACGGCGATCGATGGAGGGATAGATGGATAACGCTTGGTATAAAGAGTGCTCAACAGGTCGTCGGTTTTTACTCAAAATTTCTCCTGGCGAAAAGCTGGTTGAAAAGTTGTTGAATTTTGCCGAGGAAACCGGCGTAAAAAATGCGGTGATCTCATCGGCGATTGGCTCGGTGACTGGTGTTCGTATCCGTGGCATTAAGGCGGGGGCAAAACTTCCCATCACCGCGCCACGTATGAATATTTATGAACTCGATGGCCCGTTTGAGATGTTGGATTTAGAGGGCAATATTGTCCCTAATGATAAGGGCGAAAGCGATTGTCATCTGCATATTTTGATATCGAAATCGACTGGTGAGGTACTGGGCGGGCATCTGTTTGATGCGCGGGTGTTTGCCAGTTGCGAAATTATGATTGAAGAATTTTTCGTGACCGGTGTCGTTGAGCGACATCAGTCAAAAAGTGGTGGAATTTCCACCTTTTATCTGGGGGACAAAGATGAGTGATCCTACCCTGAGTTTGCGCCGTTCCTTGCTGTACGTGCCGGGAAATATGCCGTCGATGCTGCAAAATATCCCCGTATTTAACTGTGATACCGTATTTATTGACCTTGAAGATGCGGTGCCACTGAATGAAAAAGATGCTGCCCGTAGTTTGGTGAGCAAGTTTGTCGCCTCTTATAAAAATCGTAATAAAGAGGTATTTATTCGTATTAATGCTTTGGATACCGAGTGGGGTTACGATGACCTATTGAGTGTGTTGCCATCACTGCCCGATGGTATTCGACTACCTAAGGCGGATACTCCAGAGATTGTTGAGCGTCTCGATACCATGTTAACTGAAATGGAGGAGACCCTAGGGCTAGAGATTGGTACGTTTAAAATTATCCCCTCTATTGAAAGCGCAATGGGGGTGATCAACAGTATCAAGATAGCCCGCTGTTCATCACGAGTGATTGCCTTAGCGTTTGGTGCCGAGGATTTTACCGCCGACATGGAGATTGAACGAACCAAGAAAGGGGCTGAGTTGTTCAGCGCTCGGACTCGGGTGTTGTGGGCCGCCAAAGCAGCAGGAATTCAGGCTGTGGACACCATTTTTGCCGACGTGGGCGATATGGACAGTTTCCGTACTGAGGTGGAGTTAGTTAAGCGCCTTGGTTTTACCGGTAAATCGTTGGTTAATCCGCGTCAGGTCGATGTGGTTCATGAGGTGTTTGCTCCGAAACCAGAAGAGATCGAATACGCTAAACAGGTGATCGAAGCGATTATTCGCGCTCGTGAGATGGGTACAGGGGTTATTGCCCTCAATGGTAAAATGATCGATGCTCCGGTGGTCAAGCGTGCTGCCCGAGTGATAAAAACCGCTGTTTCTCAAGGTTTACTTGATTACGAGCTGGATGATGAGGTGATTTATGGTGCGAAATAGTCTAGGGCGGCTTGTCCCTGAAATTTTTAATAACCAAGCACGTAGCCCTTATGGTGACCCGTTCTCCTTGCAGCCTACAGGTCAGCGCGCCAGCCGCGCACTGCGCCGCGTGAATCCGGGTTACAACAAGGTGCTGGCCAGTCTCAAGGAGGCCATCATCGCCTCGGGACTCAAGGATGGTATGTGTATCTCAACGCATCACCATCTGCGCAATGGCGATATGTTGTTGAATATGGTGATGCGGGTGATCGATTCACTCAACATTCGCGATATCACCATCGCTTCAACATCGATCCATCCAGTGCATGCAGAGTTGATTCCGTATATCAAGAGTGGCACCATCCGTGGTTTTGAATGCGGCGTCAACGGCTTAATTGGTGAGATGGCGAGCAAGGGTGAGATCAGCTGTCCGATCATTGTTCGTACTCATGGTGGCCGTGCTCGGGCTATGTCGACTGGCGAAATAAAGGTCGATGTAGCATTCATTGCCGCACCGCAGTGTGATCGTTATGGCAATATGAATGGTTATTACGGTCCTTCGGCTTGCGGCTCCCTCGGCTATGCTCATCTCGACGCTGAATATGCTCATTGTGTGATTGCAGTGACCGATAATTTACACGACTATCCGGTGTCACCGATATCGATTGCTCAAACTCAAGTGGATTATGTTGTCCAAGTGGAAAAACTGGGCGATTCAAGCAAGATTGTTTCGACCACAACTCGTGTCACCAAAGACCCTGTTGGGCTGATGATTGCTAAATATGCTAGTGATGTGATTGAAACTGCCGGTTTAATTAAGGATGGTTTCTCATTTCAAACTGGTGCTGGTGGTACCAGTCTTGCTGTGGCCGATAATGTGCGGAAAAAGATGCTCGCGGCTGGGGTAAAGGGCAGTTTTGGTAGTGGCGGTATCACCAGTTATTTTGTCGACATGCTCGAACAAGGGCTATTTGATACGCTATTTGATGTGCAGTGCTTTGATCTTGAGGCGGTGCAGTCGATTGGTCGTAATATGAAGCATTTGGAGATTAGCGCCGATATGTATGCTAATCCATTTAATAGTGGCGCGGTGGTTAATCAACTCGATGCTGTTATTCTTGGTGCGACAGAGGTGGATGTTGATTTTAATGTCAATGTTAATACCGAGTCGAACGGCTACTTGTTGCATAATACTGGTGGTCATAGCGATACCGCTGCTGGGGCTAAATTGTCGATCATTACTGTCCCCTCTATCCGTGGTCGTTTGCCCATCGTTCGTGATGCGGTAACCACCATCACTACCCCAGGGGAAACCGTTGATGTGATTGTGACTGAGCGCGGTATTGCGGTCAATGATCAGCACCCAGAGCTGAAAAAAGAGCTGATAAAACGTAAATTACCGGTGAAAGATATTCGTCAGCTTCAACAAGAGATTGTTGCTATGACCGGCGTTCCTAAACCATTGGAGTTTGAAGATGATATCGTTGCTGTTATCGAATATCGCGACGGAACCATTATTGACAGTGTCCGCCGAGTTAAAGAGTGATCTCCTCGCCGCGCGTGATCTGCGCGAGATTGAACTAAGCTCCCTATTCAACGCTGAGCATAAGACAGTGATTATGCTGGCGTTGAATATCCCCGGGCCTGATAAATTGCCAGCTGGCGGCGAAGCGTTGCTGGCGTGGGGGCGCAGATGTGTTGAGGTGAAAACTGCGGCACACTGCGTGGAGACCAATCGTGATGCCGCAGGACTCTATATGTTGTTTGTCTGTGATTTGCCGCCGCAACGCTGCAAAGAGTTGGCGGTGAAGATAGAGGAACAAACGTCTGCGGCGCGACTGTTGGATGTTGATATCTACACTAATGATGGTGAACAGCTAGGGCGTGCGAATTTAGGCTTTAAGGCGCGCAGGTGTCTATTATGTGAGCGACCCGCGGTGGAATGTATAAGGACAGGAAATCATGAACCAGACGCTATCGTACGATCTGCTCAACAGCGATTATCAACCTTTGTCAACTAATGCCTTAGCGCGGGCTTTTTGTGGCGGTGCGCGCAGTGAGCTGCAATTAACGCCCAAGCCGGGATTGGTTGATCTGAATAATAGTGGCTCGCACTCTGATCTTAATTTTGAGATTATGCAGCACTCGGTTACTTTGCTCGATACATTTTATCGCCAGCTGTTACAGCTTGATGTACCGACACTGAACATGTTCGACCTTAAACGGATAGGAGTTGCCGCTGAGCAGCGGATGTACCAACAGTGCGGTACTAACACCCATCGCGGTTATATCTTCCTTAGTGGTTTAACACTGCTGGCGGTGCGTAATCAGAGAGCGGTGCGAGCTGAGATTGTTCAGCTCGCTCAGCTCTACTTTAACCATCAACTTGAATCGTCCCATGGTCAAGCCGTGCGTCAGCGTTACGCCACCGGTGGTATTATCGATGAATGTCTGCAAGGTTTACCGGCGGTGTTTGATTACGCCCTGCCGATCTACCACCACGCCCTGCTTCAGGGCGATAAGCAGCGGGCAGCATTGATGATGATGGCAGGGTTGATGCAAGTCACACAGGATACCACCAGCTACCACCGCTGTGGTAGCGCGGGTATTAAGCAGATTCAAACTGATGGCGCATATCTTGAGGGGTGCCTCAACGATGGCATTGATGTCGTCTTGTGGCTGCGTCAACGTAACGCCCTGTATCAGGAGATGAACCTAACGATGGGTGGTGTGGCCGATCTGATGGCATTGACCTTCGCCCTCTATGAATTAGTTGCTGCTGGCGTTTGTGATGTATCCTAGCGGGTAACCAGCTAGGATACATTTAATCGCTATACACTTCTCTTTTACTTGCTAGATACTTCTTTTTTACTTACACCTTCAGCCTTGACTCGGTCCAATAGTAGAGCGAGTGCAGGTTTGACGTTTTCACGAATATCTCCGGCAACGACAAGAAATAAAACGTCATCACCGGGTATCATAAGGCCCGAACGAGCTTCAATGACCACCTTGAAAATTCCGTCCATATTCTCAATGTCTTGACGAATTTGTTCTATTTTATCGAGATCGGAAACAACCTCCATCTGGCAAATAGCTGCGCCATCGGCACGTGACCAGCCACGAACAATGCCATTGTGAACCAGCACCATGCCAACGTTATTGGCAAAATCGGGGTCTTTTTTCAGTTCTGCAATAGTTTTGGATATATCCATTATGTACTCCTTGGTTGTTTGGTCGGTTTAACCGCCAATTTTTGACATGTGTAGCTTGGGTAGCTCACTCTTGTCCCAGCTCACGGTATGGTGCTCTGGCTTTTGATCGACGTTGGCAATGATCGCTTCTTTGAGGCCGGTTAAATCATTATTGTCGAGGTATGGTTTTAAATCAGTTTCTTGATCTGAAAACAAGCAATTTCGCAAAATTCCAGTCGAGCTAACACGTAGGCGGTTACACGAAGAACAAAATGAACAGGAAAGGGCGGAGATAATACCAATGGTTCCTTTCGCCCCCTTTATTCGATAATTTGTCGCTGGCCCTGCCAGTTGGCGATGACTGATTTTTTCGAGAGGGTAGAGGCTGTTTATCCGTTGATAGATCTCATCGGCACTTAGTCCACGCTCATGCTTGCTGCCGTCGGCATTGGGCATATATTCAATAAAGCGCACCGACCAGTTGTATTTCAACGTTAGGGCTGCGAAATCGGCAATCTCATCATCGTTAATTCCCCTCATCACCACCATGTTCACTTTAAGAGGTATTGCCAGTGAGTCGGCCAGAATAAGCCCATCCCACACAGGTTTTAGTGTGCCGATTCGGGTGATCCGTGCAAATCTATCTGCTTTTAAGGAATCTAAACTAACATTTAAATAGTGGATGCCTAGATCACACAGCGGTTTAGCTGTTTGAAGCAGATTAAATCCATTGGTGGTAACGACAAGCTGCTTCAGGCCGTCTAGGTCGTTTAACCGTTGCATGAAAGGGAGAATGCCTTTACGGATTAACGGTTCACCACCAGTAAGGCGGATCTTTTCGATACCGAGGGCAACTGCAGTTTCAGCGATGGAGTAAAAAGTTTCGTAGCTCAAGATTTGCTGATGGTTACACTGATCAATCCCCTCAGCTGGCATACAGTAAACGCAGCGAAAATTACAGCGATCCGTTACCGAAAGGCGGAGGTAGTTTATTTTGCGTTGATATCGATCGTAAAGGGGCTGTTCCATATGAAATCGCCATGATATGGGATAGATAAAGTGAAAAAGTGAGAATTAGCTGTTGATCAATCAGATTTGAATTTCAACAAATTCCATATCGAGAAGGTCGATGGTTAACAACCGGCAACTAAGAGGCTCACCGATGTTAAGTAGGATCTTGGTTGTTTCAGTAACCTGAAGAGCAGCTACCAATGCTGGGGTAAAAGAGGGGTTACCCATCTTGTCCTCTATTCCAGTATGGTTCTCTTTGCCAACATAGAGCGTTTCGAGACTGTTGTCACCCGTCAATTGAGATGTCACCTGACCAGACCAACCGCCGATAGCGCCATGCACCAATGGTAAGCGAAGTTGTCGACACACGGCTGATAGCTCAAGGCGGACAGTGATACTGTCGAGAGCGTCGACAACAATATCCGTATCAGCTAGCAGTTTATTGCCATTATTAGAAGCAAAAGCGAGTACGTGTGATGAAATCGTTACTGCGGGATTTAATTCGGCGATGGCTGCAAAACAGACGGTACTGGTCTTCACAGGAGAGCAGGTTGCGGTTACGTTGATATCGTGCCGGTAGTATCCCTTGCTTTAGTGCAAGACCTTCAATGGCGGCGACACTGGTGTTGAATTGTTTAGCCGCTGCCGCTTGATCTACCCATGAGAGGAGACCATTGCATGTTTTTGCTGCGAGCCATTGGTCAATCCGTGCCATTTTAACCACCCCCAACCAGTGGGAAAATTCCAACAGAATCGCCCTCAGTGAGGCGTTGATCTAGTTCGGCGTGGCGATTGTTGATCATCAGTACACCAAGCTCATCAGCGGAAATTTTAAGTTCTTCTAATATTTGGCGGGTTGTTGCGGGTTCAACATAGTCGCGCTGCTCAATTTTAAAACGATCATTACGAAACTGGGCAAATAGTTTCACTGTTACAGAGATCATAACAACTCCAATAGTCGTTTGTTAAAAATCCGGGTGCACCCAAGGAGGGGAAGGGTACACCCGGCAAAAAAA
>NBLY01000036.1 GCA_002084665.1 Desulfobacteraceae bacterium 4572_35.2 | reverse complement strand
CCATCGCCGCCCCTGCTTTCATCTTGACATGCCCACCACCTATTGCTAGGTTTGCTAGCAGACTATTTCTCGCTACAGCCCGTCAAGTCCGACAGCCTGCTAGTGCTATTCATTGCTGGAATCTATCCTTTTTTTTAAACGGCGGGCAACATGTTGCGAGTCCTTATTTCAGACAACTTTTCAGCAGAAAGCTTACAGATACTCACCAACACTGAGACCCTAACTGTTGATTACCGACCAGGAATCACCCCCGACGAACTACTCGACGAGATCACAGACGTTGACGCGTTACTTGTCCGTGGCGGAACCACCATCACAGAACAGCTACTGCGCGCTGGGGCAAAGCTTAAGATAGTTGCCCGTGCTGGCATCGGTGTTGAAAATATCGACATGATTGCCGCAAACCAATGCGGAATCGTTGTCACCAACACCCCTTCAGGCAGCACAACGACAATTGCTGAGCACGCTATCTCAATGATGATGTCCATCGCTCGAATGATCCCACAAGCACATATCTCTGTTCGCGACGGTCAATGGAACTCGACAAAGTTTATGGGCTCTGAACTCAGCGGTAAAACTCTTGGCATCATCGGTGGCGGCAAAATTGGTCGCCGAATCATTGAATACGCTCGCGGCCTTCACATGCTCGTCAACCTCTACGACCCATATTTATCCGAAGAGATCATAAAGCGACTCGGTGCCAGTAAAGTTAACCTTGACACGCTGCTGCACAGTGCTGACTTCATCTCTCTGCATGTACCATTAAACAATGAAACTGAAGAGTTGTTGAATGCCGAAACATTTACCAAACTCAAACCAGGATGTCGCTTGATCAATTGCGCCCTCGGTGGCCTCGTCAATGAGACCGACATGATTAATGCTTTACGTGACGGCACCCTTGCCGGTGCAGCCCTTGATACCTTCACCACAGAACCACCACATCCAAGCAATCCACTACTTACAATGGACAATGTTATTTGCACCCCGCACATTCGCGCAGCGACCGTTGATGCACAGGAAAATGTTACGGTTCAGGCGGCACATCAAGTTGTTGATTTTCTCACAACTGGCATTGTTCGCAACGCGCTGAACGTTCCATCGGTGAATGCCGACCTGCTTGACAGCTTACGTCCATATTTAGAACTAGGCGAAAAAATTGGGTCATTTCTAGCTCAACAACTAGACAACAAACCATTTGATGATATTGCCATCGAATATTCCGGTGAACTAACTCGTCACTCAACCGAACCAATAACGCTAGCCATACTCAAAGGACTACTAACACCAATCATTGGTCCACGGGTTAACTACGTTAATGCGCCACATATCGTCCTTGAAAGGGGAATAAACGTCAGCGAAATTCGGCGCAATGTTGCCGAAGGGTTCTCGAACATGATAGAGTTAGTCGTTTCAGGAAAACAGGGGCAAAGATCTGTACGGGGAGCAATGTTCAACAATCGCGAATGTCGAATTGTCGGCGTAGACGGATATTCAGTTGAAGCGATACCATCAGGGACAATTTTGGTAGTAAAAAACCATGACCGCCCTGGCGTTATTGCCCTACTCGGAACCTTGATGGCAGAATCGGATATCAATGTTGCCATGATGAATCTATCACGTGGCAAAATCAATGGCACAGCTATGTCGCTGCTGACCGTTGATCACCGTATTCCCAATGAAACGATGGAGCAGTTACGCCAAAACGATAACATCCTATCTGCTGTACAGGTAGCTGCTGTACAGGTAGAGTTTTCTTAAACGATCCGATACAATAACTACCTAACGCGTGGCAATTTAACACACACATAGCACAGACTCATTAGCTCTTAAATTTAACCCATCGCGGGACTTAAAGATCCGACAAGAAAGAGATCCATGACTCACAACACAACACTTGAATCGATGATACCCAAAGGAGTTAAAGACTTCTTACCGATCAACGCAGTAAAAATTGAGCACCTAAAAAGCACACTCCAGCAGGTGTTCGGCCAGTGGGGTTTCCAGCCAGTGACCCCCCCATCTCTCGAGTTTCTCCACGTGCTAGAGCGCGGATTAGGCAATGACTTAAAAAACAGCACCCTTCGCTTTGACGATCGCCAAAGTGGTAATCTGCTGGCATTCCCATCGGATATTACGCCGCAAATTGCCCGAGTATTTGCCACAAGAATGCACGATGCGCCACTACCACAACGCCTCAGCTACTCATGTCGCGTTTTGCGCCACACCGAACAGCAAGCAGGCAAAGACCGTGAATTATTTCAGTCAGGCGTTGAGCTGATCGGCCAATCTGGCCCTCAGGCTGACGCTGAGATGATTGCCATTGCCCTAGAATGTCTTGAAACCCTTGGTGCCCCTGAATACACCATTGACATTGGTCAGGTGGAGTTCTATCGCGGCGTATTAGATGCACTAAATCTATCACCAGCTCAAGTGACAAGTCTGCATGACAGCATCCTCCACAAGGACACTTCTGGGCTACAACAACAACTAGAAGCTCTCCCCGTTGACACTGCCAACTGCGAAGAGATCATGGCCCTACCCCGACTGTTTGGCGGCAAAGAGGTTTTAGATCGAGCAGCCAAAGTTGTTACCAATGATCGCTCCAAGCGGGCGCTAGACAATCTACACAAAACACTGCAGATCCTAGAAAACTACAACAGTGACAAACATATCACCGTTGACCTAGGTGAACTTCGCGGTCTCGACTACTATACCGGAATCACCTTCCAAGGATTTTTAACAGGCTTCGGTAAAGCTGTCTGCCTCGGTGGTCGCTACGACAATCTCACCAAAGGATATGGCTTTGATACCCCAGCAACAGGTTTTGCCTTCAACTTACTCAACTTGCTGTTTTCTATGCCTCAGCAGCTAAACAAAATCGCTCAACCCGGCGTTGATGCGCTGATCGTATCAAAACGTGACAACGATCCGACGACCCACCAATTAGCGCAAACGTTGCGCTCACAAGGCAACTCAGCTTGCATTGCTGAATACTGTGCAACAGACAACAAATCCTATGCAGCAAAAATGAACTATCGCTTTTTATTGACTGTTTCAGAGCTAGGAACACAAACGGAGCTGCTATCACTTTCCGATAACAGCACATCACAGGTCCTTACAGCCTCACTACTAGACGGCAGCACGACTCTGTAAACGATTAGGAGAACTAACATGGCAAACGTTGTAATTGTCGGCGCTCAATGGGGCGACGAAGGTAAAGGTAAAGTTGTTGATATCTACACTGAAAACGCTAACGCGGTAGTACGCTTTCAAGGTGGCAACAATGCAGGACACACCCTGGTTGTTGGCAACGAAAAAACAGTACTACACTTAATATTGAAGAGATCGAAGGGTTAAAGAAAAAAGGCTACATGAAGGATGATTCTCAACTTATCATCGATCGTAATGTTCACATTATCATGCCGTATCATAAGAAAATTGACATTGCCCGTGAAAACAAGCCTAGCGAGCGGCGTATTGGCACCACAGGTCGTGGCATTGGTCCAACCTATGAAGATAAAGTGGGCCGTCGTGGCATCCGCCTTTCAGACCTGATCAACCCACACATTTTCGCCCAAAAAGTAAAAGAATTTTTACCTGAGAAAAACTTTCTCCTCGAAAATTTCCTCAAGGAAGAACCACTTGTCGAGCAAGATATTCTCGATGAATACAACGCCTACGGCAAGATATTAGCCAAACATATCGGCAACACCTCAGCACTACTCGATGAGTGTCGCAAGAATGAGCAAAACATCTTATTTGAGGGCGCACAAGGCAGCCTGCTTGACGTTGATCACGGCACCTACCCGTATGTCACCTCATCATCAACGGTTGCCGGTGGAGCCTGCATTGGTGCCGGATTTGGCCCACGCTACATCAATGAAGTGATCGGCATCTCTAAAGCCTACGTCACACGCGTTGGCGAAGGCCCCTTCCCTACAGAACTCAACGATGAGATGGGTGAGCGCCTCAGAAAAGCGGGATCGGAATTCGGAGCAACAACAGGTCGACCACGCAGAACTGGCTGGTTCGACGCTGTAGCTCTACGTGAAGCGGTACGCACCAACGGCCTCAGTGGTCTTGCCATCACCAAACTGGACGTACTGAGCGAATTTGATTCAATCAAAATTTGCACCGCCTACTCCTACCGAGGTGAACTAATTGAGCAATTCCCACACGATATATCCATATTGCAAGAGTGCAAACCAGTATATGAAGAATTTGACGGCTGGAATACTGACATTTGCTCCGTAACGCAATACGAGCAGTTTCCAGAAAGAGTAAAAGCGTATTTGAAGAAAATTGAAGAGATAACAGAATGCCCAGTTGTTCTCGCCTCTGTCGGGCCGCGCCGTGATCAAACGATTCAACGTCGCAACCCGTTTACAGAGTAATTTGACATCACGTATAACTCTCTTCGTTGTGAGCCGGTAGCTCAGTTGGTAGAGCATCTGACTTTTAATCAGATGGTCGTGGGTTCGATCCCCCCCCGGCTCACCATTTTAAAACATAAGTCCCTATCGTCTAGCCTGGCCCAGGACACCGCCCTTTCACGGCGGCGACAGGGGTTCGAATCCCCTTGGGGACGCCAGAATATAGAAGCTCTGCTAATTAATTTTAGCAGGGCTTTTTTATTGCCTTCAATTAGTTAGAGCTCTATCCAACTCATCGTCCTACATCTCTCATCATTCAAACTCACGCAAAAGCTCTCCACTCTTTCTCGTCCCAAAAAATTCCGGCATCAATAAAACTCATTCGAAAAGTCAATTTCGATACGTCGAAGTTTTGTCAATTTAATCAACCAGCGCAATGAGTAACAATAGAAACCATAACCAGAGCGGGTCAATAATAGACCCTAATTCTGCCGGTAAGCCGCCCTTTACTACAGATCTATACCAGACTCTGACCTAGACACTCCTAGAGCACTAGCGAACGATTACAGCTACCCCTTGCTGCTTGCCACACTACAACTTCACTATTCGACACCACACAAAACTGCATTTAGCAGCAAAGAGCGAAGAAAATTTGTGATATAGTTATGTGATGACAATTCAATCAAATAAATCAGTAGAAATATTCAGCGATGGTGCCTGCAGTGGCAACCCTGGCCCCGGTGGCTACGGCACAATTTTGCGCTTCGGCCCGCACATCAAAGAGCTTAGTGGCTATGTCGCTAACACAACCAATAACCGCATGGAGATGATGGGAGCGATAGTTGGCCTTGAATCGCTCACCAAACCGAGCACAGTCATCATGACGACCGATTCCCAATATGTATGTAAGGGGATGACGGAGTGGATTGAGGGCTGGAAGAAAAAAGGCTGGAAAAACTCACAACGTAAACCGGTGCTTAATCGTGACCTATGGGAACGCCTTGAAGCAGCGACCACTGGGCACAGCGTTCGCTGGAAATGGGTTAAGGGTCACGCTGGTCACGAAGAAAATGAGCGCTGCGATGAACTGGCACGCCAAGCTATTCTTAACCGCAACTAACCGCTAGCCATCAACAGGAGAGTGCATTATGGACCAAATAGAGCAATTCATGTTATCACCCACATTTGCCGTAGCGGGAGCATCAACGAATCGAGATAAATACGGCAACAAAGTGCTTCGTTGCTTCAAACAAAACAATCACCCAGTCATCGCCATCAATCCGCGCGCTAAAGAGATTGAGGGCCTTAGTTGCGTTAATTCGGTGCTAGATTTGCCTGATAATGTCGACAGTCTTTCCATCATTACGCCACCAAAGATTACTGAACAAGTCGTTCAACAAGCGATCACCAAAGGGATTAAGAATATTTGGATGCAACCTGGTGCTGAAAGTGCGGCGGCGATCGACCAATGCAAAAAAAATGGCATTAATATCATCGCTGACGGCAGTTGCCTACTAGTGGTTCTTCACTATCACGAACATGACTAATGTTTCACCAGTGACACAAAAAACAAAAAGGCCTCGACAATTGTCGAGGCCTTTTTGTTTAGAACTATTAATTGTTGCTGCGTTTAAGCTTTTGCAAGCTCAACAGCCACAACATTTTGCCCAGCGCAAACAACTTGCTGGATATTTAATTCAGCAAAATGATAAGGAGCAAAAACAACCCCCTGTGGCACACAACCACTAACGCGCGCAACACCCACTGCCGTTCCAGCAGGCCCCTTAACGCTCAATTGAGCCCCATCAGTAACACCGATTTGATCCGCATCAGCCTGACTAATCTCAACATAACCAGCTGGAGCAATCTCTAACGCACCTGCTGCATAGGTTGATGTCACACCAGTATGGGCATGCATCTTACCCGTCACAAGTTGCACCCCCTTAACGACTTGCGATTGTGCAAAACCAGAGAAGGATAATGATGCTGGCGCAGGGGCATAACTTACCTTCTGGCAAGAGCTGGTATAAACATCACCAGTCACCGCAACAGAACTGAACAGCTCAGATAAGCCAGCCAACTCAGTCAGAATCTCTTGGTTACACACGCTCTGCTCTGCACCGCGAATAGCACTGAACAACTCGGCGAAAATTTGCTTATCGCTACGGCTATCACCGGCTGGCTTAATTGATTTTGCCAACATTCCAGCACGATGATCACAGGAGATATAGGTTCCTGATTTTTCAGCATAAGCTGCTGCGGGCAAGACAACATCAGCCATCGCAGTCAATTCAGAGCTGAGGATATCTTGGACAATTAAGAACTCAACCTTATCCAACGCTTTTTTCCAACGCGAACTGTCGGCAAAAGTGACAAGAGGATTTGTTCCAGCAAGATAAAGAGCACGGATCGTTCCCGCTTCGATACCAGCTAAAATCTCTAAGGCATTCATACCACCCTGAGGTAACGCTTCAAGTCCCCAGGCTTTAGCAAACTTAGCCGAAGCGTCAGCATAACCCTGATAACCAGGCAACTGCTCACAGCAGACACCAGCATCGAGCAAGCCCTGAGTATTAGGTCTTTCATCAACAGGGAAGATACCGCCAGCATCATTTACCAACGCACCACAAACAATTGCAAGGTTAGCAAGTGCCGCAGTGATCTCTTGGCAACGATCTGACTTAGTAACATCGGCACCAAAGACCAACGCGACAGAACCAGAACTTGCTAACGCCGTAGCTGCATCCTGTAGTAGCTCAAGCGCTACGCCGGTCGCCGAAACCGCAGCATCTACATCAACCGCCGCAATAATTTTCTTAATGTCCGCAGCATTCTTAACATACTGCTTCATAAACTGATCAGCAGCTAGGCCACCATCAACAATCAACTTCGTCAGCGCACCAAGCAATAACGTTTCGCTGCCGGGAGTATAATTCAAAAATGAGTTTGACAGGCCGGCAATCCGGACATTACGCATGTTGGCAACAACAAGCTGGGCATCGTTTTGACGTAATGCTTTTTGAATTTGATAGTTAATTTGTGGTTGTTCTGAGGTGATATCTGAACCAAAGACGAAAACCGTATCAGCGCAAGCAATCTGATCTGCCGTAGCACTCGCACCACGAAGACCAAGAGTGCTAAATAACGTATCGGAGGCTTTCATCATGCCGAAACGGGCATCGGAATCGATATTATTACTCGCAAAACCAGCACGGAATAACTTTTGAAACAAGTAGTTCTCTTCGACTGTCAAACGAGCTGAAGAGAGCCCAGCAACTGCGGCACCGCCAACAGCTTTGACCTTATCGAGAATTGCAGACTGGGCACGTTGCCAATCGACAACAACCGCCTCACCATCTTGCTTCAAGGTCGGCTGAAGTAAGCGTTGCAAAGCTCAACAAACCGTCATTGATGGTTACGCCATCCTTGGAAGTGATACGAAACAGCTTATTCTCTTTAACGTTGAGATCAACCTGCTCTAAGCTACCACCAGCAAAACCAATTGAAGGAACCTTATCAAGGGTCCAGCAACGCGCTGAATGCTTAAACGGCTTAGAGATCATGGCCCCAACAGGACATACCGCAACAGCATTACCCTCAATATAGGGATCAACCTCACTGCCACCAGTACGACCGATATAGGCTTTATCTCCGCGCTCTGTCACACAAAAATCGCCGATACCAGTTAATTCATGACCAACCTTGACGCATTTCTCACACAAAATGCAACGAGATGGAACATTCTCAATGAGTGGCCAGTCGGTCACCTTTGGCATCGCAACGTCTTCAGCAGAAAACGGCTGATCTAAGACGTGATGATCAAAACAGATATCCTGTAGATCACACTCGCCTGCGGCATCGCACACGGGGCAATCGAGAGGGTGGTTGACCAACATCAAGCGAATCATATCTTTACGCATCCGCCCAAGCAGTTCCGATTGTGTGGTGACAACGATCCCCTCTGTTGCTACAGTATTACAGGCGGTTATCGGTGCTGCAACGCCTTCAACCTCAACCAAACATACGCGACAAGCGCCAGTGGTTGAAAGTTTTTTCAGGTAGCACATGGTCGGAATTTTAATGCCCAGTTTTTCAGCAGCAACTATAATTGTTGCCCCCGATTCTATCTGAACATTCTGACCATCAATCGTGAGATTTACCATTGCATTTTCACTTTTATTGCTCATATGAAAGTCCTAAAGCTAGTGTCCGTTTTCGGCTTGATTTATATCTATCGTCAGATAATCGCCAGCGATTACTTATCGATGGCAACCATCGCCACGCGATAGCAGCGCAAACAGCGATCGGCCTCAACCACAGCCTGACTTTCAGGCATGGCTAATTCGATCTCGTCGTAGTTTGTTGCCCGCTCTGCACCATCGATTTTAGGCTGATGTTCACGATGTAAACCACCCAACAGCGGCAGTTTCTCGTCATCGTTAAAGACGCCAAGACGATTGACAACATCTTCTAAAGCTTCTTCATCATCAAGAATCGCTTCACCATCAGTCAAGTAGCGATGCATAACGCTTGCAGCGCGCTTACCGTGACCTACGGCGAGAACAACCGTCATAGCACCATACTCACAGTCACCACCGGCAAACACACCAGCATTATCTGTCATCATTGTGCCACCGTTGGTAACAATACTGCTCCAACGAGTTTGCTTAATACCGTAATCGCTATCATCAAGGTACGACAGATCAGGATCTTGACCGATCGCCGGGATAACCATGTCACAAGGGATCACGTACTCAGATCCTTCGACAGGTTGCGGGCGACGGCGACCAGAATCATCTGGCTCACCAAGAGCCATCTTAATGACCTCAACACCAGTGATTTTATTGTTCTCAGTGATGAGGCGAGTTGGATTAACCAAGAACTCAAATGTGACGTTCTCCTCATCGGCATCATCAACCTCATACGATTCAGCTGGCATCTCGTTACGGGTACGACGATAAACTAGGATTGACTCTTCAGCGCCTTCACGCAAGGCAACACGCACGCAGTCAATAGCGGTATTACCACCACCGACAACGATAACTCGCTTCGGCGTGACAATCCCTTCGTTTAGAGCGACAGCGCGCAGATAGTTGATGCCGCCGGTCGAGAAGCCTTCATAGCCTTCGTCTTCCCCTTCAACACCCATGGGCTTTGACTTGAAAGCACCAGTGCCGAGGAATACCGCATCATACTGCTGTTTAAGTTCCTTTAAAGAGACATCGCGACCGAGTTTTATTCCGTACTCAATTTCAACACCTAGAGCAGCAATATTGTCTGCTTCACGTTGAAGAAGGGTACGCGGCATGCGGTAGTCAGGGATACCAACCGCAACAGTGCCACCTGGCTCTGACAGCATATCGATAATCTTAACTTTATGACCTTGCTGCGCCAGATAGTACGCACAGGTCAAACCAGCGGGGCCAGCACCAACAACCATAACTTTTTTGCCGGTAGCAGGCTTCGTTACCCGTGGTGAAAGCTTATGATGTTTCCACTCATGATCGGCAGCAACACGCTTGAGAACCATGATACTTACCGGTTCATCAATCAGAGCGCGTCGACAAGCTGTTTCACATGGATGCGGGCAAACACGGCCACAAACAGCTGGAATCGGCATCCGCTCACGAATCGTCGCCAGAGACTCATCAAAACGATAATTTTTAATCTCTTCGATGTAAGCAGGAATATCAATATGCGCTGGACATCTGTCCATGCACGGTGCGGTGACTTTATCGCGATAATCACCAGCGAATTTAGGCTTGCGCCCACCACTGATGTACGCCATATAATCATCACGAAAGTGATTGACAGTATCGACAACAGGGATAACCGATGTCATACACAGGGTACATTTACACCCTTCAAGAAGGCTTGACAGGCTCAGGATAGTATCCAAATCCTTCTCTTCACCGTGACCTTGAAGAATACGTGCTAACGTATCCTGTAGTACGCGTGTCCCTTTTTTACCTGGAGTACATTTTCCGCAGCAATGTTTCTCTTGCACGCGCTTCATGTACTCGGCAGCCATAGCAACCACGTCGGTGTCTTTATCCAGTAAAACAACACCATCCCAACCCATAAACGCGTTGACTTTGCTGTTACCCAGATATTCTGTCGGGAGCTTTAGCTTTAACGAAGCTAAGTCAGCCTCACCGCCATTGCGGTTATCGACAACTTCTCTTCCCCAGCTGGAAAATACGATTTCAGACAATATGACCTCCTGTGATACCCATGCCCTCACCTACTAGAGAGCTTTTTATTCTTCACAAAAAAGAGCGACGAACCGCACTTTTTAGCGTAAATCACGACGTATATTTTGTATACAGTATGCAGCTAGATACCACAAAAACAGCTACTAAATCAAGGACAATTTTACATAAGGGATGACGATACGCAGCCTCGTAGCTGGGGTGGGTAAAAACAAAAGGATCTCACCTACAACTACAGGCTAGGTTGAAAAAGCACGAATAACTTCGATGAGTTCTTGCGCTAATTCAACCTTACCGAATGGCGGCATTATATAGTAGCCATCGCTCTGGCTATGACGAGCACCCACCATCTCGACAGCGATCTCCATACCCGCAGCCACCCCCTGCGCGCCACTGGTGCCACGCATGCGCTCACGCACTTCATCGGGCAGCACAATCCCGGGAACCTCATTATGGAGGAATTCAGCATTACGTTCACTAACCAGCGGAAGAATACCAAGAAAAGCCGGGATACTGATGTCCGTTAAGGCGTGATCCATCCGATCAACGATCTCAGTGGAGTAAACAGGCTGAGTTTGAACAAACTGAGCACCGGCAGCGATTTTTTTATCTAACTTACGCAACTGACCATCGAGATTGGCGACATTAGGATTAAATGCCGCGCCGATACAAAAATCACTGCAACTAGCCAGATCAGCACCAAGCAAATTTCGGCCATTATTTAACGCGGTCAAAAGTTCGAGCAAGCCAACCGAGTTAAGATCAAACACGCTGGTCGCGCCGCCGCCATCACCAACCGAAGCGGGATCCCCCGTTACGGCAAGGATATGACGCAAGCCGAGCAGATGAGCACCCATCAATTCAGAATGAAGACCAATCAAATTACGATCACGGCAGGTCACATGGGCAATGACCGGAACCCCCGTCGCGTCTTGAATGCGGGCCGCGAGGGCTAAATTTCCCATACGAATGCGCGCAAGTGGGTTTTCGGCAAGATTAATCGCATCAACACCGCTAGCAGCCAACTGCCGCGCCCGCTGAATCACCTGAGTACAATCAAGGCCACGTGGCGGGTCTAACTCCACAGTGATCGGCAGACGTTTGCCACCACCCTTTAGCAGTGGTGAATTTTCTCGCGCAGAGGAGATAGTGACAACAGACTCAACACTCTTAGTTTTCTCAACCTCAAGTGGTGCCAAGGTGCGCGCTACCGGCCTAACTCCCTTGAGACGTTGGGCAAGTGCAGCAATATGCTCTGGGGTCGTACCACAGCACCCACCCACCAGTGAAACCCCACTAACAACCATCTCTTGGCTGCGCTGAGCAAAGTATTCTGGGGTCGCCAAGTAGATATGTCGACCGTTTACATATTGAGGGAAACCGGAATTAGCAAAGGCTGAGATCGGTCGCTCGACAGCGCCCCCCATCTGACGAACTACAGCTAACATATCATGGGGGCCAGAACCGCAATTCGCACCGACAACATCGGCAGCACAGCCATCACCAAGTCGGGCCATCTCATCCAAGGCACGTGAAACCTGAGCACCATCAAGACCTTCGCGAGTGCGCCCTTCAGCAAAAAAGGTCATCTGAGCAACAACGGGCAGGCCAATTTTTTTAGCAACCGAGATCGCCAACTTAAGCTCCGCCAGTGAAGCAAAGGTTTCAAGCAACAACAGATCGACACCGCCATCTGCCAAGCCCTCCATCTGCTCACGAAACATCTGTTCCTGATCAGCTACACTTAACAGCGACTCTTGATCACAACCAACCAACGGCCCCACCGCACCAGCGATAAACAGATCGGAATCATCAGTTGCTGCCTGACGAGCCAAGCGCGCCCCAACTGCATTTACTTGATGGACATCGGCTTCAAGGCCAAGCATCGCTAAGCGGGCACGATTAGCACTAAAGGTGTTGGTTTCAAGCAGTTGCGCCCCAGCGGCTCGATAGGCCTGATGCACCGCGGTGACCAGATGGGGATGGGAAAGATTCAAGCTCTCAAAACAGCTGTCAACAGGAACACCTTGCTCATAGAGCAGCGTCCCCATACCACCGTCACCAATCAAAACAGCTTCTTGAATCCGTGTCAAAAAATTCGAACTAGCCACTAGCTACCTCCCCACCATCAGCATTGAACCTTATGCCACACTCTGACGTAAGGCACTAATGGCTTCAGTGTAATCTGGCGCATTAAACACCGCACTACCGGCAACAAACACATCGGCACCTGCCGCAGCGATCTCGCCAATATTATCAGATTTCACCCCACCATCCACCTCAATCTCAATTGAACGACCACTGCGTTCAACCATCTCGCGCAGCTGTTTAATCTTTGGCAACATCGACGGGATAAAGCTCTGACCACCAAAACCGGGATTAACACTCATAACTAAGATCAAATCGATCTCATCAATAATCACCTCAAGGGTCGATGCCGGAGTAGCTGGATTGATCGCCACTCCCGCCTTTTTACCCAAGCTGTGAATCAACTGTACAGTTCGATGAAGATGGGGAACAGCCTCCTGATGAACGGTAATAATATCCGAACCAGCAGCGGCAAAATCGGGAATATAGAGATCAGGATTTTCAATCATCAGATGAACATCAAGGGGCAGATCTGTCACTTGACGCAACGCCTTAACAACCGGCGCACCAATGGTGATGTTGGGGACAAAATGGCCATCCATGACATCAACATGAATATAGTCAGCCCCCGCTTGTGCCACAGTCCGAATTTCAGCACCAAGACGAGCAAAGTCAGCAGAGAGGATCGACGGAGAAATTTTAATCATGGTTGAGCTCCAAGTAGATATTGATAAGGGGGATAAATAAAAAAGATCCGGTCAACGTCACAATCAATTTCGCCGTAACGCTGTCGCAAAAAAGCAGTCCATGCCATCATGGCGAGTTGTCAGCGTCATCAAACGCCCTTGATCATCAAACAACTCGCGCCAATACTCAGGTGCATGAGTACGCAGGTCTTGCTGAACAAAATCAGAATTGTGATCTAAGAAACGCTCGATAACCTCGCGCGACTCCTCAGCTGTAGTGGTACACAATGAGTACAACAACATACCACCCGAGCTAACAAGCTCGGCAGCGTTAGTTAATATCTCCCCTTGCAGCTTTGCCAAGCGAAGGATATCGGCCTCCGTACGTCGCCAGCGCGATTCTGGATTACGCCGCAACACCCCAAGCCCACTACATGGCGCATCTACCAGTACGCGATCGAACGTTTGTCCCGCCAACAGGGTACACGGCTGGGTCATATCCCACGCCTGAGTGGTGATCGAAGAACAGCCCAAGCGCACGGCACTACCACGCAGCAAATCGAGGCGCTGTGGATATAGATCCATCGCCATAATTTCAGCTTGATTATCCGTCAGGGCAGCCAAGTGAGTCGTTTTACCACCCGGTGCCGCGCAGACATCCAGGATTTTCTCCCCAGCTTTAGGGCCCAACAAGTGGGCAATGAGCATACTCGCCTCATCCTGCACTTGATATAACGCCAAATCGACCCCGTTAAGCAACCGCAAGCCACCGCGCTCCACTATGACACCTTCGGGGGCAAAGCGGGTCGGCGTAGCGACAACATCCAGCTCGGCAAGCTTTTGAATAAACGAGTCACGATCTGTTTTCAGCAGATTAACACGGACGGTGGTTGGCGGCACCTGAGTCATGGCCTCAGCAAGGGCCGATGCTTCCGGCAAGCCAAACTCAGCCAACCAACGACTAGCCAACCATGCGGGAAGCGACTGTTTATGGGTCAACCAACCAACGGGGTCACATTGTTGTTTGGGCCATTTAACCCGCTCAGGCTCACGCAAGCAGGAGCGCAGAATACCATTAACAAGGCCAGTCACCCGCTCCAAACCCATCTGGCGTGCCAATTCAACCGTGCTATGGACAGCGGCACGTTGTGGAATCTTATCTAAATAAAAAAGCTGATAAACACCCAAGCGCAACAGACACAGAGCTTGAGGCTCCAACTTAGCTAACGACTGACGACAATAGCCATCGAGGATATAATCAAGACTGCCACGACGACGTAAAACACCATAAACAAGCTCGGTCGCCAAACCACGTTCACGCGGGTCAAGAGTCGGAACTGCCTCTAGCGCACCATCAAGAGCAAGATCTGAGTAGGCTCCATCTTCAACGCGACACAACACTTGAAATGCGATCGAACGAGCATCTTTCGCTACAATTTTTTTCTTTTTAGCCACAGCTTAAATCCTCGCCAACACAGTTCACAACAAAACGGGGGCATGCTTTACACGCCCCCGCCACAACATTCAACTATCCTTAAGCTCTAAAACTAAACGATCACTATCCAGCTTGAGCCATTATGCCATCTCTTCTAACCGACGAACGCGCTCATCCATTGGTGGGTGAGTCGAAAACATACTCTGCAACCCCTTGCCACTCAGTGGATTAACGATAAACATATGGGCCGTGGCATCATTAACATTGTTCATCGGAGCGAGAAACCGCCATCTGCACTAGCATAGCAGCCATAGGCGCACAGATCATGGTGACAATCATCACAAAGAAATTGCTGCCACCCTCTTCGTCATCACCACCACCTAAACCACCACACCACCTAAACCACCAAAGATCATCGACCATTGTGCCATAGTAGCCATATACGAGATCGCACCAGCTATGGTAGCAGCAATGGAACCAATCAAAATATCACGGTGCTTCACGTGCGCCATCTCATGCGCCATAACGCCCATCAGCTCTTCGCGACTAAGAATCCCCATAATCCCCTCTGTCGCCGCAACAACAGCATGTTGAGGATTTCGCCCCGTGGCAAACGCATTAGGCGTTGATTCAGGAATCATAAACACTTTTGGCATCACTAATTGATTACGCTGACACAACTCGTGAACGACATCGTACAAAACACCGCTGGTTACCTCATGTCCTTTATACATGCGCAGGACAATCTTATCGGAAAACCAGTAGGAACCGATATTCATCACGGCAGCCATCACCAAAGCAAAGATTGCCCCTGTTTGCCCACCTAAAACACCACCAAACACCATCAACAAAATGGTCATCAAGGCCATTAAGCCCACTGTTTTTACATTATTCAACATGTGTCACATACCCTCTATTATCATGTTTATTTTACAAGGAGCAAACAACAGGTTAGCAACTGTGCAGATCAACCTCTTTAAGTTATTCGCTACCGAGCAACGTACCGATGGCCAACGTGCGACCACGAACAAAATCGGCAGCACTTAAACGCTTTTTACCGGGCAACTGAAGCCCATTGACCCTGAGTGCCCCCCGACCGCAGGCAACAATAACGCCATCAGCATCAGCACGAAGTATCGTACCGGGCCGCCCTTCACCATCACACAAGCGGGTGTCGGCAATTTTCAACGTTTGGCCATCAAGGGTGGTATACGCTGCAGGCCACGGATCGAGGCCGCGCACCAGATTGTGAATGGTCGTGGCATCCTGAGTCCAATCGACACAACCATCCTCTTTTTTCATCATTCCGGCATAGGTACTAAGGCTGTCATCCTGCACTTCGCGACTCAAGGTCCCGGCACACAGCCGCGCTAAAGTTTCGGCCATCGCCTCACGACCCAACAAAGCAAGCCGATCATGCAACTGTCCTGCTGTTTCTTGAGGAAAGATTGACAACGAACGCTTAACCAACATATCACCGGTATCGAGGCCAATATCCATCATCATTGTGGTAACACCGGCAACCTCATCGCCATCAATGATCACCTTATTGATCGGTGCCGCCCCACGATGACGAGGCAACAGTGACGCGTGAACATTGATACAGCCATATTTAGGCAGATCCAACACACTTTGCGGCAAAATTTGGCCGTAAGCCACCACCACAATAAGGTCTGGCTTCAATTCCGCCAATTCGGCAACCGCCTGATCATCACGTAAACGGCGCGGTTGGAACACCGGAATATCGTGCTGCAAGGCCAGCTCTTTCACCGGCGGCGCGGCCATCTTTTTGCCACGCCCTTTCGGACGGTCAGGTTGGGTGTACACACCGACAAGATCAAGCCCTGCCGCGATCAAGCCTGCAAACGTTGCTAAAGCAAAATCGGGGGTCCCCATAAATACGGTACGAATATTTTTCGTCTCAATCACAATTGCTCCTGCTGTTGTTCCATAATTTTTTGATATTTTTTACGAAAGATCCCTTTTTTAAGCGACGACAAGCGATCGACAAAAAGTTTGCCATCGAGATGATCAATCTCATGCTGAAAACAGATAGCCAACAACCCTTTTGTTTCAAACTCAACCACATCGCCCTGAAGATTTTGAAAACGGACACGTACCCACTCACTGCGCTTAATGTGGGCGTAATAGTCGGGAACCGACAAGCAGCCCTCCTCCTCATAGGATTCGCCATCACGCTCAATGATTTCAGGGTTCACGGCCACAATGAGCTTTGGATCTTCCTTATCACCACAATCGATGACGACCAAGCGCGTGAGTACTGCCACTTGTGGCGCAGCCAAACCAACCCCTGGCGCGGCATACATGGTCTCAACCATATTGGCCGCTAAGGTGCGCAATTCCGCATTAAATTCAACCACTGGAGCCGACTTCTCAGTGAGAACAACTTCTGGATAGTGCTGTATCTGTAACAGTGCCATGATTTTCGCATCCTTTTAAGGCTAACCCAGTACAACTAAACATCACTCTATAAAAGCTGGCATGATAGAACCAGAGCGTCCGTAAGTCAATGTTCTGCTGCCAAAGAAAAAGGGGCAGCCCTGTTTCGGCTGCCCCTTCTCTTTTTGCTATTCTAACAAATTTCCATTCGCGACTTTCGCTGTTTAGCTTTGAGCAACAACAACACGAATCTTATCGCTGACAGTACCCTGCAAGCTTTTTTGAACAAAACTTAAGGTTCCGGCAACGCTACCAGCGCAGCCCTTACAGGAGCCCTGATACTTAATATGAACATGAACAAGACCGTCGTCACCTAGACAAACATCGTCGAGTTCAACACCACCGCCATCACCCGCCAGAGCTGGGCGAACGTATTGATCTAATGACTGCTCAATCGCCTTAATCTGTTTAACAATAGATAAACTTAAAAAATCATCCCCCACCACACCATCGGGATTATTCTCGCGCTCTATTTCACCACGCACACGCGCTAAAATATCAACAAGGTAATGCTCACGCTTTTCGTGGCCACCCGGCTCGATGCAGGATTTACAAAAAGCACCCGCCTTGGTGTAATCGGTAATCTCTTCCACCGTGGTAAGATCATTGATACGGATCGCATCTTCAACCATCTGCAACGATACTCGCGCACACTCACAGACAATGTTTTTTTCCTGCAACGTTGCCACATCAACATTACGATAGATAGCTGTTGCCTGCTTGATCACCTCATAGGCCATAACGCTACAGTGCATCTTCTGTGGTGGCACAGCGGCCTCATCTTCACTATCGCGTAGAGCTTTTTCAACATCTAGGTTGGTAATTTTTGTCGCCTGTTCAACAGTTTTACCGATACACATCTCGGCCATCATATCCGTTGAGGCAATGGCGGTTCCGCAACCAAACGACTTAAACTTTGCCGATTTAATCACTTCATCATCATCACCAACAACCCAAAACAAACGCACCGTATCACCACAGGATTCAGCCCCCTCATTGGCAACAACCAAACGGCCATTCATTGCCTGAGCATCCTCTTGCGTCAGTTCACCAAAATGGCGTGGATTGTTCATCCGTTCGGAAACTTTTTCAGAATATTGTTCCCAAAGAGAACCGCCAATTAAATCATTTTTTGCCATAACTTAAGTACTCCCATCAAACAGTTGCCGCAGCAAGACTGTGAATCATTAATATGATGTTGAAAGCTGACGCAAGCGATCGATTGCTCTATTGGCCACCTCAATGGTTCGATCAATCTCATGCTCGGTGGTAAAGCGCGACAAACTAAAACGCACCCCGGTATGGGCCAACTCCTTGTCGGCACCAATAGCAGTAAGAATAGGACTCGCCTCTAGCGACTCAGAAGCGCAAGCACTGCCCGTTGATGCGGCAATACCATGCTCGTTGAGGTCCCAAATCATCGCCTCACCCTCAACACCGCGAATACTGACATAAAGGGTATTCGGCGTACGAAGCTCACGGTCACCAACAACCATCACATCATCATTTTTCAGTAGAGCATCTTCAAGTTTATTACGTAGGCGACGAACCTCTTTATCTTCAAAGTCGAGACTATCGACGGCAATTTCCATCGCTTTACCCATACCGACCATACCGGCGACATCGACGGTTCCAGCACGATGGCCACCCATCTGCTCACCACCGTGCAACAACGGTGGCAAACTTGCACCTTGACGAATATATAAACCGCCCGCACCTTTCGGGCCATGAAACTTGTGGGCGCTAAAGGTCAAATAATCGATGGGAACATCACGCAGATCAACATCCACCTTACCGATCGCCTGAACGGCATCGGTGTGAAAGTAAACCCCTTTTTCCTTACAGGTTTCGGCAATCTCTTTAATCGGCAAAACCAAACCGGTCTCGTTGTTGGCCCACATCACCGAAACCAGCGCCGTTTTATCGTTAATGGCCTCTTTCACCATCTCTGCGGTGATCATCCCATCACGATCAGGAGCGAGATAAGTAACCTGAACCCCTTGTGTTTCTAAAAAACGGCACGCTTCGCGTACACATGGATGTTCAAGCTGAGTAGTGACCAAGCGTTTTTTACGAGTATCTTTCAGAAGATTAAAATACATCCCCATGATGACAGTATTATTACCCTCAGTAGCACAGGAATTAATGATGACATCATCCTCATCGCGCGCACCAATACCTGCGTACATCTGCTCCATCGCTTGGTGCAGGTAAGGCCGCACTTCAATACCGTATGAATGCAATGAGTTGGGGTTGCCATACATTTGGCAATAAAAAGGGTCCATCGCTTCACGAACCTGCGGATCAACAATGGTCGTTGCATTGTTATCAAGATAAATTCGTTCCATAAATTCCTACCTTGTCTTATTTAAAATAGATAATCAGCCTGTTTTGCGACACGCCGATCTCTTCACCTTAAAAACATAACCAAACAGGTTACCTTTTCGCGAAGGTAACCGATTTTTGTATGTGTGTCAATCACGCATAAGAACCAATTCGCTACAGAGTCAATTGTTTTTGCAATCCTTTAGCACTAGCAAAGGACACAGCCTGACCAGCTAAATTCAATGTAACCACTTCATCTGTGATCGCTAAAGTGAGCTGTTGCTGCGGATAACGACTTTTCCACACATTTGCCAAACAAATAGCCCGCTCTACGCCATCACCGCGTTGAAAATTCCATACTTCGTCGGGTTGAGCGAGGCGGCCAACGGAATAAATTGATTCGGACTCCATCGCCACAAAACAGTCAATCAATGCTTCGTCGTCCAGCGACTGTGTGCCAACAACGACCACCGGATTGCGCTCCATAGCCGCCTTAATAAACGGCGACCAATCGCACCAATTCATATCACGGCTGGCATAAAAGGCAAGATCGACAACGGTATTTTGCTCACGCAATGTTGCCAACTGTGCAATAACAGCATTGCGGTCCATATCCGCAGTGAGAACAATCGGTGCAACCTCTTTCACCTGCTTATCAGAGAGCTGCGGCAACCGTGGTTGAATATGGATAAAAGCACGAATCTGCTGAATCAATTGACACGCTTGCTGCTGCTGGCAATCAAACTCGTCCATCAACTTTCGCTGCATCTCCTGTTGATTCAAATCGACGCGCAAAAAGTTACACAGCACTTCAAGGTTCAATTCAATATCAAGATAATCGGTCAATTTTTCGCTAAAACGATTGTAAGCTGCACCATCAATACTGGCATCAGGGTAGACAGAATGGATGCTACCACTACAATGAGCTACCATCGTCACCTGCTCATTACGCAAAGCGCGCTGGGCACGGGCTGACAACTCGGTACCATTGAACCACATGTTCTGCGTAACAATACGGCGATTATTGGTGACCACGCCACCCTTTACGTCAACAAAATTTTGTGAATGAAGCGGCGTTGCCATAAGGAAGATATTTTCCAAAGGGATACCACACACAACAAACAGTGCCGCTGCGTACAGCGTTGATAACGACACACACTCGCCAGCGCCGTTACGATAGCCTTCGCGGTGGCAAAAAGCGTCCATCGCTTCAACAGTTTCCGTCTTCCAATACGGGATAATATCACCTGCGTATTTATCCAAGCCGAAGTGTTTACGGATATCCATATCAAAATAATACTGATCACCAGTGTAACCAAACAGCGCATTACTTTGAGCAATGATTTCAGGATCCATCACCGAACCAAAGCGGGCTATTTCAACATCCTTACTGGTTAACCCCCATGAATCTAAATCGAGATTAAAATCGTAAGGGAGATTTTCTACTACGTTTAAGGTATTTTCTGTTGTATTTTTCATGCGCGCACTGTATCGCTAATAATCGCCATTGGCAACCATTTAGGTCAAGAATGTTTCCGAACAATCGACAAGGGTAAAAAAATGAGCCGTCAAAAAAATGAGTTTATCAATGTGATCAACTGGGCGCATAAATTATTAGCTGAAGTGATTAATCCGGGTGATTTTGTCATTGATCTCACCGCAGGTCGCGGTCACGATACGTTATGGCTGGCCCAACAGGTTGACGCTATTCATCGGGGGCAAGTTGTCGCTTTTGATGTCCAACAAACGCGACAGGGCAACTGGCTTCAACTGCAGGAATCACCCTCTATCCCTGTTGCCACAGCCGATTAACACAATTGATTGACCCCCGCATCACGCCACAACCAAAAGCGATGATTGCCAATTTTGGTTACCTGCCCAACGGCGACCACAGCACCACGACCAATGCCAAAAGCAGTTGTGACACCATAAAGCAAGCAACTCAATTGCTCGCACCAAGTGGCCGCATTGCGTTGGTGCTCTACACTGGTCACGATGGGGCAAAGGAAGAGGTGGAAGCCATTGAAAATTTATGCAATGAACTAGATGGGCAAACATGGAATGTGCTCAGAGTCCAGCCTGTCAACCGCAACAATGCGCCCTACCTGCTGGTGATAGAGAAAAAATGACCGCCACACCCACGATACGGGATTATCACCCCTATCAGTGGAAAGTTAAGTGACAACGTTGAGCACAGATAGGGGTGACAATCCCGCTTCAACGCAGGTGAGCGGACTTTTTGCGATTTTTTGCGATGCCATCATAACTAGCCAATACAGGACAGTGAGAAACCATGTAAGCTCGCTGGAGTCCTGATGTTCAACGTTTGCACTTAATTTCCCATCATGACTCCATCGAACTTACACACAAACTACGCGTATTAAGCACTATAACGGCCGTTGCAGCAGCTCAATCCACTGCTCAAGCCAGCCTTCACGGTGGCCCATCCCCGGCACAACCTCCGACTTAACCAACTGCGGATCGTCAAAACAACCAACATAGGAATTAAATATCTCGATAGGGACCACAGAATCTTGGCCACCGACAAAATGAAGCTGAGGAATCGATTGCAATGACGCGGTAAAATCAATTGGATTCAGTGAACCACTCAAGGCTGTGACATGGTGTAATCGACAAAACTCAACGTGATCCAAATTACCACTCACCGTTCGCACCGACAGCACATCATCACGCTGCGCAGCCACCAACAATGCCACCGTTGCCCCACCTGAATAGCCGACCAACTCCACTTGGTCATAGCCGCGCGCCTGCTTAAACTGTGACAACACCGATGCCACCGCAGCCACAACATCTTGATGATAACGATCAGTAGACCAAAAACGTGGATCACAATAATCGCCTTGCACAAATTGACATGGCCGAGCAATGTAGAGTTTATCGGCTGAAGGATCAGCCAACATTAAACGCAACGCTAAAGGATTTACCGGGGTGGGATGAGGCGAAAGGTGGCGCCGCGTTCGCCAGGCCAACCCATCACCCTCAATATACACGCGCAACATATCGCCATGCACAACAGGGGTCACATCAGCAGAAACGGTAAGCAACGAAAAAGTTCCACCATCCATCACACGATGAGAATAACCACGTTCTTGACTTAGCAGGTCAACCTCGGCGACGCTCATCTGTCTGCCACTTGGGACACAGGCCACTAGACACATGACAAGAACGATAAGGTTCAGCACTAAAAACCTAGACATCTCAAACCTTCTCCCCACCGCCCCGCTTCAACAAATTCGAATCGAACAGGAAAAATGACTCACCGTAACAGTTAGATTCAAACCAAAAAACACTAAAACGGCTTGCGTCGATCGACACTAGCAAGCTCTAGCGCTTCAATGTCATCAAGGGTACGTAAATACAGCTCATAGCGCTGCTGAGTAAGGTGGCCATCTTCAATGGCTTGCTTGATGGAGCAACCCGGCTCTTGGCGATGGCGGCAATTGCGGAAGCGGCAGGGCTGTTGATCGAGAATAGTCATAGTGGGCAAAGCGATAAGAGTTGAAACACTGGTAGTATGACAGCCGTGATCGTCATCGTTTAAGCTACCAATTTCCAGCTGAGCTTGCGGGCACAATGCGTTCAGCAGCGAGCTTTTACCTGCTCCTGACACACCGACAAAGGCACTGCGGCCGCGAGATAGAAACTCGCGCAACGGATCAAGCCCTTCGCCAGTAAGAGCGCTGACAGAGAACACTCGGGTGACGACAGGAAAATCTGCGCCGAGCTGTTCGGCGAGACTGTCGACACTGGCAAGGTCACATTTATTGACAATTAAGCATGGTTCGATGTTAGCAGCGTGGGCAGCAACTACGGCGCGCTCAAGAAAACCTGCTGGCGTTTCAGGGCGGGGTGCGACAACAATTCCCAACATATCGAGATTGGCGGCCATAGTCCGTACTTTATCAAAGGCATCGCGGCGACGCAGCGCATTGTGGCGCGGCAAGCCACGCAACACTTCACCCGCAACGTGAACTCGGTCACCGACAACATGGCCCGAATTGCGCTTAACCTTAACCCGCTCTTCGATTTGCTGGGCGCTAGAATCACACTCATCGTAGCGTACTAAAACGGCGACACCAAAGTGACTGACTATCAGCCCCTCTTTGCCCGCTTCCGTATTTGCAGATTGTTTCTTTTTATGCCGTGCCATGTGATCCCATTTCCCCTATTATCCTTGTGAATCGAGTTGTTGAATTTGCCACAGTTGTGCGTAGCGCCCTTGCTTTTCGAGCAGTTGGCGATGGCTGCCCTGCTCACACACATGACCTTGATGCAGCACCACGATCAGATCGGCCTCAGCGGCTAAACGCAAGTGATGGACAACCATCAGCGTTGCCCTACCACCCGCAACGGCCCTCATTGCTTGGTAAACTAGCTCTTCACTATCGCCGTCGAGATGGCTGGTCGCTTCATCGAGAATTATTACTTGCGGATCTTGAATCTGAGTACGCGTCAAACATAGCAGTTGACGCTCGCCACTGGATAAATTTTTACCATGCTCAACCAACTGACCATCTAACCCACCGAGACGCTCAACCACCGTGTGCGCTCTAGTATGGCGCAGATGCTCAAAAACTTGCAGGGTGCTTTTCCCGCTACCTGTTTCACCCACCAAGGCCACACACTTCCCCGGTTCAAGAGTAAAACTTACCCCCTTCAAAACCTGCTCATCAGCAACATACGAAAAGCGCACATCACAAAACTCAACCCGACCAGGGCCAGCAGCAACAGCCAACGTTCCCTGATCCTCTTCCGGCTGATCTAACAGGTCAAAAATTCGTTCGAGAGAGGCGTTACTGGTTTGCAACACTGAAAACTTAGAGGCCAAATCGGTGAGCGGCATAAAAAACTTACGCGAATACTCAATAAAAGCCACCAAGGTACCAAAAGTCGCTGCGCCACGCATCACCTCACCGCCACCTTTCCACAGAATAGCGGCCACGGCGAGACTACCAAAGATATGGACACTAGCATAAAACATCGCTTCAAGACTCACCCAACGCAATGCACTGTGGCGGTAGTCATCTTGAAGATCATCAAATTCAGCACTGGTGCGTTGCTCTTGACTAAAAATTTGCACTTCGGCGATACCGTTTAATCGTTCAGTAATAAAAGCATTTAAACTGGCTTGGCGAGCACGCAACTGACGCATAACGGTACGCATAGGCCGCCGAATGAGGGCAATCACCGCAATCAATAACGGCACAACCGCAAATGAGATCAACGACAACGGTACATTGATGGTCATCATGATGATAAAGATCATCACTAGGGTAAAAATATCGCCAATCGCCGAAACGATCCCTGAACCAAATAGGTCGCCAACATGTTCAACATCGGTGGTCAGGCGTGTCAGTAAACGGCCAGAGGCTTGCCAATCATACCAACTTCGCGGTAAACGCATCAACTTAGCAAAACTATCACGGCGCAAATCAGCCATTATGTACTGACCAACCATCTGCACAGACAACGATTGACCGAACACCAAGCCCCCTTCGACAATTAATAGGGCAACGAGAACGGCAGAAATTGGCAGCAACTTACTCAGATCGCCGGGGAGGATGCTTTCATCAATCGCCAATTTAATCAATAACGGCGGCACAATACGCACCACCGAGATCAACGGCAATAGCAACAATCCCGCTAGTGCCTTTTTCCAATAAGGGCGAACAAAAGGGAGAAAACGGCGCAATATTTTACTATCGAGATAACGGCCATGAATTTCATCGCTGTGAATCGATCTCATAGCCCCTCCATCTCACGGTGCAACTGTTCCCGCTGCACTAAACGAGCATACTCACCATCTTGCGCCATCAATTCCTCATGGCTGCCCTGAACACTCACCTCGCCACCATCGAGCATGACGATATTATCCGCGCTCTGTAAAATCGACACACGGCTTGAGGCAAACAGCACGGTACGCCCGTGCAAGCATTGACGCAAATTCTCCCACACTTGGCGAGCGGTGAAGGTATCCAGATGACTAAAAGGATCATCCAACAACCACAATTCACGGTTCCGCGCTAACGCCCGCGCGACACCGACACGCTGACGCTGGCCGCCCGAAAGAGTCAGACCGCCCTCACCAATCAGGGTTGAAAACCCTTCGCTAAACCGACTAATCTCATCAAAAAGCATCACTTTTTTCGCCAACTGATTGAGATCATCATCAGATAAATTTGGTGCGGCAAAGCGGAAATTATCCCCCACAGTACCACTGAAGAGTTGCCCCTCCTGCAATACCGCCGACAACTTTTGACTGTACTGTTGGCGGCGCAAGGTGGCGATATCTTCATCATCAATTAACAATTGACCGGCATCAACAGGGTAACGGCCAGTCAATAGATGGAGCAGGGTACTTTTACCACTAGCAACTGAGCCCGTCAGACCAACAAGGGTTCCAGCCTCAATCGTCAGCGACACATCACGTAACACAGGTATATTTTGCCGCCCGCCAGTGTAGGTGAAGGTTACATGGCGAAACTCAATTCGAGGTGGACGCTCGCTTCCTTGATGATGATCAAGCAATGGTTGTGGCTGACTCAAGTTCAATAACAGATTGATCCGCTCCATGCCAATCGTCGCCCGCTGGACGAGGGTTAAAATCCAACCGAGAAGCATTGTTGGCATGGTCAACTGCACCAAATAGGCGTTAAATGCCACCATATCGCCAAGATGAAGAGTTCCAGCAATCACCTGCTGACCACCGAAATAGAGCACCATTAAAATGCCGCACGGCGTCACGATGCTCATCACCGGCAGGATCAGTGCTCTCATACGCGCCAGAGCAACGGATGACTCTAAATATTGTTCGTTTATCGCCGAAAAACGCTGGCAACGCGGCTCCTGAAAGCCGCTACTGCGCAAACTTGACTGACCACGCAGCGTCTCTTCAACTACATCACTGAGACCACCGAGCCGCTCCTGAACCTGAGCTGAATAGTGGAGCAGATGGCGGCTAATACGCTTGATGGCCAGCAACATGACGGGAAAGGGGAGCAGTGCGGCAAGGGTCAACGACGGTGACATCCACAACATAAAAGACAGCGCAATCAGATAGACAACAGCGGCATTAACGAGTGAAACAACCCCAAAGCCTGCCACCATGCGAACATTGATTAAATCATTGGTAAAACGGGAGATGAGATCACCGACGCGCTGATCATTAAAAAAGGGGCCGGGCTGGTACAGCAAGCGCTCAAACATCGCCTGACGTAAATCGACCTCAACGCGACGGCCAGTATGTAAAAAATTGAGTCGCGAGATCACCCTAATAGCGCCACCCATGAGGGTAAGCACTACTATCAGCGCAGCATATAACTGGACATCTTGCCAATGTTTTTGCTCAATGGCCGCAATGCCCAAACGCAACAATTGGGGGATTACCAACAGCAACGCATTGGTGACAATAATCCACAGTGTTCCAATATAGAGAGCACGACGGTACGGAACCAACCACGGCCACAACTTACGCAGCAGGTTCACAATTGCCTCCCAGAGGTATTTTTATTAAAACGCAACTCATGGCGCGCATCACACCGTATTTGACATCAAATTACCAGAAATAAAATGACGCCAGATCAATTAAATTGATCTGGCGCGCACGTAATAAATAATAAAACGATGTAGCATATAGGTAAACCGATGAATCAAATGATCACCACTAACTCTGTTGCGCCAACCCTTTCAACATCGCCTCACCCATTGCTGTCGGGCTGGTGGCAACGGTGACACCGCAAGCAGTTAACGCGGCAATTTTGTCTTCAGCACGCCCCTTTCCACCACTAATGATCGCACCAGCATGGCCCATCCGTTTACCCGGAGGAGCGGTAACACCAGCGATAAAGGCGGCGACAGGCTTGGTCATATTATCTTTAACCCATTGCGCTGCTTCCTCTTCGGCACTACCACCGATCTCACCAATCATCAACACCCCATCGGTATCGGGGTCGTTATTGAACAGTTCCAACACATCAATAAACTTCAGGCCAATAATGGGATCACCACCAATACCGACACAAGTTGATTGACCAAGACCGGCATCGGTAAGTTGTTTTACCGCCTCGTAGGTAAGGGTGCCACTGCGTGACACAACACCGATCTTACCTGGCTTGTGGATATAGCCCGGCATAATACCAATTTTGCATTCGCCAGGGGTGATCAAACCGGGGCAATTCGGCCCAACAAGGCGCGTATTACTATCTTCAACCACTTGACGCGCAAGAACCATATCACGAACAGGAACCCCTTCGGTGATACACACGGCGAGGTCAATCCCAGCGGCACAGGCTTCCAAAATCGCATCTGCTGCCCCCGGCGGCGGAACAAAAATCATCGACACGTTGCCGCCCGTGATCCGCACCGCCTCCTCCATGGTATCAAAAACAGGGATCCCATCGACATGGATCCCCCCCTTACCCGGCGTTACACCGGCAACGATATTGCTTCCATAATCGCGGCACTCACGAGTATGAAACATCCCAGTCTTACCTGTCATCCCCTGAACAATAATTTTAGATTGTGCATTGACTAATATCGACATGGCTATTCTCCATTAAGCGTTGCTTGAGGACTGGTCTTCACCTTGCATCATGGCCACAATGCGCTGAGCACCGTCGCCAAGAAAATCGGTACACTGAACATTCAGACCTGACTCCTTCAGCAATTTTTTACCCTCTTCAAATATTGACAAACACCGCTTCGACATCACTATCTTGCAAAATTATTTTAAATGCTTCAGCTACTTTTTCACGCGTTGCGCCGCCCCCTACATCGAGGAAGTTAGCCGGCTCACCACTATTCTCTTTTAACACATCAAGAGTCGCCATGGCCAAACCTGCACCATTGACCATACAACCGATATTACCATCGAGCTTAATATAGGCGAGATCAAACTTCTCCGCACTGATCTCCAGCGGATCAAGCTGCGAGTAATCTTGCATCTCATGGTATTCCCAGTGACGGAAGATCGCATTGTCATCAAAATTAATTTTAGCATCAAGAGCGAGCAACCAACCTGCTTTCGTAACCACAAGTGGATTAACCTCAAGCAACGAACAATCTTTCTCCAAGCAGCACCGGTAGAGGTTGAGGATCAATTGCACACAGTCTTCAGCAATCGCACCACTAAGACCGATTTTCAACGCAATGGCTCGCGCCTCATACGAACGTAATCCGGTATAAGGATCAATGGTCAGAGTATGAATTTTTTCAGGTGCAATTTCAGCAACCTCCTCAATATTCACCCCTCCTTCCGCTGAAGCGATCAAACAATAGCGCGACGTTTGACGGTCCAAAGTTATCGACAGATAATACTCTCGACCAACTTCAACGGTCTCCTCAATCAGAATCCGCCGTACTTTCAAACCTTCTGGTCCAGTTTGATGAGTGACCATCCGCTTGCCAAATAACTCCTTGGCAATTTCATGCGCCTGCTCTGGATGATGGGCAACTTGAACCCCACCAGCCTTACCACGACCGCCAGCATAGATCTGTGCTTTAACAACACAACGACCACCCAACATTTTGGCTGCCCGTTCCGCTTGATCAGCGGTCACTGTCACCCGACCCCGAGGTACGGGAATATCGAATGTAGCGAGAATTTCTTTTGCCTGATACTCGTGAATGTTCATGAAGCCCCCATGTTAAAAAAAGGATTTTCTTCACCCAAACTAAAATTTTTAAGACATGATCGTAACAGCCAACACCGCAAGCGTATACGACAAAAGTGTCAACTCAAGGAGTTAATTACCCCTCGACTCACAAAAACAAAAAAAATTCAATAAAAACTTGCAACAACCCAAACTTTTAGCCTATACTGTAAGGCTCGCTAAATAATTGGCGAAAAACATACTGTATACATTTTAGAAAGCAAGGCCTCCCCCCATGACATTACCCTCTGATTTCAGTGCCCTCGGTGTTGACGAAAACTTACTCAAAGCATTAGCAGACCTTGAGTACAAGCAACCATCACCCATTCAGGAACAAAGTATCCCTATTCTTCTTGAGGGAAAAAACCTTCTTGGCACCGCCCAAACCGGCACAGGAAAAACAGCCGCATTTGCTCTACCGCTACTGGCACGCATTGACGCCAGCCAGCGCTACCCACAGATGCTGGTACTAGCTCCAACTCGCGAGCTAGCGATTCAAGTTTCTGAAGCAATTAAGTCTTTTGCTAAATACCTACCACGCATTAAAGTCCTCGCTGTATATGGCGGTCAGCCGATGTACCAACAGCTTAAAGCGCTCAACAGTGGCGTTCAGGTCGTTGTCGGCACCCCTGGTCGCATCATGGATCACATGAAACGCGGCAGCCTCAAACTTGAGCGCGTTAGTGCTGTGGTTCTCGATGAAGCAGACGAAATGCTGCGCATGGGCTTTATCGACGATGTTGAATTCATTCTAGGTGCCACACCGCCAGCATGCCAATGTGCGCTATTTTCAGCCACTATGCCACCAGCAATCCGTCGCGTGGCTAAAAAATACCTCGGTGACGCGCAAGAGGTTCAGATCGCCTCACGCACCTCGACCGTTGACCAAATCGAACAACACTACCTGATGATGCGCAGCAACCAAAAATTCGATGTCTTAACTCGCATTCTTGAAGCTGAAGACTACAACGGCACCATCATTTTTGTGCGCACCAAAACAGCAACAACAGAGCTGGCTGAGAAACTAGAAGCCCGTGGCCTTAGTGCTGCAGCACTTAATGGTGACCTGAGTCAGCAATTACGTGAGCGCACCATTGATCGCCTGAAGCGCGGCCAAGTCGACATAGTTGTTGCCACCGATGTTGCCGCTCGTGGCCTCGATGTCGAACGAATCAGTCACGTATTTAACTACGATATCCCTTTCGATACCGAAGCCTATATTCACCGTATTGGCCGCACCGGTCGTGCGGGTCGTAAAGGTAAGGCGATTCTATTTGTTTGCCCACCAGAGCGCCGCCTCCTTAAAACAATTGAACGAGCGACGAAACGGGAAATTCCCGTTATGCCTATCCCATCGGGAGAACTCATTGGTGCGCGCCGAATTGAGACGTTTAAGAAAAAATTGCACGACACTCTTGAGCACCAAACGCTGCAACCAATGCGTGAGCTAATTCAAGGAATTGCCAAAACAGATGAGATCGACATGACTGATCTCGCTGCGGCCCTGGCCCATCAACTGCAAGAGAAAACCAACCTATTCCCGAAACTGGCTAACATTCAAACGCCATCACTCGACGATCGCAAGCAACGTCGCGATAGAGACCGTGGTGAGCGTGGTGAGCGCGAGCGCAACACCGAACCGATGACCCGCTACCGTATTGCCGTCGGCCGCAAGCACAACATCACTCCGCGTGATATTGTTGGCGCATTCACCAATGAAGGCCGTATCAACATTCGCACCATCGGTCGCATCAGCCTGTTTACCGAACACACAACAGTTGAGCTGGCTGCCAGCTTGTCGGAAAAAGAGGTTAAGCAACTACAAGGGATCAAACTGCGTCAACATGACATCAAAATTCAAGAGATGTCGGGCAGCAGTGCCCCGCGCGATAAAAAACCATTCAAAAAAAGTGGCCCACGCACAGATCGTGATAAAGGGGCAGCAAGTAGTCGCAAAAAGAGTTCAAGCAAACCATTCATACCTAAACGGCACAACTAAACACTGCTTTCATGCACATTAAAAAAGCCGCCAGCATCCTAGATATTGGCGGCTTTCCTGTTTTAATTGCAAAACCAATCAAACAGATCAATCCACTTACATAGAAAAAAGCTCCCGTAAGCACTGAATCATATCAACTTGAGTGTCAGCAGGTAAAACACCAAG